>CASEFP010000069.1 GCA_949287225.1 uncultured Lentisphaeria bacterium
AATATCGGTCTGGACATACACTTTCATATCATTCTCCCGCAACGGCATTCATGCCGTATTCGATTTTTTCTCTGCTTTTTAATATAACCTTTTTAAAGCACGGTTCAAATGTCGCACAGAACTGCTTCGGAGAATCCCATACGGCAAAGCCGGCAAACTCCTTTGCAGGAGAAAGAGTGACACGCATTCGGGGAAAAGCTGGAGCGGCAAAAACAACCGAGGGGGCGGAAATCCGTCTAACCTGCTCCGAAACCCGGAAGATTTTTCCGACTGTGCTTTCAAAATATCCGTCACCAGTTGAAAACAGCGCCTGACGGAAGTTTCTCACATAACGGAGGAACTCTCTATTGCTCGGGATTTCCGCGCAACCTTTTTCCCGTGCAGGAGCGACGGGAAAACAGTGGTAGCGCAGAGCAAGGGCATGAATCCGGGGCGCTTCATTTGCGGAAACATTTTCCAATGCCGTTTTTAAGGAAATTTTTCTGCATAAATCGGTAATTTCCCAGGTCTGGCGGACGTTCAGCGCTTCAAGATGAGGTTGGGCACTGCTTGTGACATACATTTCTCCGACGATGCGGAATCCACCTTTGATCTTCTCCTGTTTCACAACGCGGTAAGCTCCCTGCGGCTGCCAGGAGGGTTCCCAGAAGACAGCTGTGCCGAATCCTGAAACCGGATTCCCCGCAATCAGTTTCCGACCGTCAATCCGCCAGTCCAGAATGCTCATCTCCCTGGCCGCCAGAACAACAGAGTTTTTCCGCGAAGCAAAGGTCATGGTCTGTTTTTGCGTATTCACCTTGCAGGAGATCCCGTCGGACGCCATATCCTTCAGTGCAATGTCCCTGGGATTGTTGAGAGCCTCAAACTTCCGGTCGATCTCAGCTTCCTCCGCAAGTTCAGCACGGCGCTTCTGATAGAGCTGATTCACTTTTCGCGCACTCCATTTCATCGTAACCGGGACATTTGCACCTGCCGGCATAATCTCATAAACGGCACAGCGGGCGGCACCGACATGAAGGAGAATGCCATTCTCCAGTTCTGCTCCCGTGTAAACAGAACGTTTTTCATCCGGAACGAACTGATCACCGCCGCAAATCACCGTATAATTCCGTTTCGGTTCAAGCCCGACCAGACGGAATGTGAAAAATGCCTCTCCTTTCTCCCAGAAGTTGAAGACGGCAGCAATTCTCCTGTCTCCGAGACGATACGCCGCCAGCTGAAGCATGGAAACATTTCTGCAATCCGGCAGCGCATTTGTCACAGTGGCGGATGGCGCGGCATACTCAGGAACGGGAATCAGCGAAACGGACTGGTCGATCCGCTCGCCCTCCATCACATAATCTTCATATTTTCCCGCGGTATTGACGGCATCCGCAAAAGCCGCCCAGTAACGATTGTCATAGCCTTTCGGGAAAGCGTAGACAATCGTCGAGTCAAATCCATTGAAGAAAAAGGAATTCATTTCCAGTATGAGGTTCTCCGGCTGCAACACCCAGTCGGAAACCTGGAGCCCGTGCGGAAACGACATCAGTTTCGGCCGTCTCCCCGCCGGATAATCGCGATTGACCTGTTCCCGGACATCGCGGGCGGCGAGAAAACAGGACAGCATATCCTTCTTGCTGTATCCGAAAGGCTGCTGAGTGTCCCAGCAGGGATAAGGCCCCCATGGATTGATCCAGCGGAGCGAAGAAGCGTAATCCGAGGCCTGCACTTCCGGAGCGGGATTCAGTGCATGCCAGGAACTCGCCATCTCGCTCCATGCAATGCCGGGAATGAATCCGAGAGATTTTTCACCACCGCTTGCCTCCACAACCGCCTTGTGAATCGTCTTTACCATTTTTGCATGTTCGAGGGAACGGAACCGGACAATCTTTTCATAATATTTTTTCCCGCGGCCCAGTTCGGAAGGCCACTCCTTTTTCATCTGCTCCAGCGGTACATTCACGAAACGGGCAAAATTTGCGCGGCAGGTATCGCACATGCATCCCTTTCCGGAAAACATGTATGGTTCCCAGTTCGCCCACAGTCCGTCGCATCCGGCAAGCGACTTCCGGATCATTTTTTTCGTATTATTTACAAAATATTCACGCTCCTCATAGACCGCCGCCGGACAGGTTGCTCTGTCAAGATTGAACTCGGCATTACCGATATAGCGGTATTTGTCCGTTTCCGGACGCCCTTCTGGAAGTCCGATACGGAATCCGTTGGCAACCCAGAAGTTCTCCGGTGTAATGTAGACGATTCCGTTTTCACGCCACAATTTTTCCCGCTGGAGAGGTGATGCCACAATCCACTGAACACCGGCGGCACGCATCAGCCCGGCAAAGAGTGTATCTGCTTCCGGCTCCGGAAAATTCAGATAGATGCCGCCGATATAGATCCCGCTGTAATAACGCGACGGGCGGGATTCCACATGAATCGGAGGAATGGTTCTGAGTTTGATTCCCTCCAGATTGGAAACCACTTTGTCCTGATGTCTGACACACAGTACCGCCCTGCCCTGCGTTCCCGCCGGAGCATCCGAAACAACCAGGAACGGCATGCGGAGATAGAAGTTGAAATTCTTTCCCGGAAGATAACCGGACAGGGAAGGATTGATCCGGAAGCGCACCTCGCTGCCGCCGTCCGTCTTTTTTCCGATCTGAATTGAGGACGGTTCAGCAAAAACAGTCCCCTTGAATTCATATCCGGCGGGAAGGGTCAGAACAAATTCAAGATCTTTCGCCAGATAACGATCATCGGTATTTTTCTTCCAGACAAAACACATGACTGCCGGCTGATTCCGCGATACGGCAAAGGTATGGTCAAGAAAACCGTGGGGCGAAAGTCTCAGCGTGATTTTCTCGGGACGCCTGATTTCCGTCAAACTGACTTCCTTGAAACGCAATGTGCCGATACCGTCGATCCGGATGACAATACTCAAATAGTTGATTCCGGCGGGAACAGTGAATTCCCTGCTGAAAAGATTCCAGTTTCCCCCCGTATCCCCCAGATGATAAATCTGAAGTTTGCCTTTGGGCAGGAGATTTGCAAGACGCCTGTTTTCCGGTTTTTCAAAAAAGGATATGATCGCATATCCTTTCTCACCGAGGGAGTGATTCATATTGTAATTGAACTTCAGGCAATAAGTTCCTCCGGATGTCTGCGCAAGCCTGACGGCTTTGCTGAATCCGCCAGAAACATTACAGGCAATTTTTTTATCTCCGCCGCAGTATTGAAGCAGTTCCGGACTCTTCACGATGGTCGCGGTACCGGACCGGATCTCCCATCGGACGGCTTTCTTCACATTCTGACGGATCGGAGAAGAAGCCGGAACAGCGGCGCTGTGCACATGACAGTAGCTGGAGTTCCAACGGAACGGATCGTCCGGGGATTCTGGCTGCGCAAGATCGCCGTTCTGAATCAGATTGCATCCCCCCTGATTGACCGGAGAGGCAAACCTTGTATCGGAAATCTTCTGAAAATCAAACGTCACACCACCCGGATCAAGCGCAGAAAGCGGCAGTAAGATGGAAAAAAATCCAGTGCAAATCAGAAAACAACTCTTTTTCATGGACATCTCACTTCTTTTCCGTCATACTGACATCTTTGAATTTCAATTCACCGACTCCGTCTATGCGGACAACAAGGTTCAGATAGTTGATCCCTGCCGGAATTGTGATTTCCTTCTGAAATGTATTCCATTTTTCCCCTGTCACGGCAAGCGGGAAAACCAGCAGTTTGCCTTTCGGCAGGATATTGAAAAGACTTTTATTTTCCGGTTTTTCATACATGGAAACAAGAACATAGCCATTGCCCGCTGCCGGACCGGAGGCAATCCTGCTGTATTGCAGGGAAAGAGAATATGTTCCGCCGTTTGTCTGAACCAGCGGAATGAATTTGGAATATCCGCCGGAGACATTCTTCGCAATTTTTCCGCTCCCGTTACAGTATTGGAGCAGTTCCGGACTTTTTACAATGACAGCCATTCCATCCCGGATCTCCCATTTGACAGCTTTCTTCACATCCTGGCGCATAGGGGAATCTGCGGGAATTGATGCGTCATGCAAAAAACAGTAGCCGGAACGCCAGCGGTTGATGTCACCGGCATCTTCCGTCTCTGAGAAATCTCCGTTCTGAACCAGGTTTGCAGGAGGAACGCTCTGGGCCGCGACAGGGAACACGGAAAGGGAAAAAGCGAAAAGAATTGCACACGTTGTCTTTTTCATGAATTCTGACTCCTTCAGATTTTGTGTTGTCAATAATGCGGAAGATTTGATTTCAGCTCAATAACCGTTTTTGCCGCCCGGATACCAGAAGATGCTTCCGTAGCTCTCCGAGGTATTTTCCATGAAAGGCGATTTGTACAGGACACTGTCTACGTGACCGTCGAAAAACAGGACATTGTTCCGGTTTGAATGAGGGAAACGCCATAAAGTTTTGTCCCATATATTTGCGATCGTGCTCCAGGATTCCAGGAACACTGCCGTTTTGCTCGGAACTTTGAAATCCCGAAAAGAGGCAACGGAAAACTGATAATCGTCGTTGGTTGTGATCGTGCTGCCGGAGATCGCATAAACCATATTGTTATAACCGTATGAATAAGTCCCCTGCACAGGATCTCTCAGCGGCACGGAATCCACTCCCGGACAGCTGATTGTCGAACGGACGATCGGCTGATGCGCCTGTCCGCTGAGATGAGATCTCTGGCCGATGTGGATACTCGTATTCATGTTCAGATACACGGCAAGAAAACCGGTTGCGGGAAAACCGCTGAACCAGTTCATCTTCAGATTTTTGAACGGGACCAGATGACCGTAATCGTTTGCATACATGAAATAGGCCTTGCCCAGCGAAGAAAGGCTGTTGACGCAGGCTATCTTATGTGCGGTCTGACGTGCCTTGTTCAATGCCGGCAGCAGCATTGACGCCAGAATCGCGATGATCGCAATCACGACGAGGAGCTCTATTAAAGTGAAAAAATGATATTTCCTCCGCTTGAATTGCCTCAAAATGTTTGTTTCTGCAAGCATAATCCGTCCATTCCTCCCGTCTTGTCACTGCGGAAAAGAAAATCCGCAGTCTTTTTCTAATTGTATGAAAGATCATGTCGATCCTCTCTTGTTTATAGATTATAATCTTTTTTCCGGCTTTGTAAATGACAATTTGGAGAAAAAACTTGACACTTTGGACAATTCCCTCCTTTTATCTATCGAAACATATTTGCCTTTTCCATCCTCAGAGACTATAGTTTCCACAGAAAACGAAGAATAAGGACACGCCATGACGCAGAAAAGTTTCCAGTCCGCCTTCCCGGAACTGCTCTATTTCGGAAAAGGAAGTACAATGTCGCATACGCCGCACATCCACTCCTTTTATCAGCTGGAGATCTGCCTCAGCGGCGAGTTTCACGGCAGAAGCGGAGAAAAAAAACATCCGACTTCTTCCCGGCCATTACTGGCTGATTCCGCCGGAAACCATCCATCATTTCGTCTCCTATCGCAAAGACGTGGAATATTATACGCTCAAATTCGTCTTTGCGTCCGCCGTGGCGGAACTGGAGGTCTATGACGACGTCACAAAATATCATCTGGAGGCAATCCGGAAAATCATCTGCGGCGAAACGCCTCCCTCCGCATTCTCCAATGCGGGGAAAGAAATCATCGAAGCCCATCTTTACGCCTTCCTGCGCCATATTGCCGCCCACGCGGACAGCCCGCAGAAACGGGAATCGGATTTCATCATGCGTCTGCGCGAGGAAATATGCAATCAGGGATACAAAATGAATGTCAATGAACTGGTGCAGTTCTGCCGCTGCACCCGCCCGCAGTTCAAATACCGCTTCAAAAAAGAGTCGCACTGGAACGGAACAATCAAACAGTATGTCGATCATGTTCTGTTCGAGATCGCACGGAATCATCTGCGCTATTCAGGAATGAGCCTGAACCGGATCGCAGAAATCATGAACTTCCCCAATCTTTCTCTGTTTTCCCGCTTCATCCGGAAACAGTCCGGCTTGCCCCCCAGCCAATATCGGAAAACACTGCGGCCGGAATCGAATGCAAAATAACTCCTGGTGCAGAGCACGTGCTCGTATCAAGGATTTCGCCTCCGGCGACCAGCATACGCTGCTGGACCGCACCAGGATTGAGAGGAGAATACAAAGCATTTTTGCAATGCAGGACACCAGTGTGTGGAACTGATTTGTTTTGAATGAATTACCGCGATGCAAGCATACGCGGTATCGGGGATTTCGCCTGCGGCGACCAGCTTACGCAGCTGGACCGCGGCAGGACTGAGAGTCCTGCACGAAGCATTTTTGCGATGCAGAGCATCGCTGTATGAAACTGATTTTTTTGAATCAA
>CASEFP010000070.1 GCA_949287225.1 uncultured Lentisphaeria bacterium
CGAGTCTGGCTTCCAGCGCTTCCAGCTGAGCGGCAAGCTCTTTGGGAAGTCTGTCGAACTTCTTGTAGTGCTCCTTGATCATCTCGACCTCTTTGAGCCAGCCTTCCCTGTCGAAGGAGAGAAGCTCTTTCATGTCGGCCTCGGTGACCTCGTTCTCAATGCCGGTGCGGTCGATCGCATCCACGGTCGGCATGTAGCCGATCGGGGTTTCGACGGCCTTGCCTTCGCCGTTGCAGCGCTCGAAGACCCATTTCAGGACGCGGCTGTTGTCGCCGAATCCGGGCCAGAGCCACTTGCCGTCGGCGGTCTTGCGGAACCAGTTCACGCAGAAGATCTTCGGCAGCTTCGCGCCGGCGACCTTTCCGATGTCAAGCCAGTGCTGGAAGTAGTCGCCCATGTTGTAGCCGCAGAACGGAAGCATCGCGAACGGGTCGCGGCGGACCGTGCCGGCCTTGACGTCAAGCGCGGCGGCGGTCACTTCGGAACCGACGGAGGAGCCGATCATCACGCCGTGCTCCCAGGAGAGCGCCTGGTAGACCAGCGGCAGCGTGGACGGACGGCGTCCGCCGAACAGGAACGCGTCGATCGGAACGCCGGCGGGATCTTCCCAGTTCGGGGCGATCGCCGGGCAGTTCTTGGCGCGGGCGGTGAAACGGGCGTTCGGATGCGCGGCCTTGACCGGTTTGCCTTCCGCGTCGGTCTGGCCCATTTCCCAGACGTTGCCCTTCCAGTCGATCAGCTTTTCGCCCGGAGCCAGATCCACGTCCATGCCTTCCCACCAGATGTCGCCCTCGGGACGGAGCGCGCAGTTCGTGAAAATGGTCTCCTTCGCGCAGGAGAGCATCGCGTTTTTATTGGATTTCATCGAGGTTCCGGGCGCAACGCCGAAGAATCCGTTTTCCGGATTGATCGCATAGAGGCGGCCGTCCTTGCCGAACTTCATCCAGGAGATGTCGTCACCGATGGTCTCGACCTTCCAGCCGGGGATCGTCGGGATGAGCATCGCAAGATTGGTCTTGCCGCAGGCGGACGGGAACGCGCCGGTCACATATTTGACTTCGCCCTTCGGATTGGTGAGCTTGAGGATGAGCATGTGCTCGGCCATCCAGCCCTCGTCGCGCGCCTGAACGGACGCAATGCGCAGAGCAAGACACTTCTTGCCGAGGATGGCGTTTCCGCCGTAACCGGAACCGAACGACCAGATCTCACGGGTTTCCGGGAACTGCGCGATGTATTTGTGTTCCATCGGGGCGCAGGGCCAGATGCCGTTGTCGGAGGCGCCGTTTTCCAGCGGCTTGCCGACGGAGTGGATGCAGGGGACGAATTCGCCGTCCTCGCCGAGAACATCCAGAACCGCATTTCCGACACGGGTCATGATGTGCATGTTGATCACAACGTAGGCGGAGTCGGTGATCTCAACGCCGATCTTCGCGATATTGGAACCGACCGGCCCCATGGAGAACGGGATGACATACATGGTTCTGCCGTGCATGCAGCCTTTGTAGAGGGCTCTCATCTCGGCTTTGAGTTTGACGGGGTCGATCCAGTGGTTGGTCGGGCCGGCGTCCTCCTCCTTCTCGGAGGCGATGAACGTGCGGGCTTCAACGCGAGCGACGTCGGACGGATCGCTGCGGAACAGGATGCAGTCCGGACGGAGTTTGCTGTTCAGGCGGGTTGCAAGGCCGGATTTGACCATTTCGTCGCACAATCCATAGTACTCCGTGTTGGTTCCGTCGCACCAGTAGATCGCGTCCGGCTCGCAGAGCTCGGCCCATTCGTTGACCCAGGCAACCATCTTCGGATGGTTCGGGGCCGCATTCAGAGTCTTAACCATTTTTACCTCCATTGAGTCTTGGGTTCTCTTCCTGAAAGATAAATCCGGATAATATACTCTGCTGTGAAAGATTTTACAAACTCCGTTCCACCTTTTTTTCAAGAAAAACAATCCCTCCAGCGGATTATGCGGCAGAAGCATTGTGAAAAAAATAACGTTCGGTTTCCGAAGGATCCGCGCCAATTCACAATCCTTCCGGAGCGCGGGGTTGAAAAAAGCGGATTTCCGTGGTATATTTCCTGTTTTCCGGAAATCATCACCACGGAGGTGAAACCATGATGAAAAAATACCGTATCGCCATCGCGCGGGAGGAGTGCAAAGGATGCAGACGATGCATTCCCGCCTGTCCGAAAAACCTGATCGCCGTCGGCGGCGAATTGAATAAACAGGGGTATTTCGCCGTGCACGCGGAGCATCCCGAAAACTGCATCGGCTGCGGCTCGTGTTTCCTGCAGTGTCCCGAACCGGGCGCCATCACCATCTATCAGACGGAGGAGTGAATCAGTCATGGAATACAACAACCGTCTTCTCCTGAAAGGAAACGAGGCGCTCGTCTACGGCGCCCTGCTCGCCGGATGCGACTGCTTTTTCGGGTATCCGATCACGCCGGCAAGCGAAATCGCCCACAGCGCCGCCGCGCTCTTTCCCAAACTCAACCGCGTCTTCATTCAGGCGGAATCCGAAATCGCCGCCATCAACATGGTGATCGGAGCCGTCGCCGAAGGAAGACGCGCGATGACCGCAAGTTCCGGACTCGGCATCAGCCTCAAACAGGAGGAGGTCAGCTATCTGGCGGCCTATGAAATGCCAGCGGTGATCGCGGACATCACGCGCGGAGGGCCCGGACTCGGCAACATCGGCCCGGAACAGGCGGATTACTTCCAGCTGGTCAAGGGCGGCGGGCACGGCAGCTACAAGTGCCTGGTCTTCACCCCCAACTCCGTGCAGGAGATGTGCGACATGGCCTATGAGTCCTTCCGCATGGCCGAGAAATACCGGATGCCCGCCTATATCATGGCCGACGGCGTGATCGGGCAGATGATGGAATCGCTCACGCTCCCCGAACCGGCGGTCTACGATTACGATCCCGAATGGAAAATGGGGCGGATCGTCGACGGGAAAGCCAACATCATCACATCCATCTATCTGGAACACGACGATCTGGAGGAACTGAACCGCCGCCTTCAGGCGAAATACCGCCGCATCGAGGAGACCGAACAGCGCGCCGAGGAGTTCATGACCGATGACGCGGAAATCGTGCTGGTCGCCTATGGCATCAGTTCGCGCGTTGCAGCCGGCGCGGTCGCAATGCTGCGCGAGGAGGGAATCCGCGCCGGGCTCGTGCGCCCGAAAATGGTCTTTCCGTTCCCGAAAAACGCGCTGCGCAAACTCCTTGACAACGGACAGACCCGCGCTCTCGTCAGCGTCGAGCTGAGCGCGGGGCAGATGATCGAGGACATCCGCCTCGCCATCGACTGCCGCCTGCCGGTGCACCTGTGCAGCCGGATGGGCGGAAACATTCCAAGCTGCAATGAAATCTGCGATATGGTCAAAGCGATCCGGAAGGAGATGAAATCATGAGTGAAACTGTGAAATTCGGAAAATCCTCCGTCTTCTTCGACACCTTTGAACGCCGTCCCGGGCCGATCAAGAAAAACATGCACTACTGTCCCGGATGCGGACACGGCATTCTGCACAAACTGATCGCCGAGGCGATCGAACATTACGGCATCCGGAAGGACACCGTGCTGATCGCGCCCGTCGGCTGTGCGGTTTTCGCCTATTACTACTTCAACTGCGGCAGCATTTCCGTGGCGCACGGGCGTGCTCCCGCGGTGGGAACCGGCATTTCCCGCGCCAATCCGGAATCCTTCGTCATCTCCTACCAGGGAGACGGCGACCTCGGCGCCATCGGATTCAACGAGTTCATTCAGGCGGCGAACCGCGGGGAGAAAATGACGGTCTTCTTCGTCAACAACGCCAATTACGGCATGACCGGCGGGCAGATGGCGCCGACCACCCTTCCGGGACAGAAAACGATGACCTCCCCCTACGGGCGCAACACGGCAACGGACGGTTTTCCGCTGAAAGTCTGCGAGCTGACGAATGCGCTGGAGGCACCGGTCTATATCGAGCGAGTCGCGCTCACCACGACACCGCGCATCCGCGACGCCAGAAAAGCGGTCTTCAAGGCCGTCGAAAATCTCCGCGACCGCAGGGGATTCTCGCTTGTTGAAGTGCTCTCCCCCTGCCCCGTGAATCTGAAAATGAGCGCGCAGGAGATCAACGCCTTCATTGAGGAACGCATGGAGAAATACTTCCCGCTCGGATGCTTCCGCGACCGGTCCGCCGAAACGTTTCCTGCTCCGATGCCGCCGGAACCGGTCCGCGATCCGGAAAAGGTCAGGGAGCTCCTCTTCCCGCGCAAGCTCAACATCGGGGTGCCGAAAACCTTCCGCAACGAGTCGAAAATCTTCAACTACGAGCGGAGGATCAAAATCGGCGGATTCGGCGGACAAGGCATCCTGAGTCTCGGGATCATGCTTGCCAACATGGCGAAACTGCGCAACTTCAATGTCACATGGATGCCCTCCTACGGACCCGAACAGCGCGGCGGCTCGGCAAGCTGCTCGATCATTCTGAGCCATAATAAAATTCCGTCGCCGCTGATCGACCGGGACTGCAATCTTCTGATCGCAATGACGCAGACCGCTCTTGAAAAATACATTCACGAGCTCAAGCCCAATGGCGTGCTCCTGTATGACAGTTCGACCATGAAGCGGCCGGATGTCACGCCGGACAAGAAGGTGCTAGGTATTGACGCGCTCGACATTGCAACGAACCGCGTCGGCAATCATAAATGCGCGAACTCCGTTGTTCTCGGCGCGCTTTCCGTGATTCTGATCGACCATTACCTGGAAGGCGAAGACAAGCTGGATTTCGACCGAGCTTTCGAGGAAGCGATCATCGACGGCTTCAGCAATAAACCCGAAGTCATCAAACAGAACCTTTACGCCTTTTATGAGGGCAAGAAAGTGGCACTGGAACGGGTCCGCGACTCCCGCACCTGACAGAGACGGGAAAATGCGCCGCATTCTGCCGTCTCTATGACGCTTATCACTGGAGTATGGCAGAATGCAAGGTCCTGCGGATTTTTGTCGTTTCGCCGGATTGAAAGCACTCTCCAGACCCAGTATATTATCCGGCAAACAAAATATTCTGGAAAGGATCGCAGGCAATGGAACTTCTGGCTCCGGCGGGAAATCTGGAATGCGCGCTTGCCGCGTTCGACGCGGGGGCGGACGCCGTCTACTGCGGATTGAAACGCTTCAATGCGCGCGAACGGACCGAAAATTTTTCCTTTGACGAAATGTCGCGTCTGATCGCGTATGCGCATAAACTCTCCCGGCGCGTCTATGTCACATTCAATACGCTTGTCAAGGAGGACGAACTCGACGAGGCGGCAGAGGAACTGGCGTATCTTGAGGAGCTGCGCCCGGACGCCCTCATCGTGCAGGATCTCGGGATTGCAAGAATCGCGCGCGAATATTTCCCGAAACTCACGCTGCACGGCTCAACCCAGATGGGACTGCACAATTCCGCAGGACTTGCCTTCGCGAAGGAACTCGGACTTGCCCGCGTCATTCTGGAACGACAGACCACACTCGCCGAACTGGAAAAAATCATGCAGTCAAAGCCGCCGGTCGAAGTGGAAATCTTCATTCACGGCGCCCTCTGCTGCTGCATTTCCGGCACCTGCCTGCTCTCCTCCTGGCTCGGCGGATGGAGCGGAAACCGCGGAAAATGCAAACAGCCCTGCCGGAGACGACACCGCTCATCCGAAGGGAACGGGTTCTTCCTTTCCGCACAGGATCTCGCCACGCCGGAACTGATTCCGCGCCTGATGAAAACGGGCGTAACCTCCTTCAAAATCGAGGGCCGTCTCCGGCGCGCCGACTACGTCACGAACGTCGTGACCGCCTACCGGATGCTGATGGATGCTGCCGCCCGCTCCGAAGAAGCCTTCCGCGCGAAGCTCCCCGAGGCGAAAACGTATCTCGCCAGAACTTACGGGCGCAAATGGTCGAACGGCTACTATACGAAGGAATCCGCCGCAAATCTGATCAAGCACGATGCCATGGGGGTCTCCGGACTTCTCTGCGCAAAAGTAGTCTCAACGTCTCCGAACGGATTCACCATGAGCGTCAACCGCAGCGTGTTCCTCGGCGACATGATCCGGGTTCAGCCGCCAAGCGGAGACGAGGGGTCGGCCTTTCGCGTCACGAAAATGACGTGCCGGGGTAAAAGCGTCTCCTGCGCCTCGAGAAATGAGGAAGTTTTCGTCCACGCGGACAAGGAGATTCCGCGCGGCGGACTCGTCTACAAGATCGGCGAGCGCACGCAGGACTACTCCGCGCGCATCGCCGCGCTTCCGTCCCGGCTTCCGCTTCTGGATATGGATGTCACTCTCTCGCGCACACTCTGCCGCGTGGAGATCCAGGGACAGACCTGGGAACAGGCGCTCACACTCTCCGAAGCGGAAAAACAACCGCTTGATCCGGCTCGCATCGTTGAGGAATTCTCCAAACTGCGCGATGAGCGTTTTGAGGCGGGATGTGTGCGTGTCACGGTGTCCGGGAATCCGTTTCTCCCGTCCAGTGTCCTGCGGCAGCTGCGGAAGGAGTGCGCAGGAATGCTTCTGCCCAGGCTTGATCCCGCGCGAAGTGCCGCGGAAACGCGGAAAGCCCTTGCGCGCTTCCATGCCGATCACGCGGCGCTTGTCCATCCGAAGCTCCGGGAGAGAGTGCCCGATACAGTTCTTCTGCCGCGCGGGAAACATCCGAAGCTTGCCGCGCACTGCATTCTTGCGCGGGAGATGACGGACGATCCCGCGCCGCACGAGGAGCTGCTTCTTCCCTTCTACATCCCGGAAAGCGCGCTTGAGGAGGTGAAACAGGCAATCCGCCGCCATATTGAAAAAGGGGGGCGGACAATCCGGATCACCTCGACAGGACACATCCCCCTCCTCCGGGAGCATCCCGGTCTGACGATCAAAACCTGCATGCCGCTTCCGGTCTGCAATGCGATGGCGGTCGCGGAACTGGCACAGCACGGCGTGTCTCTTGTCCAGGGATGTCTGGAACTCGGGAAAACCGAACTTGCCGCGCTGGGCAGAAAGTCGATCCTGCCATTTGAGCTCTACCGTTACGGCCGGCCGGTTCTGCTTTCGACCCGAGCGGCGCTTCCCGTCCACGGCAGGATGCTTGACGCGAAAGGAGACGCGTTCCGGGTTGAAACACACGGCATTCTGACGCAGGTTCTGCCGGAAAAGGTTCTGAGCCTCCCCGGACTGGACGAGGCGGACGCCTGTTTCTATGATCTGCGCGCCGCGGAAGAACACGAACACAACACGGCGCACTTCAACTTCGACATCACACTTGCGTGATTCCATTCACTCTGCAACGCTCACCAGGCCCTTAAGGTAGAGCGCCTCGGGAAAGGCTAGCGGCACGGGATGGTCGGGCGCCTGGGAGAGTTCCCGCAGAATCCGTGCCTCCCGCCCGGCGTCCAGCGCGGCATCGGCGGTGATCTTCTGAAAGAGCGGACGCTCCATCAGCCCCGAGCAGGAGAAGTTGACGAGAAGCCCGCCCGGATTCAGGATGCGGAACCCCAGAAGGGCTATGTCCTTGTAGGCGCGGCATCCGTGCATCAGCGCGTTTTTCGAGTCGATGAATTTCGGGGGATCCAGAATCACCATGTCAAAGGTTCTGCCGGATTCGCGGCAGTGCCGCAGATACGCGAAAACATCCGCCTCGACATTCTCATACGCGGACGCGGGAAGCTGATTCCGCCGGAAATTCTCCTCCGCGCACTCCAGAGCGGGACGCGAGGAATCCACATTGGTCACATGGACGGCACCCCCTTTCAGCGCGCAGACGCCGAAGGTTCCGGTATAGGCGAAACAGTTCAATACACGCCGTCCGGCGGAGAGCGACGCGACCGCGTTGCGGTTCTCCTTCTGGTCGAGATAAAAACCGGTCTTGTGTCCATGAAAGACGTCGACCTGAAACGTGAGGCCGTTTTCCACAATTGGAAGCGATTGCGGCGGCATCTCCCCCGCGAGAAGGCCGACACTCTCGGGCAGCCCCTCCTTCTTCCGCGCGACAAGGTCGGAGCGCTCGTAAACGCCCCGGCAGTTTGTCTCCGCAAGAAGCGCTTCTGCAATCTCCAGCTTGAAGCGTTCGGCTCCGGCGCTGGAAATCTGGACGACGATCCACTCCCCGTAACGGTCGGCGGTCACACCGGGGAGCCCGTCCGCCTCGGCGGCAAGCAGGCGGCATGCGCCCTGCGGCGCGTCATACCCGAGAAAAGCGCGGTAGGCAAGCGCCCGGGAGATGCGCCTGACAAAAAAATCGTGATCAATGCGCTCCCCGGGATCGAAGCTCCAGACGCGAGCGCGGAGCTGGGAGTCCGGTGAATAAGCGCCGCGCGCAAGAAAACGCCCGTCGGACGCGTGAATCGAAACGGTCGCGCCGCGTTCCGGACGGCCTTCGACACGTTCGACGCTGCCGGAGAAAATCCACGGATGACGCCGCAGCAGGGATTTTTCGCGGCCCTTCCCGAGATACAGCGCTCCTTCACTCATACAGAAAACCTCTCGGGCTGCCTCAGCACCATTTCGTAATCGCGTCCACGGTCAGCTTCGGCACATGGAGCGTATTCCGGCTGTCAAGGTAGTAGCTGATGTCCGATTCATCCGTGACATCCTCGGAGACGGGCGATTCCGCCGGATGCCCGAGCGCGACCAGATAGAGAATCCGTTCCGGCTCCGCGACGTCGAGAATCTCCGCGACGGCCTCGCGCTTGTGCGAACCGATCCAGCAGCAGCCGATTCCGCGCTCCCACGCGGCGAACTCCATGCTCTGAATCGCGGCGCCCGCGTCGGCATGAAGCAGCGGCCCCGGCTCGCAGCTGCAGAGCACGGCGATGAAGGCGACGGGCGCGGTCCTGCCGGGGACGGGGTCGCGGTGCGGGCGGACCAGAGAGGCATACGCGGTATGCGGGAGAATGCGTTCGACCAGTTCCGGTTCCGTTGCGACCAGATAGCGCAGACGCTGCCTGTTGGAGGCGCAGGAGGCAAGGCGGGCGGCATTGAGGATCGCGCGGAGATCCTCCTTCGTCAGCGGTTCCTGCGTGAACTGGCGGATGGTGCGGCGTTTCAGAAGTTCGGCAAATTCCATAAAAGACCTCCTGTTTTTTCTGTTGTTCCGCGTGTTATTTCAGAAGTTTGAGAAGTGCGGGCGGCACGCGTGTGGGACGGTTGTTTTTCATGTCCATGCAGGCATGAACCGTGTAGCCGTCGGCAAGAAGGCGCTCGCCGCAGCGGACCTCGCACTCGATTTTGACGCGCACACCTTTTGCCTCGGCGACACGCCCGGTGATCGTCAGGCGGTCCTCGAAACGGGCGGAGCTCTTATAGCGGCAGACCGCCTCGATCACCGGCAGGGCGATCCCCTCCTTTTCCATCTGAAGATAGCTCAGGCCGGCGTCGATGAGCATCTCGCTGCGGAACATCTCGAAATATTTGAGGTAGTTCGCATAGTAGACGACTCCCATCTGATCGGTGTCCGCATAGGGAACGCGGTAGGCCAGAACGGTCTCTTTCTTCTCCATATTCTCCTTCTCCCTGATTTGATCAAGAATAAACTGCAAGGTCTGATCGCTTTCCCATTCGCTGTTGTCGACAAGCACGGCGTCGTCGGCACGTTTCAGCGGGGCGACAGAGCGTCTGCTGTCCTGCTCGTCACGGGCGGCGATGTCGCGCGCGACCGATTCGAGCGTCGCGCCGTCAAAGGTCTCTCCGCTCTGCGCGAGGCGGCGGCGGGCACGGACCATCGGGGACGCGGTCAGGAAAAATTTGAAGCGGGCGTCGGGAAAAACCGCCGTTCCGATGTCGCGGCCCTCCATGACGATCCGTCCGCGCTTCGCCATATTGCGCTGGAGGTCAAGGAGCCATGCGCGGACATTCGGCATGGTTGCCACCTTCGACGCGCCGGAAGCGATCTCCGCACCGCGGAGCTCCTGTCCGGGAAAGATGCCGTCGATCCGGATGTCCGGCGGCGCGCCTGGCGCAGGTTTTTCATAGGCGATCCGCGTATCGGCAAGGATGCGTCCGACCTCCTCCTCCGTGACAGACTCTGGATTCAGGCCGATGCGCAGGAGCTTCCACGCCACGGCGCGGTAGAGGGATCCCGTGTTGATGCAGGGAATGCCGAGAGCTTCGGAGAGATTCCGCGCGACCGTGCTTTTCCCGGAGGCCGCGGGGCCGTCGATGGCAATGACGTCGGATGACATGAAAACACCCTTTCTTTCGGTGAAAATTTGAAAAAACTCCGGTAATTTACACGGGAAAGGGCATTCCGTCAAGAATCCGATTAGCATATTCGCAAATTTGATGTATAGTATATGGCGCAAAAAATCAGGTATTTGGGGAAAGAAGAAAAAATGAAGGTGATATCCTGTCAGAACGCGGACTATGCAAAGGCGCTGGAACAGCTCTACAACCGCCCGGCGTGCCCGCGGGAAATCGAAACGGCGGTCGCGGAAATCGTCGGCGAAGTCCGGAAGGACGGCGATCCGGCGATCTGCCGCTTCCTGAAGAAATTCGATTCACTCGACATCGCTCCCGCCGCTTTCCGCATCACGGAAAAAGAGTTCGAGGAAGCGGAGGAAAAGGTCGATCAGAAGGCAAAGGAGGCCATCGGCGCCGCACTCTCCCACATCCGGGATTTCGCACAGCATCAGATTGCGAAGGACTGGAGCTATTCCCCGCGTCCGGGTGTCATACTGGGCGAAAAATTCACGCCGATGAACCGCGTCGGCTGCTATATCCCCGGCGGCACCGCTCCGCTGGTCTCGACGGTTCTGCATACGGCGGGCATCGCGGCCGCGGCAGGCGTGAAGGAGATCGTCGCGGCGACTCCGCCGATGAAGGACGGCTCGGTCCACGCGGCAACGCTCTACGCACTCAAGGCGGCGGGCGTGAAGGAGGTCTACCGGCTCGGCGGCGCCTACGCAATCGCCGCGCTCGCCTACGGGACGGCAACCATTCCGAAAGTGGAGAAGATCGTCGGCCCCGGCAACGCCTACGTGGCGGCGGCGAAGAAACTGGTCTACGGCAATGTTGCCATCGACATGGTGGCGGGGCCGTCTGAAATCATGATCGTGGCGGACGCGTCGGCAAACCCGGCATTCATCGCGGCGGACATGCTGTCGCAGGCGGAACACGGAAGCGGACTGGAGCAGGCGGTCCTTGTCACCGACTCTGCGGAACTCATCGCAAAAGTGCAGAAAGAGCTTCTGCGTCAGGCGGAAACGCTCTCGCGGAGCGAAACCGTCGCGCGCGTCATCGAGCACGGGATCTTCTTCATCGAAGCGCCGGACATTGACGAAGCGCTCGAAATCGCCGGAAACTATGCGCCGGAACACATCGAACTCCTGTTTGAGGGTGCGGAACACCGTGCCTGCGATGTGAAGGCGGCCGGAGCGGTCTTTCTCGGCCCCTGGACGCCGGAACCCGCGGGCGACTTCACAGCGGGTCCCAGCCATGTGCTTCCGACAGGCGGCACGGCGAAGTTCTTCCACGGACTTTCGGCAAACGACTTTCTGCGCCGGAGCAGCACCATTCAGTATACAGAGGAGGCGCTCATGCGCGAGGTGGATTCCATCGAAAAATTCGCGGAGATGGAGTGGCTCGACGCCCATGGACGGAGCGGCTCCATCCGCAGGAAAGGACCGCGGAAATGAACGCCTACGTCTCCTATTTCCGCCCAGAAATCGACAATATGACCGGCTACACGCCCGGTGAACAGCCCAAAGGCGCGCCGGTCATCAAGCTGAATACGAATGAGAATCCCTATCCGCCCGCGCCCGGCGTAAAGAAGACGCTGGAAGCGTTTCAATACGAAAAACTGCGTCTCTATCCGGATCCGCTCGCACTCGAAGTGCGGGCAGAAATCGCGGCGATGACCGGATTCACTCCGGGCAATATCATTGCGGGCAACGGCTCCGACGACATTCTGACGATCGCGACCCGCTGCTTCACGGACGTGCACCGTCCGATGGCGTGCTTCGATCCGACGTATTCGCTCTACCCCACCCTCGCGGGGCTCCAGGGGGCACGCTGCATCCGGATTCCGCTGAGAGAGGAATTTGAAATGCCCGGCGATGCGCTGGAACAGGCGCGGAATGCCAATCTTTTTATCATCGCGCGCCCGAACGCGCCGACGGGGAATCTGTTTCCGAAGGCGAAAATGGAGGAGATCTGCGCGAAGTTCAACGGGATCGTCCTGATCGACGAAGCCTATGCGGATTTTTCCCGTGACAACTGCCTGGATTTCGTCAGAAAATATCCGAACGTGATCGTCAGCCGGACTTTCTCAAAGAGCCGCTGTCTTGCCGGACTGCGTTTCGGCTTCGCCGTCGCGCATGAAAAAATCATCGACGGCATGATGAAGATGAAGGACTCCTACAACGTCCCGATGCTGACGCAGAAGCTGGCACTGGCCTCGCTCTGGGACCGGAACTACTTCGATACATGCGTGGCAAAGGTGAAGGCGACCCGGGAGGCGCTGACAATCGCATTGCGCGGACTTGGCTTCAAAGTCATTGATTCTGACACCAATTTTGTCTTCGCGGCACCGCCGATTGACGCAAAAAATTATTTTCTGGACTTGAAACGGCGAAATATTCTGGTAAGGTATTTCCCGGCGGCAAGAACATGCGCTTATGTCAGGATCACGATCGGGACGCCGGAGGAAATGACGGAGCTTTTGAACGTAACGAAGGAACTGATCGGGAAACAATGAATTGACGGAGACGGAAAAAAAATCGTTCCGCCGTCCGCCGGAACCCGTACTGGAAGGGAGGATGCTTTGGACAGTTTTGTAATTCAAACGGAAAATCTGACGAAGGAGTACAGCACCTGGCTGCGGAAGGCGAAACGCCCCGCGCTGAACAATCTGACAATCTCGATCCCTAAGGGGTCGGTGTTCGGCTTCCTCGGTCCGAACGGTGCGGGAAAAACCACAACGATCAAAATCCTGATGGGACTGATCCGTCCGACGGGCGGTATGGCGACCGTGCTCGGGAAACCCTATGACGATGTGGAAGTGAAAAACCGGATCGGGTTCCTGCCGGACAGCCCGGCTTTTACGCCGCAGCTTTCGGCGATAGAGTTTCTGGATGTCTGCGCAAGACTCCTCAAGATTCCGTCCTCGCGGAGGAGACAGCGCGTGGAAGAGGTTCTTGAAATCGTGCGGATGACGCCGCACGCGAAATCCAAGGTGGGAACCTTCTCGCGTGGCATGCTCCAGCGAGTGGGCATCGCGCAGGCGATTCTGAACAGCCCGGAACTCCTGATTCTAGATGAACCGCTCCTCGGTCTGGACCCGTACGGACGCCAGGAATTCAAGGAGATCATCCTGGAACAGCGCGATAAATTCGGTGCATCGGTCTTCTTCAGCAGCCATATTCTTTCCGACGTGGAGGAGATCTGCGACAGCATCTCGATCCTGAACAAAGGCCGTCTGCTCTGCGCGGGCAAACTCTCGGATCTGCTCTCCCGCGACACGGACAACGGCGTTCTGGTGAAGATCCGGAACTGCGACGAGGCGGTCAGGGAACTGATGACCGCGGCGGACAACGTTCAGAAAAAAGAAAATGACGAATGGGAACTGACGTTCAAGACAGTTTCACCGGAAATCGACCGGAAGATCAATGATCTGACCGGGAAATTCGGGGAATCCGTCAAGCGCCTGAACGCGCGGGAGGATCTGGAGTCATTCTTTTTCGGAAAAATTGAAGAAGATAACTTGGAAAATGCTTGAACCGGTGTTATATTTATCAAATGGCAGGGAATACTCTAAACAAAAAATAACCAAGGGAGCGTGTCAAGATGAGTGAGATCATGGCAATCGCAAGCGGAACGTGGAAAAACATTCTGCGAATGAAAGTGGTGTACTTCTTAATCCTGTGCGTGTGGATCCTGATTGGAAGCGCCGCGTTGTATGAGGTTCTTTCGATGGGACAGCACAAACCGCTGATGATTGATGTGTCGTTGGCGTTGAACGCGGTTGCGGCCGCGCTGGTGGTCATTTCGATCACCTTCGAAATTCCGCGTGAACTCCGGCAGGGGGTTGCCTCCACGCTGCTGACAAAGTCTCTTGGCAGAACGCAGTATCTGGCCGGAAAACTCATCGGCATCGCTTTTGCGGCGATCGTGATCTGCGCCCTGATCACATTCGGATCTTTCGTGATCTTCTCCTACACGTTCTCTGAATCCATTGCGCTTCCGATGTTCCAGGCGCAGCTTCTGCAGATTCTGAGCATCATCCCGATGGCTGCGATCGGTATTTTCTTCGCGACGCTCTTCCCGGAAGTCGTGGCTCCGGTTCTGACCATCATTGCAATCTGGTTCTCCTACTCGGTCGGAGTCCTCAAGAGCATTCCGGTGCTCTACGGCGGCATTCTCCCGAATCTGGATCTCTTCAACTTCCGTTCGCAGGCCGTCTACCACGCCGAGATTCCGTGGTCCTATGTCGGTCTTGTCACTCTGTGGGGCATTGCGTTTGCGATTTTCGCTCTGATGCTCACCAGCCTCTTCTTCAAAGTCAAAGATATTAAGTAAACAGGGGTGAAAGCTACTATGAAAAAGGATACCGTCATCCGCGTTGTCATTATGGTTGTCGCACTGCTTGCCGGAGCGTATCTGGCAAACATCCTGACTCCGATGCAGCAGGAAATCTCCAAGGATAAAGCCCAGATCACCAAGGCCCCGATCGCCGGACTTCATAAAATCATGGCCGATGTCGCCTGGATGCGCTTCATCAACGTTGCCGGCGGAATGGACACCATCGACACGAAGAATGTCGACAAGATTTCCTCCATGCTGGAAAAAATCATCGCCTATGATCCGAATTTCGAGGAAATGTATCAGAGCGGCGTTCTCTGCATGAGCAATGCCGATCCGGTCAAGGCAATCGAGATCCTGAAAAAAGCCTGTGAAAACGACTATCTGAAGAGCAATTCCAAGCTGCCCTTCAACGCCGGATTCCTTCTCTCCCGCACGATCGTGGACCAGAACGATCCGAACAACATTCTTTCCAAGCCGGATTACACGCAGGCTGCGAAATATTTCAGAATGGCAATGGAACGCTCCTCCCAGCCTGAGCCCTATGTGGTGAGCAGTTACATCAGAGCCAAGGCGAAGGCAAAAGCGGAAGCCGACAAGAAGATCGATGAATATTATGCCACGCTCTCCGTTCTCTATGACGAGTGGAAAGCCTCCAAGAAGGGTTCCTATGAAGGCGCAATCGCAGAGACCAGCTCGATTCCGGATCTGGAATCCCGTCTTCTCAAAGCTGCGCAGAATGCCAAGAATCCCGTTGATTATGACGGCAAGCCCATCAAGGCGCTTCCCCAGACTCTGGCTCTGATCGCCAAGGTTCAGAAGGAAGTCCTCGCGGACAATCACCTCTGCCCGAACTGCATCACCCCGACTGCTGCCGGTGCGAAGTTCTGCACCAACTGCGGCAGCAAAGTGCAAGTCTGGGGCATCTGCAAGACCTGCAACAAGGTTCTTACAGGCGGAAGCTACTGTGCGGATTGCGGCACGAAAAACAAATAACCCGCATATTCCGAGTCACAGCTTATGACAAAGAAAAAAAAGATCGGTCTGGTTTTCATAATCGTACCGATCTTTTTGCTTTATTTTCTGTCCGAGGCGGTTCTGAGAGAAGCCGCTGTGGCGAATATCAACCCGCAGAAGGTGAAAATCGACACCATTCTCAATGAACTGCCGGACTCGGTTCGCGATCTCGTCATCTACCGCATCACGCGAACTGAAATGCTCAACGACCTTGCGGCAGCGGAAACCGAAGAGGAAAAGCTGAGCGCACTGGTCGCACTGGGCATTTACACCCGCGATCCGGAGGAGAAGGAGAAGCTCCTCTGGGAAGTCCGCACAAAATATGCCGATTATCCGGAATCGGCTCCTGCGTTTGCTTATTATCTCCTGAATGAGGAGAATCCGAACAAGATCTCCATCACAGAATATCAGGCCTATCTGAAAAAATTTCCACAGCACTATCAGTACAATGTCTGGGCAGCGGGGTTGAACCGTCTGAATGATCTCCGGAAAAAAGTTACGTGGAAAAACCGTCTTGACTTCCTGCGTCCCCTGCTGGATATGAAACCGGAATTCCGCGATTATTCCGTGCTTTATACGGAAATCTCACGGATTGCGGGGCGCTTTGAATTCCGTGACATTGAAGCAAAAGCCGAAGCGCTTTACGATGAAAGCCGCCTCTGCCCGACCATCATGGAATTCCTGATGCAGGAGGAAATGGAAAAAATGAAAGCCGCCGGAAAGGGAAAGAAATAATGTTTGCCATCACGCTTCTGAGCATAAAACGGATGAAGGAACCGGCATTTTTCATTTTCCTTACCATTGCGCTGGTCATTTCCTATTTCATGGCGGATCTGGATCCTCTGACCCAGCAGGTTTCCGGAGATTCAATTTTTGCACAGGTTCTTGATGCGGGACGCAGTTCCCAGCCGTTGCTTTCCGCGTCGTTTGTCATGTTCATAGTCTGCGCGGTGCTGGGCGGATTTCTCGGTGCATCGGAAATTCCGCGAGACATCTCCTCGGATCTGATTCTGATCATTCTTGCCAAACCGATCCGGAAAATCAGCTATATGCTCGGGAAATACTTCGGCATGCTGATTGTCTGCGCCAGTCTTTTCCTTATTTCCGAAGTGGTGATTTTCCTGACGCACTACATCAATACCCATGAACTGTATTCTCCAATGCTGATGCTCAAACAGCTTTATCTGCTGCTTGCATTCATTCCGTTCTGTGCCATGATCATCATGATCTCCTGTTTCACCGGTGAGCTTGCGGCAATGATTGTCTCCTTCTTCTATCTGGTCTTTTCACTCTCGTTCAGCTTCATCCCGATCGCCATGGCAATGCTCCCGAAAGGAATTGCCGGTGCCGCGGGCAGTGTTGTATATGTCCTCTACTACTTCTTTCCGAACTTCATCTTCTACTTCCAGGATTTCAAGATGTTCGGTCTGGTTTTCATCATGCTTCTGATTTACTCCGTCAGTCTTGCGGCGATCTTCCTCGCCGTAGCCGTCGGCAGACTGGAAACCAGAGACTTCTCCAAGAGTTCCGACCTTTAAGTCTATTGTGAAAAGGCGGTCTTTCATGCGGTTTCTTGTGCTACTGTGTCTTCTGTTCACCTTTCCTGTTTACGCGGATATTTTTTCGCTCTGGCCGTTTCGCGGAAGCAGTTCTCAAGCCTCCAAGGGAGACAATGCAACCGACATTCTGGAACCGCAGAAATTATGGACGGAAAAAATCATCGTCAACGGGCGTGAGATGGAGATGGGGGTCGCGCTTGTGGATCACACGCTGCAGGACGCGCTTCGTCTGCTGCGGAAAAAATATCCGAATGCACCGCTCGCGGCCAACTCCAGTTCTGTATTGTTTGAAGTTCCGCTCCCCGATGGATTCCGCAGGAGGATTTTTCTGGTCGGCTTCTCGGGCAAGGACACCATTGTCCAGTTTACGATGGATATTCCCCGTAATCTTCCGGACACTAAAATTCCATGGCCGACGGAACTGCCTCTTCCTCCGGGCGCATCACCGGTCACGGTCATGCGTTTTCCTGCGCGAAAATCGATTTATGGAACTTTCCGGAGCCCGTATTCGGACAAGCAGGTGCTTTCCGATCTGGTCAAAGCCCTGCGCGCGGACGGCTGGGAAAGCACCGGAGAAACAAATTCCGCCACGGGCACCGGCGATGTATTTCTCCGGAAAGACGGAACTGAAATGATGATTCTCGGCACTCTTTCCGGCAAAGATTCCAAATCCTCGCGCGGCACCTTGTATTTCCGCAGGCTGAAATAGTCTTCCTTTTGCGGATGCGGGATATCTTACCAAGCGCAGAGGGCACGTTTCCGTCACACTCCGGCGTCTTGTCCAAAAAAAAGCTTGAAACGAACAATTCCCAGCTTGCGATTTATCAAAAAAATGGTATATTTCCAGACATTGTACTGCTATGTTTTCATAACGTTTGAATTGTAGGGATGCGGGAAAAGTTAAGATGAAGTATGCGATCTTAAGTGACATCCACGGAAACCTGGAGGCCTTTCAAGTCGTTCTGCGCAAATGCGCGGAACTGGAAGTGGATCAATATATCTGCCTCGGTGATATTGTCGGTTACAACGCGAACCCCAAGGAATGCCTGGATCTCATCCGGACCCTGCCTCTGGCCGGCGTCGTCAAGGGAAATCATGATGAATATGCTTCGAACAACGATGAAGTCATGGAAGGCTTCAATCCGCATGCCCGCACAGCCGTGCTCTGGACCAAGGCGCAGCTGACTTACGAGGACCGGGCGTGGCTCTCCTCCCTTCCGATGCGCCTTACTGTCAAAGGCACCTCGATCACGGCCGTACACGCGACACTGGACAGTCCCGACGCATGGGGTTACATTTTCGACGTTCATCATGCCGCGGATAATTTTGCCTATCAGTTCACGCAGGTCTGTTTCTGCGGACACTCTCATGTTCCTGTCGGATTCTGCAAAAAACCGATCGCGCTGCATTCCGAGCGCCAGATCGACGAAATCAAGGACTGGGTCGCCAGGCCCGAGGACGGTGCGGTCATCAATCCGTATGAAGCGGACTCCATCAGTCTGGAACTCATTACCGGCTACAAGTATCTTCTGAACGTCGGAAGCATCGGCCAGCCGCGCAACAAGGACCCGCGCGCCTCGTTTGCCATTTACGATTCGGAGGAACGGCGGGTCACGCGCTACCGTCTGCCCTACAATATCCGGGCCACTCAGGAGAAGATTCTCGCGGCACAGTTGCCGGAAAGGCTTGCCTCGCGCCTTGAACGCGGGAGCTGACCGGTGCCGGAGCGTAATTACAGGAGAATTCTGATCGTCAAGCCCAGCAGTCTGGGGGATATTCTTCACGCGTTCCCGGCTGTCGCGGCACTGCACAGGGCTTATCCGGACGCGGTTCTGGACTGGGTGATCAATCCGGCATTTGAGGGTTTGCTTGACTATATGCCGGGCATTGAGCACAGAATTCTTTTTCGCAGAAAGGAACTCGGATCTCTGAAAACTTTTTTTCCGGCGTTTTCCGCATTATGGAAGGAGATCCGGAAAAACCGTTATGACGCGGTGATTGATCTGCAGGGGCTGATGCGCAGCGCATTGACGGGGCGTCTGGCACGCGCACGGGAATATTACGGCCCAGCCTGCGGAAAGGAAAATCTGGCAAAACTCTGTTACAGCGCGAAACTTTCTTATCCTCCGGATGTCTTTCATGCTGTGGAGCGCAATTGCGCCATGATCCGGAAAATTCCGGGAGTGAAGGAGTGCGACCCGCATTATATGCTTCCGGTTCTGGCAGAAAAAAAGCGTGCTGCGGAACAGCTTCTGGAGAATGCGGGATTGACCTGGAACGATGAGAAGCGTCTGATTGCAGTCGCGCCGGGAGCACGCTGGGAAACGAAGCAGTGGCCGCCTGAATTTTTCGCGGAAGTCATGCGCGGCATTGCGGAAAAAACGGGCGGGGTCCATTTTCTGCTTCTCGGGTCTCCGGGGGAGACGCTTCTGGCGAAAAAAGTAAAGGAGGCTTTCGGGAACAGGGGCACGCTGTCTGATCTCTGCGGGAAAACGGATCTTGGCACACTGGTTGAGCTGATCCGGATATCGGATCTGCTGCTCTGCAACGACAGCGGTCCGATGCATATTGCGGCGGCGGCGGAAACGCCTGTGGTGGCATTTTTCGGTCCGACGTATCCGGAATTGACGGGGCCCTATTGCGAAAGAAAAAAGGTTTTTCAGCCGAAACTGGATTGCATAAAATGTTTCAGGAAGTATTGTCAGAACAGATTGTGTCATCGTTCCATATCAGCCGGGGAAGTGGTCGACTCCGCGTTGGAGTTGACGGAAAGGAGTGAGAAATCATGAAATCCTGCAAAGTCGCGGCCGTTGTTTTTTTCACGGCACTGTGTTTCCTGCTCTCTTTCCATGCTTCCGCCCAGGTGGCTTTGAGCGTGGAAATCTCACAGCTGAACTATCTTCAGTATGAGCCGGTCTATCTGCGGGTCACGATGCGAAACGTCAGCGGACACCCGCTGGCTTTCGGAGAAAACAAAGGGCTGCGCGGGCGCTTGCGTTTCGAGATCAACGCGCCGGGCCGCAATCGGTTTGCCCTGCTTTCCGGCAATGAGTATCCGACCATGCGCGGCGTTATTCTCCAGCCCGGAACCTCACGCGTTTTCACATTCAACGTCTCCAATTATTACAATCTCAAACAGCTCGGACACTATTCGCTCCGCGCGATTCTCTCCCATCCGCAGCTGAAGGCGGAATACGGATCGAATCAGGTGCATTTCACCGTGGTCAAGGGGCTCGTGCAGTGGGAATCAACGGTGGGCGTGCCGAAAATCTCCACACAAAGCCGCAACAACCGGAATGAACTCATAGAAACAAGGAAATACAGCATTCTGAGCTACAATACGGGACGGGCCTTCTTTCACGCCCTGATGATCGAAGACGAGGAACGGGTCTACATGGTGAAAAAGATCGCGCTGGATCTCGGGCGGAATCTGCCGCCCCGCTGTGCAGTCGACGATCTGAGCCGTCTCAACATCATTGCGGCGGCAAGTCCGAAGGTTTACATCTACTACCAGTTCGACACCAACGGGAAACTGGAAAAACGCGACGTCCGGATCAAAACAGACACCACGCCGCGCCTGGTCGTCAACAAGGAGCTCGGGACGGTCATCGTGGATGGAGGACGCGCAGCACGGCGCGACCTGGATTACGAGGAGATCAAGGATCTGCCCTTCATCGCCACTGCGATGGAGGAGAATGTCAAGGATATCACCGAAGGGAAAAGCATTCTGGATCTGGCGGAGGAGGACGATGAGTAGCATCATCGACACTGTCTCATGGCTTGCGCCGGACGGTTCTGTCCACTTTCAATGGTCGGAACAAGCCATTCTGACCGGCGGCAGACTCCGGATCATCGACCAGCGCGCGCTCCCCGGACAACTCCGGTATCTTTCGATCAACACCGTGGAGGATGCCTGCGAAGCGATTCAGACTCTCGCCGTGCGCGGCGCTCCCGCAATCGGATGCGCCGCTGCTCTGGCGCTTGCCGCCGCGGGAGGAGAAATCGAGACCGGAAGCACGGACGCATTTTTCAGGCACCTGCACGAATACGCCCGGCGTCTCAATGCTTCCCGCCCGACGGCGGTCAATCTCTCCTGGGCGCTCGACCGCTGCATGAGGCATCTGGAAAACCTTTCGGAACTTCCGGTCCCCGCGCTGAAAAAGGAGCTGTTGAAAGAGGCGCTCGCCATTCTGGATGAAGACATCAAACTCTGCGACCGGATCGGCGAATACGGTTCCAGTCTGCTTCATGACGGCATGGGAATTCTCACACACTGCAACGCGGGCGCTCTCGCCGCCGGCGGATGCGGCACTGCCCTTGCCCCGATTTACGATGCGATGCGCAAGGGCATGCGCCTGAAGGTCTATGCCGATGAAACACGGCCTCTCCTTCAGGGATCGCGCCTGACGGCGTGGGAGCTTCAGCGCGCGGGCGCGGACGTGACGGTTCTCTGCGACAACATGGCGGCGCAGCTCATGTGCGAAGGCCGGATTCAGGCCGTCATCGTCGGCGCGGACCGGATCGCCGCCAACGGCGACACCGCCAACAAAATCGGTACTTACGGAGCTGCCGTGCTGGCGCATTACCACGGTATCCCGTTCTATGTGGCGGCCCCCTACTCCACGTTCGACCTGAAACTGAAAAGCGGTTCGGAGATTCCCATTGAACAGCGCGATCCGCGCGAGGTCACGGCATTTTTCGGGAAACAGTCTGCTCCGGAAGGTGTTGCCGTGTGCAATCCCGCGTTCGACGTGACGCCGCATGAACTGATCGGCGCATTCATCACCGACCGCGGCATCCTCCAGCCGCCCTTTGCGGAGACGGAAAACAGAATCTGATTGTCAACCCATACAAAAGAGAGAGGTCAAGATATGAAACATTTTCTTCCGGCAATGGTCATTTTTCTGATTGCGGCAAGTGTCTGCGCACAGAACCGCACCACCTTCAAAAACACGCAGGAGGCGGTCCGCTACTATGAGGAGCTGGTCGGTTCGCTGATCCAGCAGGTCAAGCTCATGCAGGACGACAACGCGACGCTCCAGGCAAGTGTGATCGACCTCAGGAAACAGGTTTCGCTTCTGAACACGAAAGTGCAGAATACCGACCGCGAACTCGAAGCATTGAAGAAACAGGTCGCGGCCGATGCCGAGACACGCAAAGCGCAGCTCAGGAGCCTGGCGGACAAGCTGTCGACTCCCCCTCCCGCGGCACAGCCCC
Organism: uncultured Lentisphaeria bacterium; assembly: GCA_949287225.1. Lineage (GTDB taxonomy): Bacteria > Verrucomicrobiota > Lentisphaeria > Victivallales > UBA1829 > UBA11452. The sequence goes on from CASEFP010000070.1 coordinate 22,319, forward strand.
GGCAGCAGGATTCCGAAACACTTCAGGGTGAATTCATCGAACACACAGTCGAACCCGGCACCACGCTCACGGCATTGTCCAAGGCCTACGGTGTCACGGTTCCCGACATCAAACGCGCAAACAACCTTTCCAGCGACAATATCCGGGTCGGCCAGAAACTCCTGATCCCGGTCAAGCGCTGAGTTGCGCGGAATGCCCGCCATGTACCCGAATGCGACGTTCCGGCGAAGAATCACGCCGCTTGTGCTCTCGCAGTTCTTCGGCGTGTTCAATGACAACGCCTATAAGATGTTCGTCGTCCTCGCGGTATTCGGCTCCGAGGTTGATTACTTCCGGAATGCCGCATTCCTGTTTGTTCTGACCGTTGCGTATGTGCTCCCCTTCCTTCTGCTCGGTGGCCCGGCGGGCAGTTTCTCGGACCGGATTCCCAAGCGGAGCATCCTGATCCTGGCGAAAATCGCGGAATTCGCAGTGATGCTGCTCGGAACGGTCTGTTTTGCGAATACGGACGAATGGGGGATTCTCCCGCTGATGGCCGTCATGTTCCTGATGACCGCGCAGTCCGCGTTCTTCAGCCCGGCGTTCAACGGAATCCTGCCGGAAACCTTTCCCGAACAGGAGCTATCCGGGGCAAACGGGTATGTCGGAATGTTCACGTTCCTTGCGGCAATCATCGGAGCGGGCAGCGCGCCGATTCTCTGGACGCTCGCCGGAAAGGATCTGACGGTCTGCGGCGAGCTGATGTGCCTCTTCTCGATTCTGGGTTTTCTCGTTTCGCTTGCCGTTCTCCCGGTCTCTTCGCGGGGGCAGAAACCGCTGCCGGGGATTCTGGCAAGCATCCGCAGCGGCTGGAAAGCGCTTACCATGGAGCGGGGTATCTTCCTTTCCGCGCTCGGAGACACCTTTTTCGTCTCCATCGGCGTCGCGATCCAGACGCTGATCATCATCTTTGCGAAGTTCACGCTTCATTCTTCGCCGATGGAACTGAGTGCGCTTCTGCTCTCGCCCGCGATCGGAATGGGCATCGGATGCTGGGTTGCCGGAATTCTTTCGGGAAAACGTATTGAACTGGGTCTGGTGCCGTTCGGAGGAATCGGGATTGCACTGTTTCTGCCGCTTGCCGGATACTTTCCGGGTTCCGCCGTCACGCTCATTGAGAAATTCGGCCTGACCGTTCACCCGTTCGCGCTGCTGTATCTGCTCTTTGCTGGAATTGCCGGAGGGCTTTTCATCATTCCGTTCCGGGCGTATTTCCAGCAGCGGGTCGCTCCGGAATCGCGCGGCGCGGCGCTGGCGTTCAACAATGTGCTCACGTTCGGCGGGGTGCTGGTCGCCAGCGCCATTGTTTTTCTTCTGATCGCGGGCTCGGCGGCAAGCGTCTCGGGCCTGCCTCAATGGGTGGAGGCAATCGTCCGGCACATGCCCTCCTTTGCGCCGCCGACGCTTTTCCTCACGGTTTCGCTTCTGACGATTGCCTTTGTAACAGCGCTCCTGTTCCTTCTGGCGGATTTCCCGATCCGGAGCGTCATTTTCCTGCTGACGCACACGCTTTACCGCCTGAAGGCATACGGGGAGGAGCAGATTCCCGAACGCGGCCCGGCGCTGCTGGTTTCCAATCACGCATCGTTCGTGGATGCTTTCCTGATCAGCGCCTGTACCTCGCGGCGCATCCGTTTTCTGATGCATGAGGACTACTACCGCCTTCCGCTGCTGCATCCGTTCGCGCGCTTCGCCGGATTCATCGAGGTGCCGCGCGGCAACCGCATCAAGCGGATGCACGATATGATTGAAACTGTGAAATCGGCACTGCGGCAGGGAGAAATCATCTGCGTCTTTCCGGAGGGGGGAATCACACGCAACGGCATCATGGACGAATTCCGGGGAGGCTTCCGCGCCATGCTGCCCGAGGATGTTCCCGTGCCGCTGATTCCGGTCCGGATCGGAATGGTCTGGGGAAGCATTTTCAGTTATTACTACGGGAAACTCAAATTCCGTTTTCCGAAAGAGATTCCGTATCCGGTCACGGTCTCCTTCGGGCGCCCCCTCCCCCGCACGATCAGCGCGTATGAACTGCGGCAGTCCATCTCCGAACTGGGGGCGGACACGGACATGAAACCGCGTGAAACCGAACGGCCGCTCCACTACCAGATCGCGAAACAGGCGAAGCGGACGCCGCTGCGCATCCTGACATGCGACTATGGCGGCAGTTCAACCAACGCATTTCAGTTCTATGTGCGCGCGGCGATTCTCAGCCGGAAAATCCGCGCCATGGCCGCGCCGGAGTGCGAATACGTCGGCGTGATGATGCCGAACTGCACCGCGGCCTCGCTCGCGACGGTCGGCATCTTGATGGCGGACAAGGTTCCCGCGGTCCTGAACTTCACCGCGTCGCGCGACGCGCTGCGCAGCGCAATCGGGAAAGCCTCGCTCACGCACATTCTCACAAGCCGGAAATTTCTGGCGAAGCTCCGGATGGAGCCCATGCCGGAAATGGTGTTTCTGGAGGATGTCGCAGCAGGCGTCACGCGCGGAGAAAAGATCGGTATGGCGCTCGCTGCCGCGCTGCTGCCGCACCAGGAGTTCATGAAACTGCTCTCGCCGCTGAGCCACCGCGACGTCATGCGCACAGCCGCCGTGCTGTTTTCGAGCGGTTCGACGGGAGTGCCCAAAGGGGTCATGCTCTCCCACCACAACTTCAACAGCGACATTCATTCCTTTCTCAAGGTCATGCGCTGGTCGGACACGGATTCGATCCTCGGAAGTCTGCCGATGTTCCACGCGTTCGGCCTGAACACCTGTTTCTGGCTCCCGCTGATGATCGGCTGCAAAGTGGTCTATGTGACAAGTCCGCTTGACAGCGAGGCGGTCGGAAAGGCGGTAGAGGAACACAAGCTGACGATCCTGCTCGCCACGCCGACCTTCATGCAGACCTATATGCGCAAATGCCGTCCGGAACAGTTCCGCTCGCTGCGCCTGGCAATCGCGGGCGCGGAGAAACTGCGCACGGACATCTCCGCAAAATTTGAAAACCTCTCCGGAGGCGAACGCGTCCTGATCGAAGGCTACGGCTGTACGGAGCTCTCGCCGATCGTCGCGATCAACATCGGCTCCTCGGTGCTGAATCTGGGACGGCAGTACGGCAGAAAAGGCAGCATCGGCCCCGCAATGCCGGGCATCTGTGCGCGGATCGTCGATCCGGTCACGCGGAAGCCGCTGGAACAGGACGCCGAGGGGCTTCTGGTCATCAAAGGCCCGAACGTGATGCAGGGCTATCTCGGCGAAGAGGAACTGACCGCACAGGTGATTCAGGACGGCTGGTACAATACGGGCGACATTGCGCGCATTGACGGCGACGGCTATATCACGCTCTGCGGAAGAATCTCGCGCTTCAGCAAGATCGGCGGGGAAATGGTTCCGCATGAACTGGTCGAGTGCGCGATCAACGAGATCATCGGAAGCGACGACAAGGCGGCCGCCGTCAGCAGCATCCCCGATCCCCAGAAGGGCGAGGCTCTGATCGTGCTTTACACGAAACTGCCGCTCACCCCGGAGGCGCTTGTCGCGGAGATGCGCGCACGCGACATCCCGAATCTCTGGATACCGAAGGCGTCGAACTTCCACCAGGTTGACGCGATTCCGATTCTCGGCAGCGGCAAGCTGGATCTTGTGGCGCTCCGGGCCGAGGCGGACCGGATCGCAAAGCAGTCCGGCGCACGGGGGAACAAAACGTAATCCCCCGTCCTGCCATTCCGCATCGGAAAAAATCCGGATTTGACAGCGGGGAATGCATGAAAAGCGCAACGTTTCCGGGGAAGCAATGACCGGCAAAACAGATTGCCTCCGGAGAAGACACTCCGGGAAACCATCGGAGAAAAACAGCTTCAGATAAACTTATTCCAGCAGAAAGACCGCGCCGTCCTTTGCCTCATAAACTGTTTTCCAGTCGTTGCGCTTCAGCAGGTTGACGAAATTCTCGCGTTTCGCCAGAAGAACAGCGTATTTCGCGTTGGTCAGGCGCCCGAGCAGCTTGTCGCTGTTCCGGATACGTTCGATGTTGAGCAGCAGCTTCTCCACTTGTTTCGCATGACGGGGATCCTGCGCAAACGAGAAAACCGGATCCATGCCCCATAGATAATAATTGCGGTCATTGGCAAAGAAAATCGTGGGGAAATCGCCCCAGTTCAGATTCACGACAGGTGTTTCCGGGGGAATGTTTTCACGCATCCATTTTCCGATTCCGAGCGCGGGATGCACCATCGCCGGCGTCAGTGTCAGATTCAGCCCCGAGGAAATCCCGCCGAGAACAAGCGCAAGAAGCGTGTAGACCAGAAACATCCGCTGCGGTTTCGCGCGGAGCGGAAGCAGCGCGTCCGCACGGAATGCTTCATTGAAAACAAGCGCCCCGAACAGCACCGTGAAAGGCACCGCGTATTCCACAGCGCGGAGCGCAACAAACATGCCGCAGGTAAGAAAGAGGGCGAGAAATCCGGTTGCCTTGATCTCCGGTGCAATCCCCTTCCATGTGCGCAGAATCGCCAGACGGCAGAAGCAGAGCAGCGAAAGATAGGCGAAAATATAAAACGGAATCATTGCCTTGTGCCAGCGGAACTTCGGCGCAAGCATCTCCATGGGAAGCATCTCTGAACTGACCTTGTACGGATTGTCCGTCAGGATCGGTCCGAACAGCGCGTCAAAGGACTGCACCTTCCAGATGAGAAACGAATTCGGGAACTGCGGATGGATCAGAAGCCCCAGCAGGACGCCGCTCAGGGCGGCCGCCGGAATCCAGAAGACTTTCGCGGAGTCACGCCGGAAACAGGCGCATGCAAATACCAGCGCCGGAATGACGATGAACTGCGGATTGGAGTAGGTCCACGCGTAGACAAACGAGAGAACTCCCGCGCAGAGGATCCGGAAGCGGAGCGAACCCCGCGACAGCAGCGCGCAGGTCACCAGCAGATATGCTATGGAAAGCACGTGCGGACGCATCATCATCAGCCGGAACATGAAATTTGCCGACACGAACGGCAGCAGAATCGTGAAGAGCATGATGAAGGGCGGCGACACGCCCATGCGCCGCATGGCGAAAATGAATGCGAGGAACACACACGCGATCAGCAGAAGCGACTGAAAATGAAACGGCGCTCCGTCCGGCAGCCCCAGCATGTCCCGGATACCGCAGACGATCCAGAGAGCGCCGTGAAACAGGAGCTCCTTGTCCGCGAAGCGGTCATTCCAGACGGACATGGTCAGCCACGGGAACTTTTTTGCGCCGAACACAGAGGGCCCCAGTTCCGCCATCTTCATGTGATAATAGGCGTCGCTGTCGGTTTCTCCGCCGTCCATGACCAGCGGCCGGAGCACACACAGCCAGGCAAATGGAATCAGAAAGGCCAGAAGCAGGAAAATCCGCGTGCAGCGTCTGCCCGGCCGTTCAAAAAGTTCCCGGATGGAAGGATCGTTCATATGCGTTTCACTTGAGAGCCCCGTCGATCACAGGTGCGAGTTTTTTAAGAAGATGCGGTGCAATGGCATCCCTGCGCGTAATGATGGCGCCTTCCAGGGCGCGGGCGCAGGAGCATTTGCGCTCCGGAAGCGGGAAGTTCTGCGCGGCATGCACGATGATCCTGGCGGCGAGCGCAAGGTTGGCCGCGAAATTCTCCTCGATCATCGCCACCGTGACAAAGTCGTTGTGCGCCCGCCAGGAGTCGTAATCGGTAATCATCGCGATTGTGCTGTAGCAGATCCCGGCTTCGCGCGCGAGCTTGGCCTCCCCGAGATTGGTCATGCCGATGACGTCGAAGCCGAGCTGATGGTAAATGCGAGACTCCGCCGCAGTCGAAAACGCGGGGCCTTCCATGTTGACATAGGTTCCCCCGCGGTGAACAGCCGGACGTTTTCCGGTGTCAAGCAGTTCCGCGACCGCCTTTTCCGACACCTTCGCGGCGAATGCGGCAAGTTCCGGGCAGACCGGTTTGGCAAACGGAACGTGTGCGACGATTCCCTCCCCGAAAAAGGTGTGCGCTGCGCTTTGTTTCGTGCGGTCGTAGAACTGGTCGATCACGACAATGTCGCGCGGCGCATAACGCTCCTGAAGGCTGCCGACCGCGGAAATGCTCAGAATGTGCGTCACGCCGCGAACCTTGAGCGCGTAGATGTTCGCACGGTGGTTGATTTCGGAGGGAGCGATGGTATGCCCCTGTCCGTGCCGGGAGAGAAAAACCAGAGGGGTGTTTCCGATCGAACCCTCCACAATCTGGTCGGACGGGCTTCCGAACGGCGTAGACTGCCGGTGCGCATGGATGTTTTCCAGTCCCTCGATCTTTTCCAGGCCGCTGCCTCCGATGATTCCCAACTTCATGCTCCGTCTCCTTTCTGGTTCCCCGCAAAATAACATGACGCGGACGGTTTTTCAAATCCGGAACGGAATTGTTTTCAAGGAAAATCGAAAGTTGGCATTTCCGGAGATTGCAAAATCACCCCCGAGGAGTTACGTTATTTCACCGGATGGCCGCCCGGAAGTTTCTCCGCCGTCCGTAAAAAAAACACAACCCGAAGGGGGATTCATGCGAAACATCATTACCCTGCTGATTCTATTCTCCGCCATCTTCCTGTTCTCCGCGCATGCGGACGATTTCGAGGATTTTGAGCAAGCTGCCGCGACGGTCGCATCCAACTACAACCGGGCGGTGGACTCCCGCGGGACACGTTTTGAAACCAGCTACAAACAGCATGTGACAAACATGTGCGAACTGGCGAAAAAGGTGCAGCGCTCCATCGACCGCCTGAAGCTGGGCGGAGATCTGGATCTGGTCTGGATCAGCGAGGAGATCCGCCAGATTTACAACGAAAACAACAAGGATTTCAAATCCGGCCAGAATAAGATGAAACGGATGGTCGGACGTTCTGAGGATCCCTCCACGCTCTTCAGGATCCTTGCCGCCGACATGAAAACCCTAAAAACCATGCGTTTCACCACGGACAACGGCGGATCCATCAAGAATACGCTGATGGGGAGGCGCCGCCTTCTCGCTTATGACCGGATTCTCAAGTTCTTCATCAAATACCAGTCGACTTACCGCAAGGCGAAGGATGACGACGACTCCTTCCGGAAACTCTTCGACAAACGGATGACGGTTCTGAAAAATCTTGCGGCGTCGCTGGACAGCGATCTCCGCAGAAAAAATCCGAATTCCGCCATGAATGTGAAACTCGCGGAAGAGACTTCCATCATGCTCAAGAACTTCGAGGAACTTTACAAGTCGCAGAAGAAGAAAAATACCTATACGGTGAAACGGGCGGGCTCTTCCACGACCGTCAACGCGCTCGCTTCCGAAATGCATTTTGCGCATCAGAACATCCGCAAATTTCTGATTGAGCTCAACAACGCCGGAATCGAAACGGATTCGCTCACTGAAACTCCGGAGAATGCCGGAACGGAAAACGGAAAGGACGCCGACTCTCCGGAAGCCAGGTATGGCAAAATGTCCCCGGACGAACTCGCCGCGGAACTGAACAGGCGCAGAAAGGAAATCTACCGCTCGAACACCTCCATGGACGGCTTCGACCGCGATGTGCTCTCCGAGTATCTCGCCACACTATCACGCGAACAGAAGCGGGACTACAACAAATATCTGCGCGAATACCGTGAGGCCGGCTATAAAAACAACCAGGCGACCCGGTCGGCGATTCTCCAGCTCCATACCCGGCTGATCAGCGAAAAGAACACGATGACTTCAAAGGAAATGACCGAAGCCCTGATGCGCCTGGATAAAATAAAGAAGAAAGAAAACAAGGAACTTGACATTCTGGATTGATCCGCACAATTGCGGCACGGTTCCTTGAGAAGAAAGACGCCACCCGATGGAAATTGATCCGGATATCCGAAAAAGTATTTTCGAAACCCATGAGAAATGGGGGTCGCCCGGCCTGCTCTTCACTTCCCGGAAGCCGCACCTTCATGCCATGCTTTCCGGCTGCGGCTACGAAACCCGCAGATCCACAGCTTATGACTTCAGCGGCCTCTCCCGCGGCACAGCGGAATTTACCATTTTCCAGTACACCGTCTCCGGGGAAGGCTCCCTGGATTACGAAGGCAGAACCTTCAAGATGCACGCCGGAGATGCCATGATCCTTCATGTCCCGCACAATCACCGCTATTATCTCGCCCCGGACGCCGGACACTGGCGGCATCTGTTCTTCACAATCTTCGGGATGGAAGCGGTAAGGCTGATGCGCGAGGCGGAAACCACCTGCGGCCCCGTTATTCATCTGGAACCCGACACACCTCTGCTGCAGTACATTCTTTCCGTTTTCACCGAGCTGAAGCATGAGGGAATGCGTTCCCGGTTCCAGGCTTCGGCAATCGCATACAGATTCGTTATGCTGCTCCACGAATCGTTTTCCGACGCATCGTTCTCCGGCTCCCCGCGGGACAGAACATTCATCCGGAGCGTTCTGGAATTCTGCATGAAACATCTGGCGGATGACATCAACGTGGACGACATCGCACGCGCAGCAGGCTACAGCCGTTATCATTTTTCCAGGATTTTCCATCAGCTTTACGGAATGCCGCCATCGAAATTTCTCGTGGAACTGCGATTGAAATCCGCCGTCCGCATTCTGCAGATGGAGTGCTGCACGATCAAGGAAACCGCGGCCCGCTGCGGTTTCAAGGATGAAAGCTATTTCTGCAAGGTATTCCGCAAGGCGCACGGAGTCTCCCCGGACGCATTCCGGCGGGCCCCCGCCGGGAAATAATCCGTCTTTCCTTCCGCGGCATTCACGGGTGTGTATAAACTTCGCCGCACTCGAAATAATCTGTCTCGAAATCTTTGAAACGTTCCCGCATGAGATCACTCAGAAGGCGCATGCCTTCGCGTTCGGAAGGAATATGCCCGAGAATCAGAAGCGCCTTGCGGAAGCCGAGCTGGGCGGCGTCACGCGCGTATTCACCGAGTTTCCACTCGCACGCTTCACCGGTCAGAACGACGTCGATCTCATCGCTGCACAGCTCCTCGAACACGCCGTTCGGCGTGCCGAAACAGAGAGAAATCCGCCTGCAGGGAAAATCCAGAGCGCCGCAGATGCGTACGTGATGCGCATGGAGTTTATCCCGGAAACGCAATGCCAGTTCGCGCGGCGTCACGGGTTCCTCCAGACGGAAACGGTTGACCGCGCAATGACTTCCCTTGATCCATTCTCCTTTGAGTCCCAGAGCACGGACACCACCTTCGCCGATCATGTCCTTGTATTTGACATGCGGGTGATCGTGATAACGCCAGACCGCAAGGCCCGTTTCCCTTAGAAGCTGTTCCTTGGCGGCTGTGACCGGATCATGTTCGAGGTGTTTGTCGTAATGGTCGTAAAACGTCGGTTCGTGGACGATCAGAAGCTGGCCCCCCCATCGCGCGGCGGCACGGATGACCTCCGGCGTGGCAAACATCGAAACCGCAACTTTCCGGATCTCCGTTTCGGGATTGCCGCACTTCAGGGTGTCGCATGAATTCGAATAATCATGCGGCCCGCCATCGGCACACCAGTTGAAAAGTTCCTGCATCAAAGTTTGAATCTTCATTATCCCGCTCCTTTCATTTCAGAAACTGAATCCGGGAAACCCGGCTCGGAAACACGCATTCATACGGAATCATCGTGCCGGGATTCAGCATGAGACGGCAGCTCCGGGCCGGTTTGCTCCGGAGTTTTTTTCACAATCGGCTCCAGCGGAATGGTTCTGTCACAGTATTTCAGGCTGGAAAGCCGATGCGCAATCATGATGATCGTGATGGAGCCTCTGAGCGTGTGAAGAGCATCAATAAAGGCTTTCTCCGTTTCGTTATCCAGGGCGCTGGTCGCCTCATCGAGAATCAGCAGTTCCGGCTGCTGATACAGCGCACGCGCGATGGCAATCCGCTGGCGCTGTCCGCCGGAAATGGTGCTGCTGAGCTCACCGATGATCGTATGCTCCTTTTCCGGCAGGCTCTGAACGAAATCATAAATCTGGGCTGTTTTCATGGCTTCCGCCACTCTCGCATCGTCAATATCCTCCGGCCGGCAGAAAGCGATGTTATTACGAATCGAATCATTCAGGAGATAAATGTTCTGGGAAACATAGCCGATCTTCGAACGCCACTCCTTCAGGTTGTCGAAGATGCTGACCCCGTCAACGAGAATATCTCCCGCATCGGGAGTCAGAAAACCGATGATCAGATCCGCCAGAGTCGTCTTGCCGCTCCCGGACGGACCGGTCAGCGCGACAGATTCATGATGACGGATGACTGCGGAAAAATTCCGAAATATCTCATGTTCCCCGTAGGAAAAGGATAAATTCCGGATCTCCAGATCCTTCCGGAAATGAATCGGTTTCGCAGTCTTTTCCAGGGATTCCACTTCAAAATCGGTCAGGTCGTCATACAGTTTGTTCAGGATGAAAACCCCGCCTTGGACGTTCACCAGATTGTACTGGATTCTGTTGAAGGACGGCAGAAGCCGGAACATTGCGGCAATGAAAATCGCCGCATACATAATGATATGTGAAAGAGAGGTGTTCATCCCGATCAGAACAATCAGAATCAGCATCGCAATAACCACTGCCAGAAGCTCTATGGTCAGACGGGGCACCTGCGAAATGTCATACAGCTTTTTTTCCGCACGGGAAAGATTCCAGCGGGAATCCACCACGGATTCGATGAAACAGGATTCATCGCAGGATAATTTCACCTCCTTGATCGTGGCCAGCGCCTGCAGGATGGCTTTGCTGTACCGGCCGTTCCAGACGAACTGTTCCATGCCGAGTTTTTCAATGTATTTTTTTACAGGAAGATAGGCGGCCAGCGTAATGAAACCAAGCAGCAGAACCATTACGGCCGCGACGGGCATGATGACACAGATCCCGCAGAACAGCGTGACCACGACAAACAGTTCCGAAAAGAGAAAGAGCAGCGGCTGCAGCACCTGTCCCAGCAGCGTACGGATGTTCTGGACACGATTCATCAGTTCGCTCATACCGTTTTGGACATGAAAGAGATAAGGCGCCGAAATATAGTTGATGATGAGATTTCTTGTCAGAATCTTGGTGAGATCGGATACAAAACGCGACTGGTTCCAGATCATGAAATAGTTGAAAACAGTTTTGAATACCGCAAACATAATCACCAGAAGTGCGAGATAAACGATGAACCGGTGCTCGGGCGGACTCCCGCAGAAACGGTATATTTTCCCCAGAAAGCCCGCTTGTTCCGTCCAGTTCGGAGTCGATACGGCAAGCACCAGCGGTATCAGCAGCCCCAGCATGCAAAGCTCAAGAAGGGCACTGCATCCCATCAGAAAAATCAGAAAAAGCGCAAAAAATTTGTATTTCGGCGGCAGAATCCGTCTTAATTTATTGATAATATCCAACATCCGCTGATGATTCTCTTCCTGTTTCTTTGTATTGAAATCTTCCTCATAACATACCCGGACATATCCAGATTTCAAATGACAAGAAAAAAATTACCACGAAACCCCTGAAAAACGAGGAAAAACCGGGAAGCAGATAATTTCACGCATGCAGGGAGAAAACATAGCTCCGACATGGACACGGACCAAAGAATACTCCGGGGCCGGATGCGGAAGAATCATTCAATTTTCAATACGGAATATCAGGAGAAACACGGCGGAGCCGGGTTCTTTCTTCTTCAGAATGATTTTCCCGTCCCGGCAGACGGCCTCGGTTTCCGTCAGATCGTGCGCATTGTCCAGCAGGAGAACTCTGAGGGAGAAATGTTCCGGGATGCCTTTCACTTCCACTTCAATCCGGGTGTCCCTCCCCTTGAAGTCAGAAACGAGAAGCGCCGCGTTTCCGGCGCCGTCGCGGCCGCCGAGAAGAGTGACATTTTCCGTTCCGTGCGCTTCCACACGTTTCGGGAAAGAAAGCATTTGTCCGAATGCAAGAAAGGAGTAATAATTCCTGTTCAGCGCGCCGTAAGCATCCGTAAGTCCCCAGGTCTGAAGTCCCGTCGCGTAATAATTGGAGAGAGTGAGCGGCGTATCCTGCCAGCGGCTCAGAAGTGTGGTGTTGAAGGCCGCCGAATCAATGCCCTGTAATCCTTCGCTTGAAGTGAGCCAGTAACGTTTTGCCTCCGGGTTGTTGCGCAGCGCGCTCCATGAGCACGGGAAATAATGCCACTCGTTCAGATGCAGCTCCGTATGGCGGAATCCGAAGGCATCCAGGATGGTTCTTGCACTGAACGGTTCCGCGATGAAATCGCGCCATACGCTTCCATACTTGTGCCATGAAAGGAAATCGACAGGCGCCTGTTCCCGGATGCATCTTTCCAGAAACGGCACGAGGGTATCCAGACTGAGATGCGTGGTGACAAGTCCTCCGATCCGGATATCAGGAAATTCGGATTTCAGCCGTTTCGCCACAACGGCGTACATCTCGTAATAATCCTCCATGGACCTGTTCCACATCTGGGGAACGCAGTCTGGTTCATTCCAGATTTCCCAGTATTTGATGTTCAGATGGAATCCGTCGGCCCAGCCGTGATTGTAGTGGCGGACCACACCCGCGCAGATTTCGGCAAACTTCGCGTAATCCTCCGGAGCGACGGCGGCGTATTTCCGGAGCGAGTGTTCAATGCTGACACCGAGTCTGTAAACAATATCCGTCCCCTGTGCAAGCGTGTTGCGCAGATAATCATCGGTCGGCGCGAAAAAGTAGTTCCGCGGATTGGCGGGATCGTCGTGAAAATTGGCGAAGATCAGACTGGTGTCGCCCAGGCGGATTCCGGGATTGTCCAGCGGAGCGTCATGGGTGCGCATGAAAGAGAAGCGCAGCGCCTGGAATCTGCCGCAAAAATCATTCATCTTCTGCCCGTAAATTTTCGGTCCGAGATTGGTTCCGTTGATTGCGCGGATCGTTCCATTCGGAACGGAGAAATCGACACATGGATTTCCCTGCTTGAAATCGGACCCGGACCGGCTCTCCGGGAGCAGCTTCCGCTGAAAGACGGCATATTCCCGCCGGAGGTTGTAAAAGTCGCGCTCCCGCTGCTCCGGAGAGCGGTCCTGCCTACAGAGTTCCGCACAGAGTTCCCGCAGTTTTCCAAAATCCAGGGTGCAGCACTCCGCCAGATGCATGAACCGGGAGACCGAGGGGAAATCCGTCGGATGGCGCAGAAACTCCAGATAGGAGGTGTTGAAAGTCTGTTCCCGTTCCCTGCACTGCGCAGGCGTCAAGGCCGGAACAAGCCGCAGGGGAACCATGGGCAGCTCCTCCGGACCGTTGTTCATTTCACAGTACTGTGTGAAGGTATTGGGCAGATGGAAGCGGATGTTGAAAGAGAGAGTCCGGGACTCAAAAATGGAAAGGGAAACGGCAAGCACCAGCGTCCATTTCCCCGGTTCCCGGCGCCCCAGGATGCGGACTCCTTCCGGACACGGCTGCTGGATTTTGTCGACAAAGCAGCAGCAGGCTCCCCGCGCGTTGAGGAAAAACTGCTGAATATGTTCTCCGGTCGAGAGAAAAACTTCCAGCGCGTTGTCCACCTGCCAGTCCTCGTAATGTTCCTGCATTTCCGGATAGATATCGTCGCCGCGGTCGCATTCCGCATAGAAGCAGAGCATTGCTCCCCGGTGCGCCGCCATCGCCTGCAAGTTCCCGGTGATAAAGAAATTATCGCTTTTCCGGACACGGAAACGCAGGATGCGCGGCACATTGATCCACGCTGCCGGATCGAGCAGCGCCTCCAGCTGGATTTCTTCCGGAAGTTCCGGAGCATAACAGGGGAACCGGGAATCGGATGTTTCTGTTGTCATGGATGACGGACTCCTTTTCTTGTTTCGTTTTTGTGTTATATTATAACAGAAAGATGGTTTCCGACAAGGTAAAATTGTGTCAATTTATTAAGAGATTGTGCCAAAATAATGAAAAAGCAGATCTATGCGCTGAGCCATTTGGAACGGATGCTGAATTTTCCGTATCGTCTGAATGCGATCGGCTGGATGCCGGATCACACCTACATTCACAACCAAAACCGGATCAGGCGGATATTCGTCTGTCTGAGCTTCAATTGCAGGGGAAAGACAGTCACAGAAGTGGACGGAGAGCGTGTTCACTCATCCGGAAAGGATCATCTTTCCATCCTCTGGCCCGGAACTCTGCTGCAGACCATCCGCTCCGGAGTGCATGATGAAATTTTTTTCGAGTATGACGCCGGATATACCGACGCCTTCCGCCGCCTGGGACTGAAACCGCTGAAGAGTATCCGGTTCACAGCGTCGGTCGAAACCATCATCAATGACATCCGCCATGAACTGGACAGCCTCTACCGCCCCGGCACGGTGGACCGGCTCGACCAGCTTGCCATACGGCTCTTCACGGAGCTTACGATCGAACAGGAATCCGTGTCGGAAGAACGCCATACAACAAATCTGAAAATCCATGACATCGCCTCCTATTTCGCCTCTCATTTTCAGGAAAAAATCGTTCTGGACGATCTTCTGCGCAGATACGGCTTCAGCCGCCGCACCTTCTACCGCGAATGGAACAGGCTCTACAAAACATCTCCCGTGCATTTTCTTCTGGAACAGCGGATGAAGCTGGCTGCCGAACTCCTCTCCCGCTCGAACGGTTCGCTGACGGAAATTGCCGCTCACTGCGGTTTTTCCGACCTCGTCTACTTCCATCAGCGGTTCCGGATGTGTTTCGGCTGTTCCCCGCTGTGCTACCGCAGACAGAACAAAAACGGATTCTCGCTGTGATTTTTCATTTTGCGGAAAAATACGCCTTCCGCCGCAGTTAACTTTAATGAACACGGATCGGCGCTGGAGAGCAGACTTCCGGCTGGAGAAAAGTGCCGCACTCTTTTTTTCACCCGGCGGCGTTTCATTATTTTTAACGGCCGAACGGCTTGTTTTCCCTTGAAAAAGAGCTATATTAATCTTCAAGCATAACCTTTCACTCTAACAGGAGCTGCAGCTCATGGGAAAAACAACTGCTCAGAAAATTTTCGCCTCGCATCTGATCGACACTCCCGCCGAAGGAGTTTCCGTACTCTCCCTCGACCGGGTGTTCTGTCATGAGATCACCACCCCGATCGCCATCAACGATCTTGTCGCCAAAGGCAAGGACCGCGTCTTCGACGCCTCGAAGATCAAAGCCGTGATCGACCATGTGACCCCGGCCAAGGATTCCAAGACGGCGGAACAGGGAAAAACGCTCCGCGACTGGGCGAAGCGCCACGGAATCAAGGACTTCTTCGACATCGGCGCGAACGGTGTCTGCCATGCGATCTTCCCGGAAAAAGGGTTTGTCCGCCCCGGATTCACAGTCATCATGGGTGACTCCCACACCTGCACACACGGCGCCTTCTGCGCCTTCGCCGCGGGCGTGGGCTCCACCGATCTTGAGGTCGGCATCCTGAAGGGCGTCTGCACGATGCGTTCGCCCGACACGATCCGCATCACAGTCACAGGAAAACTCCGCGAAGGCGTCTATGCCAAGGATCTGATCCTGGCGCTCATCAAAATGCTCACCGTGAACGGCGCGACCGACAAGGTCATCGAGTTTGCAGGGCCGGTCATCTCTGCGATGTCGATGGAGGCGCGCATGACGCTCTGCAACATGGCGATCGAAGCGGGCGCGACCTGCGGCATCTGCTATCCGGACATGACCACGGTAGAATATCTCTGGCCCTTCATCAAGGACGAGTTCCGGACGAAGGAGGACGCGCTGCGGGAATACTCCAGATGGCTCCCCGACGCGGACGCCGAATATGTCCGCGACATCACCTTCGACGCTTCCTCGCTCGAACCGATGGTCACGTTCAACTACAAGCCCGACCAGGTCAAGACGGTCCGGGAGATGGAAGGCACTCCGGTCAACCAGATCTACATCGGCTCCTGCACGAACGGACGCATTGAGGATCTCCGCATCGCGGCGGGCATCCTGAAAGGGAAGAAGATCAGCCCGAATGTCCGCGCGATCGTTTCGCCCGCGACCCCGAAAATCTATGCGCAGGCGCTCGACGAGGGACTCATCAAGATCTTCATGGAAGCCGGATTCTGCGTGACGAACCCGACCTGCGGCGCCTGTCTCGGCATGAGCAACGGCGTGCTTGCCAAAGGCGAATCCTGCGCCTCCACGACCAACCGCAACTTCAACGGGCGCATGGGCAAAGGCGGCATGGTCCACCTGATGAGCCCCGCCACCGCCGCCGCGACAGCGATTGCCGGCGTCATCACGAATTCACCGCTCTTCAAAGGCTGAGACAAGGAGTACGGAATCATGAAAAACTTCAGCGGAAAAATTCTGTTTCTCGACCGTTCGGACATCAACACCGACGAGATCATTCCCGCAAAATACCTGACCGAGCTGACCAAGGCTGCGCTCAAACCCTACTGTCTGGAGGATCTCTCGATCCCCGGATTCGATCCGAAAAAGGACATCGCGGGAAAGAGCGTCATCATCACACGCGCCAATTTCGGGTGCGGCTCCTCCCGCGAACACGCCCCGTGGGTGCTCGAGTGCAACGACATCAATCTGGTGATCGCCGAGAACTTCGCGCGCATCTTCCGCCAGAACATGTTCAACTGCGGACTGATGGCCGTCCAGATGGACGCCGCGGTCATCGACGACATGTTCAAGACCTTCGCCGGAAGCGATGCGACATGCACGACGGACATGGAAAAGTTCACCTTCACGATCTCCAACGGGAAAACGGAGAAGGTCTATCCGTTCACTGTCGGCGCATTTGATCTGGAGCTCGTCAAGGCAGGCGGCTGGGTCGATTACGCAGATAAAAAATACTGATTCCGCCGCCGAATTCCGGGGGGATGCGCCTATGCACCCTCCGGAATGTCATGATCCGAGACATCCCCTCCTTCCAGATTTCCTCCCTTCTTCCGCGGGTGCCGCTTCGGCGCCATCCATGAAAATACGTTCTTATTTTTACAAAAACGCTTGTATTGTTACAGATTCCGATGTAATTTATCTGTTCCGGATTTTCAATCATGAACCCTTAAACCAAAGAAACTTCCATTGTCGCCGTGTTAAAGAAAACTCAGAAAAAGACCCAACGGCCCTTCCGGCTCAGTCTCAAAGCAAGACTCCGGCTCCTCAGACGATCCATTTTCGGAACCGCTTCCGCTGAAGAACAGGATAAAGAGAAAACCTCTCCACGCACCGGGAGAAAATCCGCCGCAAAAGCTCCGAATC
>CASEFP010000071.1 GCA_949287225.1 uncultured Lentisphaeria bacterium
ATTATATATGGATGACATACAGCGCGTTGGTCCTCTGTTTTTATGACGTTTTTATCCATTTCCGGTAACTCCGCTCCCCCCGCGTCTCAGTTCAAGCAAGCAGATTACGCGGCAAGCGCGTAATCAATCCTGATTCCTTGTTGAAGAGTTTGCGCAAGGTCATTTTTTCCGGACGGATGCCGACGCCGTCGTCGCTGTAAATGCCGCGGTGCAGCATACGGTCCAGATTGAACGGTTCTTTCTGGGTGAGCAGCGAAACACCGATATAGAGCGTGATGGTGATGATCATGGTGACGAGATAAATCTCATACGAATTGATCGGGAATTTCACCGGATCCATCTTCCAGACCACATAGGGGTTCAGCGGCGCTGAAATCGCCTCCAGCGCACGTCCGATTGGTTCCGCCCATCCATGCTCGGCAAGGAACGGATAAACCACATCCGCCCAGTTGCGCTGAACAAGGATGCCGCCGAGCGCCAGCACCATGCCGGACACCAGAGAAGCGAACGCTCCCGCGGTATTGCCGAAGCGGCTGTAAAGCCCGAAGATCATGACCGGCCCGCAGCCGCCCATCCACATCATCGTCATGATCGTGACAAAGAGGTTGATGTAGTCCAGCTGCGCCATGTAGAGACTGCCGAACGCGTAGAATACGCCGACGCCGATGGAGACGAGACGCAGCAGCATGATATGATGCTGCGGTGACGGAGGTTTCTTGTAGAACGGCAGGATCACATCCTGGGTCACGGTCAGGCTGGCGCTGAAAATTCGCGTATCGTCCGTGGAGATCATCGCCAGGAGCATCAGCAGGCAGAAGAGCCCCATGATCACCGGCGGCAGGAGTTTGTGCATGCCGGAAGCGATCATCTGCTGATAGTACAACGTCCTGTACTGCTGGAACTTGGAATTGCCCTCGGCTTCCCCCTCATACTCCTTCATCGCCTGATGTGCCGCCTCCATATAAGGAGTATCGAGGTCCTTCGTATGGGAGAGCGGAGCATCCGTGCCGATTTTGTGCTTGATTTCGGGAATCGCTTCGATCCGTTTCATGAAATCCGCCTGATGCTCCGGCGCGACCAGTTCCGTGGCGATATGTTTGCTCAGGATGATCTTGGCATCCCGCGCGATCGAGGAAAAATCCGCATGATTGAGCATTGTGATGATGCCCAGTGCGATCAAGGCGTAGAACAGCATGTTCAGCGCATTGCGCCAGTTCCCGAGCAGACCGGCCATCTTCTGTTCATGCGGGGATTTCGCGGCCGTTGAATATCCTGCGCCGATCCAGCTGGATGGATGCCACAATGGTCAGGAAAACCATCAGGAGATTGAAGTCGCGCAGGTTCTTCACATCGAAGCTGTTCAGAAAACTTTCCCCCGGCACCCGGTCGCTCATGACCGGAATGATCTGATCCGTCCAGCTGAATTTCAGAAGAATGAACAGTACGAATACCACCAGAAGCGGGAAGAGCACCATTCCCTGAACCGCATCCGAAATCAGCATGGAGAGCGTGCCGCCGAAACAGATCAGCGAGATGGCAAGCACCAGACAGATGATGATCACAAGAAGGAAAGTCGGAAAGGTGATGCCGAAAATCGAAAATTGATGCGGCAGGTCGAGGAAGTAGATGAAGAAGCGCGCGGCAATTGCCGGCATGATCATGTTGGCGAGCATTTCGGAAACGGAACGCAGGGCCGACGCGAAGATACGGAACGGCCGGTTGTAGCGCATTTCCAGAAACTGCCCCAGACTCATGGCGCGGGTTTCACGGAACCGGTAGGTACAGTAGCCGTAGAGTCCCATCGCAATGGTCAGAGGGGCGATGATATTGTTCCAGAAGGTAATCGCAAATCCCGTCTTGTAATGGATTTCCACATAGGCGATCAAGCCTGTTACCGCAAGAGCGCTGGCGACATCCCCCATGCTCAGGACGTAACGGCCCGCACAGCGTCCCGCCGACAGAAAATCCGCAACCCCATGCACATACTTCCGGGAATACATGCCCAGCATCATTACCATTGCGGTGGGAATGATTACGATCAGCCAATCAATCCAGCCCATTTCCTTCCTTCTTCCTCCATTTTTGTTGTGAAGAGAGCAAAAACATTTTGCCTGCATCTTCAAATCTTTAATGATTGCACAGTAAAAATATTATACCATTGAATTTTTCATTTACAAGCAATGTCATCTACATCCCGGGATAATCTGCGCTGTCCGGATTTTTCATTCTTTCAATACAGCGACAGCACGCACAAGCGGATATCTTCTTCCGTGTTTTCCGATGATACAGCAGATTTTTTCCGCCCCGTTCACACGCAGCCGCAGACGATCCCCGTCTGCGGAAACAACTTCTTTTTTCCCGTTGAGCCATACGGTGAGCTCTTTTGCGGAATCCGGATCAAGCAGGATTTCGACAAGAGCATTCTTCGTGCCTTTGAGTTCCATACGGATTGTCCCGTTCGGAAAGACCGGGTTGCCGACCTCCCGCACGGGACGGCCGTTCCGGAGGAAGGAGTGGCTCGCGTGCATCGCGCGTCCCGTCCGGACGTCGTCGTACAATCCGCCGGGAATCACGAAATCGACGACCTCCTCCCGTCCTGCCATCTCCCTGCGTGCGGCATATTCCGCGGCATATTCATTGAGGAGTTCTCCGCAGAGGAAGCGCAGTCCGGCGAAATAAACGGCATCCAGATTCTCTCCCGGCAGCGGCGCACCCTCGCAGCAGCTTGCCACTTCCGGCGGAGGGGCGGCGGGATCAGCCATCAGAGTGGAGATTGTTTTCTGAGATTCCTCCAGTGTCCGGAGCAGTTTTTCAGGCGTTTCGCGCATTGCATCCATCTCGTCGAAGTAGGCGGCGACTGTCCGGGTGTAGGCTTCGATCGCGGAGGAGACCTTGACTGCGTAACGCCAGGAACGCTCCTGTTTCCGGTATTCCGCTTCCGGGAGCAGCTCTTTCAGAGTGCGGAGTTTCTCCAGACCTTGCCGCGCCTCTTTGCATGCAAGGGCCTTTTCCTCAAGGATTGCTTTTCTGCCGGGCGTTTTTTCCTGCGAGCGGATTCCCCAGCAGTCTTCCTGCAGATGCAGATCGAATCCGTCGCGATAGAGACTGAAGCTGCCGCCGGCCTTGATCCATTTGAAATCCGGCTGAATGGGAAACTTGTGGAAAACCACATTGCGGCGGATGAAATTGATGTGCTTCACACACTCCAAACCGGCATAGCGGAGTTCGTTCATCTCTTTTACGCAACGCACATCATGCTTCGCGGCATATTCCTGCATCACCTGCTCCACGGTTGCCTCCGGATCGCGGATGAATCGCGTGTAGGCGTAAAGATTGATCTCATGGGAGGAGTCGAAAATGGAATTGCCGATCCGGTCCAGCCGGATGGCATAGCGGCTGACCCCGTTTTCGCGTCCTTCCCGGACATAGCGGTAAATATCAGATACGCTGCATGCCGGAAGATATCCGGCGCCCAGATATTCGCCGAGACAGTCGCATTCGGCATTCAGAGCGGTATTCGGCAGTGCGCGCAGAAACGGATTCGGCGGAAGAAACGGGATGAAGTCATAAGGCACAATTTTTGTTTCAATCTCAAAGGAATATTTTTCCGCCGCAAGCGCGGCGCCTTTGAGAATATCCCGGTAGTCCTGCGCGATGGAGCCGAACGAGCGGAGAATGAAACGCTTTCCGCGCCTGCGGTGTTCCTCTGCGAAGAGTTCAACGATGGTGCGGACGACTTTGTCCGGCGGATACTGGTCCGGCCGGGAGTTGTGGATCACGGAATAGTCGGCTTCTGTCAGCGTGAGAACCACGCCGTCGAGTCCGGGAACGTTCCGGAACGCCTCGTCAATCTTATAACGCAGAAAATCCAGAAACGATTTTCCTGTGAGATTGAATTCGCCGCGCTCGTCCAGCAGGTCGGGACACTCCTCCAGCATTCCCCGCGGCATCATGATCTCGCGGTGCCAGTAGTAGAGTTTTTTCCCGATGGAATGTGCAAGTTCCACGATCCGATTGAGTTTTGCGCGCTGTTCGGCAACTTTTGCACAGTCGCAGAGGCGGTGCGCCGCCGGATAACGCTCCAGCATCGTAAGTCCGTTGAGTCCGCCGTACGGGGCGGCAAAAGGCCCGCAGATTTCAAAACTGTCGAAGTCGTAACGGGTTCCTTCTCTTACGACACGCTCCATGTACTCGACGCTCAGATTGGTCGGGTGCATCAGAGACCAGGTGATTTCACTCATTCTGTATCACAACTCCCTGTTTTTTCTGATTTGCGGAACGATGTGTCAGCTCTGCGATGACAGATCCTTTTCCAGTTCCCGTTTCAAAAATTCACAGTTGACGACCTTTTCCATCAGATCGTTTTCCGTATAATAATAGTGATTGCTTGCCTCGAAGCCGACCCGGGAATCGTTCCGGAGCACCTGCGTCTGGAGTTTTGCCAGCGCGATTTCCTCCTCCAGAATCGCCCGCAGTTCTTCTCTGACGCGTTTTTCCCTGCGCCGGATGAAACAGATCTGCAGGAAGGAACTCCGGAAATGACAGTAGAATGTCCGTGCCATGGTCAGGAGTTCCGCAAGGTGTCCGTTTCCGGCACCGGAATTTTCCGCTGCGGCATGTTCCAGAATCTTCATTCCCTCACGGATTCCTTCGGACATCTCCCGGAAAACATCTTCCATCAGTTCCGGCGGATAAGGCTCCACATCATGTTCCGCACCGCGCCAGCGCTCCAGATCGTCATAAGGAAAACAGACCATGGAGGCCCGCCGGTGAGTCGGTTCCGGAAAGAGCAGATTCATCGGCCCGGTGTTCTGGGGGCCGTTGTAAATCAGGGCGGAACTGTTGAGCGGGAAACGCGCGAACGCCCGGTCCATCTTGTCCCAGGCAAGAAGAACCGTTTCTGCGAGATCACCGAATTTTTCTGCGGCGATTTCTTTTCTGTTCCGGACCAGAAGCTCCAGATTTCCGCCGGGAAAACCGCCGAGCGTCCAGCTTGCCATCACTTCCGTAATGCCCTCTTTTCCCAGATTGCGGATATGTGTTTCGACCAGTCCGGGCGTCGGGAGATAAGGGATTGCGGACATCTCCCAGGAGTTGTTCACCTGGATTTTCGCCGCCAGTTTCAAACCGCGTTCGCGCCCCGCCGCCCAGAGCTGTTTTGCCCGTTCGCCGGGTCCGGGTTTGGAGATGGAGTAATCAATGATCCGCCCGGTCACACCGCCGCATTCCGTCCGGAGACTGGTTTCGCTGGTCGCCATCAAGGTCACGCCCGGATTCAGATGTTTGACCGCCTGAACGGCCCACTCCCGCCAGCCCCAGTCCCAGACGATGACTTCCGCTTCCGGGTTGGCGCGGTGGACGCCTTCCTCGATGGTATTGCAGACCTCTGCGATCACCTCGTGCACCGGGCGCTTCAGACAGCGCGGACATGCGGTCCGGAATTTGGAATGACAATTGGTCAGGTTCTCCGACATGGAGATGACAAACACGCCGCCGAGCTCCGGAACGGACTGGAACAGCTGCGTCATCCCGTCGCGCAGGGCGTTCCGGACCTCCGGCACGCTGGTGCACAGGGCAATGCGGTCGATATTCGGCGCCGCGGCTCCTCCGCGCCATGCGGGGTGGTTCCGGAAAAACTCCTCCGGCATGCCGCGCGGTTCATTCATATACAGAAAAAGCCGGATGCCGTGCTGTTTCAGGCGATGCGTCAATGTGCGCAGATTCTTCAGGCGGGTCTCCCAGCCTTCGGAATACTTTTCCTCCCGGCCCGTCCATGGAACGAGCTGATAGAGAACCCCCTGAAGCCACAGGGCATTCACACCGGAAGCCGCATAATCCGAAAGCAGTCCGTCGGGCAGCACATCGTCTCCGCCGTGCAGCAGAAAATCCCCGTAAACGGCGGAATAGGGATAGAGCATCCGGAGAGTGAACGGGGATTTTTCTTCCTGAAAGTTCCGTTTTCTGTTCCCGAATTTCTTCCGGAAATCAAAAGGGTGTTCCGCCGCCGGTTCCAGATCGGAAAAATGGTTGCGCATCCACATCCGGATCCGTTCCGTTTCCACACTCTCCTCCGGCGTGAGCGGACGGTAACGAACTTCTTCGGCATCCGGCTTCCGGAATCCGACTTTCGACCAGAGGAAATCATCTTCCCGGAGTGTGAACATCATCCGTTCCGGCGTCCAGTCGAGGAGGGTGAGAAGCTGGGAATACGGCAGAAGTTCCCAGTTCCGCCGGATCAGGGTGATATATCCGGAATGTTTCCAGTCATCCAGTTTCGATCGGTCCTCCTGGGGAAGTCCCAGTGCGGCCGCGGCTTGTCTGACGGTTTCCTGTGAAGTATGAAGCAGTTCCGCCAGTTTTTCCGGCGCAATCAGATTCCAGTTGCGCCAGACGACCGCCTGCCAGACGGTTGGAAAATGCGCGAAATGCAGGGGAGCGGTCTTCTCTCCTGTCGGCAGGTCATGAATATTCATTTGGTTTTGCCTTTTCCCGGAGATGTGTTTCCAACAAGTTTTTTGCGGACTGCCCGGATCTCCTTTTCCAGCGATTGCGTCTCTTCGTCTGTCAGGGGGCGCCCTTCAAAGGAGCGCATGTCCTGGAAACGCACCGGAGCATGTCCCAGTGCGGCGATCAGCGAGACGTCGCCCCACTTCAGAAAGTCCGGAATGCAGAGCGCCGGAGAATAGATGCCGCCCGGCAGAAACTTTTCAAAGGGGCTTGCCGAAACCAGATCCGGCGTCCCCCGGTAATCGAAAAGCAGAGACCCCGGCGACTGATCGGTATCCACACGATCCAGTTTATCGGTGAACACATTGGCGCACAGCGCGGCGAACCCTGCTTCCCGGATGCCGGAAACGGAAATCTCCTCAGCCTTGCAGTCGCGCCGGAGCATGTTGATCAGCGCAAGCAGATCAAAGGTCCATTCTCCGATCAGGGAGCGTCCGGTCCAGAGCAGCTGCCGGAACAGCTGATGATGCAGACAGATGGTGTGATTCGCCTGCGCCGTTTCTCCTGTTCCGAACAGATCCGGAAGGATCAGGGTTGCGCCGTCCTTCGCGGCGGAGTCGAGCGTATGCGTGTCGAGCATTGCCTTTCCCTCCGGATGAAGCACAATCCGGAATTTATCTGCTGCGCGTCCCGGACGGATCAGGAACGGAATCAGATGTGTCCCTGTTTCCAGAGCCGCGCGGATGGTTCCGTCCACTTCCGCGTAACGATGGAGTTTCCCGGAAGAGAGCGGAGGAAGGCGCAGCAGTTTTTTCAGTTCTTCCGCCGCGGATGGCGCGTGGATGGTTTTGCGTGACAGATACGCCTTCCGCAGACGGATCCCTGTTTCGCGGCAGTGTTCCGGAATGGAGCGGACAGAATTTTCCGCCCGTTCCGAAGGCCGGGAAAAAAGATGCAGAGTTTCTTCCGGGAAAAGTTCGTAATCCGGTTCCGGCAGAGGATTTCCGTTTCCGGAGTCTTTCAGGGCAAACGCAAAGAATCCGAGCATGGATTCCCGCTGCCGGTCGCTCATCCCGTGCACCCGGTCGGCGACATGGAAGGAAATTTTTTCAGGCACGCCGAGATTCCAGTAAATCCGTTCGACGGGGTGATAGGTTTTGAGCATTTCCGAGACGCTGAAATCGTGATTGCAGTCATAGAGCGCATTGGCGATCCGGAGCGGGCGCGGCGCGGTCAATGCCAGAATTCCCGCCTCCGACGTGAAGGTCAATCCGTCCGGCAGCAGTTCGCAGACGCAGTTGACTCCATAAACATAGGATTCGAAGGACCCGACACTGACCACGGGCATGGCGGCGGCGATCCGTGTATCCATTGCGCTCAGCCACATGGTCTGGTTGCCGCCGCCGGACGCGCCCGTTGCGCCGATTTTTTCCTTTTTCACGAACGGCAGACTTTGCAGGAGATCCACGCCGCGCATGTTGTCGACGATCTGCGCGCCCATCAGCGTCTCGCCGATATTGAACAGACTGGCACCGAGAAATCCTCCATGGCGTTCCCTTGTATAACAGTGATTCGCCCGTTCGTAAGTGCCGAAGGCGTCGACCGTCAGGCAGACATAGCCGCTTTTGACCAGCGCCAGCGAAGCGGACTGCGGATTGACGCCGAATTTCCCTTCCGGATTGTGCCCGTGCATCTGAATCACGGCGGGGAAAGGTCCTTTGCCGGAGGGTACATACAGCAGTGCTGTGACAAAAATTCCCGGGCGGCTCTGGTAGATCAGTTTTGTGACGGAAAAATCCGTCTGATGGATCGTGCCGAATTCCCGCACTTTCAGCGGGAGCTGCGGATCATAAGTGCATCCGAACTTCTGCCATAGTTTTTTCCGGAGATTCCTCTGAAAGCGGGAGAGCGTCTGACGATCGGGAATGACATCCAGCTGATGAATCCGCGCCAGACGCCCCGCTTCGAAACGCAGAAGCCGGTTGACCTGACAGTCCGGGGAGAGATCCAGATGAAACACTCCTTCGCGCGGATAGGGTGGAAGATCGAAATTCCATACCCGGACTTTTGCATAGTTGTTCATATGACCTAAATTCTTTCCTGAGTTCAATTCTCTGACCTGTTCAGAGACGGAAGAATGCGCTGCGTTTTTCCGTCTCTATGCGTTGAGGACATTTATTTCCCCTCCCCAACCGGATAGACAAGGCAGTCATCCAGATTCAGGACACTGTCCTTAAGCACGGTAAAACGGATTGCCACACGTTCCGTCGGAACACCAAGTTTCTTTGTCTCGAACGTGTAGGTCTTCCATTCCGGCGTCAGCTTGAAAATATTGTTTTTGGAGCTCCCTTTCAAAAGCTGATACCCGCTGCGCTTTTTATCCGGATAATTCTGATAACTGGCGCTCCAGAGTGCGGCGGAACCTTTGCCGCGTGCACGGAACTGAATCCGGATCGTCCCCGGCGCGTCGGAAACATAATACTGTGTGATATATCCTTTTTCAAGTTCAATATAGTAATTGGTGTCCGAACCTGCATGTTTCCGGTAGCTCCCCGCGGCGTCCCGGGAGAGATTCCAGTCTTTCGCAACAAGTTTTTCCTCATCCGTGAACTTCCAGTCCGGATTGCGGCTCCAGCGGTAGTTGCGGTTGACCTTCGCATCGGGAACGGCAATGTCAAAGGAACCGTTTTTCCATGCGGACGGATCCGCGCTCTGATTCAATCCCGCCGTCCGTTTCGGAGTGAACTTGATGTTGATGAAGTTGGCTGCGCCATGGAAAATTCCATTGCAGCAGGAGCTTGTTTCGGTTTCAAACCCTTTCACTTTGCGCTGACGCCCGACATTGAGCTTCCAGGTGGCCCCCGCGTAGCAGTTCATCCCGATCTCGCTGGCAGGAATGGCCATTTCCAGAATCCAGCGGTCCTTCAGCACCTTGACGGCATACTTCGCAGCTGTCTTGAAGGAGGTGTCACGATTGGAGATTGACAGCTGTTTCGCATCGACAAGTCCGCCTTTGGAGTTGATCGCAAGATGATAATACCTGTCCGCCATGTCCGGATAGCTGTAAAAGAGCTCGATGTGGTCGCCGAGGGTCTTCCAGCCGGTTGCGTCGCGCGGAACATCTTTTCCCGCAATGATCTTTTCCGGATGCGGCTCCATGCACTCGACGGCGATGTACAGATGGTCTGTATCATAGAGCACACGTACAAAAGTCTGTTCAATCCGGGCGTCCTTCGGAGTATGGCTTCCCGGCTTGAACCCGGAAAGCACATCGGCGTTTTTCCAGTCCGGCTCCTCCAGAACACCGTCGATCACGATCGGCGCGGTGCGCTGATAGACATTGAGTTCCTTGAAGTTGCGCAGATAGTCCTGCCGCGCGGCAAGCCAGGTCATCTCGAAGATTTCCTTGTCCCGGAGGACATGCGCCAGTGCGCGTCTGTCCGGATCGCTCCTGGCCGCGCTGACGGCTTTTTCCAGCAGCGCTTTCAGTTTTGTTTCGGCGCCGGCCTGATCGAGGCAGCGTCCCAGCGGCGCCCCCTGTCCCCATCCGATACAGCCGGGCGTTTCCAGAAAATATTTCGTCTGAAGGCGCTTGAACTCCTTGAATCCGCCTTCCCACGCTTTCCCGTAGTAGAGGCGGTTGGCCTCCTCGTAGAGCTTGTCGAAATCCTGATGGATGTCCCACATGAACTGGGCGGAAATCCAGCAGGTCTGCCACATCGCGTTCCAGCGCCGGTTTTTCCCGTAGTAAGGCGATGTGTTTTTATACCACGGCTGGAACGCGGGGAACGGCGAGGGGACACAGAACTGCGAGCCGCTGAAACCGAGGTCCGGATACTGCGTGAAATTGTCGTAAAGCACCTTCTCCGAAGGCAGATAGCAGGAGCCTACCGCGCCGGAGGTGGAAATCTCATCACGGTTGACGATCAGAGGAAGCTTCGTTTCCCGCCACGCTTTCATGATTCTGCACAGTTCAGGATTGACCGAGCACTTCGGATCCTGAATGGAGTGTCTCCAGCACTGGTTGTTGAACGAAACCAGAATCCGGAGGCGGGGATCAATCTGAACCTTGGAAGGCGGATACCAGAAATCCTGGTATGCCCAGCCGCCGAGCTTGATTGCCGGATCCTTCTTCCAGATCCGTCTGGCAATCTCTCCGACCATATACCAGTAGCGGTCTGAGCGCGCCCCCTTTGTCCCCGCCTTTGCCGGATCATCGAGTTTCCGGCAGTTCTCGCATTCGCACCATACCGTAGTGTCATTGTTGCCGATCGTCACATAGGCCTGAGCCCCGTATGGTCCTTTGATCCGTTCGTAGAAATTTTCCGCCATCAGATCCAGAAGTTCCGGATTGGAGATGCACGGATTCGGGGAATAGGGATCCTTGAGCAGCACTCTTTTTCCGCCGATGAGAGGAAAGTATTCCGGATGTGCCTGATACAGTTTCTCCAGATTCTGTTTGAGCGTTTTCTGATCCCAGCCGCCGACAAGATTGGTCAGGATGTGATTGTTGCCGCTGGTCGCAACGCCGTAAACGCCGAGGGAATCCAGCAGATCCGCCTGCGCGGTTCTTTTTCCTGTCTTCGGATTGATGAAGGCGTTCTTTCCCCAGGAGGGGGTCAGGCCGTTGCGCGCCATCCAGTAGAGAAGATTGATTTCAATGGAATAGGACATGTCGCGAATCTTGAGATAGGGATTGCTCACGATCTTCTGTTCGGGAATGGTCACGCTTGTTTTTCTGCTGTAATATTCTCCGTCCGGGCCGGGAACCAGCCAGCGGACGCCGCCGTATTTTTTGAGAATCTCGTAAGAACCGTAAAGCGCGCCGCGCGGATTCTGCCCGATGATGTAAAGTCTGCCGTTTCCGGCGCTGAGCGCAAAACCGTCCTCTTTCAGTTCTTCCTCCCGGATTCCGGCTTCCCTGACAAGCTCCTTGTCCGCCAGCGTGCCGATGTAGACATTATGGAGTCCTTCGGCGGGTTCAGACGCAATCTGCAGCTTTGCCCCGGAAATTTTCTCCAGATAACTGGACAGCTCCTTTGCTCCGAACGAAACGGGCAACGGAGCCGACGGTTTGACGACAATCCGGCTTGCAGCTTTTCCATCCTTCACCAATACGACCTCTCCCGCGCGGAGGAGTTCCGCTCCGCAGACAAGTGCAGTGCAGACGATTGTCAGCAGTAATTTTCCAGACATGCGAATCCTTTCTTTTTATTTTTGATGAATTTTGATTTTATCATGCAGAATACAATTCCGTCACTGATTTTTCCCATTGAAGGGATAATACAGATTGTTCGCCTGAAGCGACGACGGAAAGGAGCGCGGATACCGGGAGGCGAGATCCGCGGGCTGCGTGTAAGCCGAGTGCTGTCCGACCCGCAGAGTGGTGATCGGAAGATTTGCCGCGTGTCCGTCATAGAATAGATAATTGACTCCCTGGTTCGCCCGGTGTCTCGGCACCCACCAACGATTGTTACCGTAATCATAGGAGTCGCCGAACCATGCGAGAGCCGAGGGCATCCGGAGTGACGGAAGATAAAGAAAACCATTGTCCACCGCAACCTTTTCCACATTTTTGACTTCCCGGTGCGGCATGTAAGTGCTGATCGAAACAAAATTGCCTGCCGGACATGCGATGAAACTCTTTTGCCAGGCGTATGAACCATAAACACTGTTGATATATCCCAGATATGCCGGCTGTGCCTTGGGCATGTTCTTTTGTTCCTTCGCAAGAAAACAGGCCCAGTTTTTATCCCTGCTGTCTCCATACAGCCACGTGTAATAAACGCTCCAGTCCTTGTAATCCGAAGCATAATTCAGCAGAGACATTCCCAGCTGGCGCAGATTGCTGAGACATTGGATGCCTTGCGCACTCTGGCGGGCCTTGCCCAATGCCGGAAGAAGCATGGAGGCAAGAATGGCGATAATTGCAACAACCACAAGCAGTTCGATCAGTGTGAACGCGGCCCTGAAGCGACGAATTCTGCTGTTCCAAGCAAATCTTTTGTTTTTCATTTTTCCGTCCCCTCCTTCATTATCTTATTTGACGGTTTTTTCACTTCACATCCTACGGCACCGGAACAGTTTTCAGGAAATCATGATCTTGCATTTGACCGTGCCGCACCACGGTCGTTTTACCCGGCCGTGGAAAAGATCCAGAAAACAGTCCAGAGCCTGATCCGCGTAGGCGTCATCCTCGTAAAGAAAACAGCCGACCAGATCGGGATACGGCACCTCGGTAAGCGACATGTCCAGAAACAGATAGGGCCTCTGTGTCTGTGTGAGACCGTGCTCAAAAATCGCTCTGGCGGCACCGGGGAACGTGAGATCCGAAAGATAGACAATATCGTCTTTGCCGATCTTTTTCTCGGAAATCAGCCACTTCATCGCCTGATAACCGTTTCCGTTCTGCGCGCACAGGAAACGGGATTCATCCACTTGCAAACTGTTCTCCTCCGCCGCTGCGCGAATTCCGGCGAGCGCCTGCTGCGGCCCCAGATGGGTCAGATTGCTGAATATGCCGGACACCTGCGTGAAATGATAACGCTTCAGCAGCGTGGACATGGCATTTTTCACATTGTGGAACATATCCTTTTCCAGACAGTTCACAGGCTCTTTCAGTTTGTAGTTTCCCAGCACAAGAAAAAGAATATCCGCTTCCTTCAGCGCCTGCACAAGGGAATCGTCAACGTAACCGCCGAGCAGAAGGCCGTCCAGGCGGTAGTTGCGAACCCAGCTGATCAACGCTTCCTCATTTTTTTCGCAGGTGAGATAAAGCTCGCAGTTTTTTTCCCCAGCGGAGAAGAGAAGGCGCTGGAAACTGAGCATGAAGGAATTTTCCCGCAGAACATTGCGCCAGTAAACACAGCCGATGCGGATTTTTCTGGCCGGCGGCAGAGCAGGTATGTAGTCATTGACATACGTGCCGCCTCCGCGCGCCGAGCGGAGAAGATTCTCCTGCTTGAGCAGTTTCAGGGCGGAGCGGATCACCTGACGGCCGACGCAGAATCGTTCCGCAAGAAGATTCTCTCCCTCCAGTCTGCTGCCGGGACGCAGATTCCCCGCATTCAGTTCCCGGCGGATGATTTCCGCAATCTGAATGGACTTGGCTTCTTTTTCCGTCAGTCTCACCGGTGGTCTTCCTTTGTTTTCCTTTTTTAATTATAACCAAGTTTAACCAAATATCAAGAGGGAGAACAGGGTAATCTTCTGTTTTTTTGAAATTTCAGCGGAAAAACGGGGCTTCGTTTTCCTGTGATCACTCTCCTGTTGTGAATGATCCGCACAACATCTTTTCTCTGTGTTTCCTGCGGAGGAGTGGCGGATGTTCGGCAATCTTGAATTCCGCTCCTTGCAATCCGGCGGCGGAAGCATATAGTAATCCGCAGATGAATTCCGTTGCTTTCCGGGAAAGTTCGTGCAAGCCCGGAAGTTCAGGATGAAAAAACGCTGCAGCCGGATATGGATATGTCCGGAAATGTTATTTCAGAAGAGGAATATCGCAAAAGATGAAAAAAGAAGTGGAAATGTTCACTGCAATGCGCTACGGGCTGTTCGTCCATTACGGACTCTTCAGCATGCTCGGGCGCGGGGAATGGGTGATGAACCGCGAACAGATTTCGCCCGAGGAAATGGAGAACCTCGCAGGCAAATTCAATCCTTCGAAATTCAATGCGGAGGAAATCTGCCGCCTTGCCGTGGACGGCGGAATGAAATACATCGTGTTCACGACCATGCATCATGAAGGATTCCGTCTCTACGACACCGCGCTGAGTTCGTTTAATGCAAAGGCTGTCTGCGGGCGCGATCTCGTGGCGGAAATCGTGGAGGCCGCGCGGAAGCACGGACTCAAAATCGGACTTTATCACAGCCTGAACAACTGGCACGACCGCCCCGACGCGGTCGCCGCATTGGAATCCGGTGCCGATTATCAGATCTTCATCCGCCGCACCTTCGACCGGATCCGGGAGCTTCTCACGCGTTTCAATCCGATCGACATCCTCTGGTATGACGGCTGGTGGCCCTTCGACGCGAAAGGCTGGCAGGCCGAACAGATGAATGAAATGGCGCTCGGCATCCAGAAACATCTGATCTTCAACGGGCGGAACTGCCTTCCCGGCGACTTCGGGACGCCCGAACAGCATCTTACCGTACCCGATCCCTGGCGTCCCTGGGAGGCCTGCATGACGCTGAACGACCACTGGGGATTCCATCCCGCTGATCAGGAGTGGAAGTCGCCGCGCAGTGTCGTGAAAATGCTCCTGACCTGCGCCAACGGAAAAGGGAATCTGCTTCTGAACATCGGCCCGCGCGGGGACGGTTCGATTCCGGAAGCCTCTTCTTCGATCATCCGTCAGGTCGGCGCATGGCTCCGCCGCGGCGGACGCGAGGCGGTGACGGACAACGCCATCATGAAACTCGGCGCTTATTTCCGGAAAGAGAACGAACGCACGGACTGGGATGGTTCCGGCGTCTTTTCCGCATCGGGAAACAATCTCTTCTTCACGATGCTCTACTATCCTGGCAATACACTGACATTCACCGGACTGGAGATGAAAGTGGAGCGTGTGACAAGCGTCCCCTTCGGCGAACTCTCCTTCACACAGAATGGCGGGAAAATCGCAATCCAGCTGCCCGAGGCAATGGCGGAAGCGTTCTGCCCGGTGCTGAAACTCGAGTGTGACGGACTCCCGTCCATCTACCGGACCGGCGGCATGCGCGTGCCGGACTGCCGTCACACACGCTATGATCCGGCGCCTTCGGATATTCAGTATTAGTGATTCGCTTCCGTATCATAAAAGCCGCTGTTTTTTCCGGAGGGCTATTGTCCGGCGCGGAAAAGAGTTTATATTGTCCTGTTGACTGAATACAGAGGAAGAATCATGCTGACGACAGACCTGACAAGAAGATGGATTTCCGGAAAAGACGGATACGCCGCCGATGTGTCCGAAGTGCCGCTGGAATCCGCAAGCACCCGTTACACGGGCGTCATCTACCGCATTTCGGAAAGCTCCATGCTGGGGACTTACATCGACTTTCCCGGGCACATCCGGGAGACGGACAACGGCGTGGACGCAGGAAACTTTCCCGTGGAGGAGCTCTACCGCGCCCCCGCCTCGGTGATCCGTCTTGACCGCGATCACGGCCCGGTCACCGGCGCGGAGCTGGAAGAGGCGTTCGGCGGAAAAGTCCACACCCCCGTTCTGGTGATCAACGCGCTCGGCGCGCGCGACGAAACCGAGCTGCCGAACCGGATCGTCTATCTGGATCACAGCGCGCTTGACTGGATCATCGCCTGCGGCGTGCGTTACCTGATCTCCGATGTTTACGAAAGTCAGGCGCTGCACGGGGCGTTTCTGAAACTCTTCCAGGCGGGCGTCACGACAATCTGCTGTCCGGCGAATCTCGGTGCGCTCAAGCACAGAGAGGTGAAGATCACCTGCCTCTTTCTGCCGCTTGCCGGAGTCACCCAGATCCCCTGTCGCCTGATCGCCGAACAGGAGGAGTGACGATACCGTTCATCGCAGAGACCGATGCTAAGAAAAAAATTTTTTGATATATGGAAGGAGTTGTTGTCATGGAAAGAGCCGAACTTGTAAAATCGCTGCGTGAACTCGGACTTGGGAAAGGGGATGCCGTTCTGCTGCACAGTTCCCTGATCAGCCTCGGTTATGTCGAAGGCGGCGCGGAAACCGTCGTCAAGGCGTTTCTGGATGTGATCGGGAAACGCGGAACTCTCCTTGTGCCAGCCTTCGGCGCGCTCGGAATCATTCCGGAGGTATTGAAAAAGCGTCCTGACGCGGTGTTCAGCGACTGTCCGGTCGGCACGGTTGCGGCCGTCGGCGCTTCCGCAAAGGAGTTCTGTTCCGGTCACTGGAAGGCGGACACAGCGCACGGGAAGGAGACCCCGTTCACAAAACTCGCTGAAAAGGACGGCTGGATCTGTCTCCTCGGCGTGGATCAGGACCGCAACACATCGCTTCACTCCGTGGAGGCGCTTCTTGAACTGCCTTATCTTTCGCCCGTGACACGCACATTCCGGACGCCGGAGGGAAAGGAGCTCACAAAAACATGGAACTATTATCCGGGACCCCACCGCGATTTCATCGGGCTTGACCGCATTCTGCTTGAAAGCGGCGCAATGCACATCGGGCGGATCGGCAATGCGCAGGTTCGAATGATCCGCGCCGCGCAGATGTTCGAGGTGCTTCTCGCACTCGGAGAGGAGGACCCCGCCTTTGCGCTCTGCGAAAATCCCTCCTGCGCGGACTGCGTGCGCCAGCGCGCCGCGATTTTCGCTGCGGAAATGGCGAAGGAATCCTTCCGCCTGACGGTCTCCTCGCGCCTTGCCGGGCGCTATGTGCCCGAAATGATCGAGAACCTGAAACGCGCCGGTATCTCCCTGATCGAACTGGATTACCTGCAGGGGAAGGCGTGCGCGCTGATTCCGGCCAATACGCTGAAGCGTGCTGTTGAGGAACTTGCGGAAGGTGGCATCACGGTTTCGGCGCTGCGTGTTCCCGCCGTGCCGGACGATCCGGCCAAACTCGTCGAACGGGTTTCCGCGTGCGGCATTCATCGCGTGATTCTGCCGCTGATGAACTCTCTCAACGCGGCGAAAGCGCTGAAAAAGGCATCCGTCGAAGTCAGTTTCGTCAATCTCTGCCAGAGCGCGCTCTCCGCGAAGGAGGCGATTACCGCGCTTGCGAAGAAGTTCGACTGCGATCTCACGTTCAACGGCCCGCGCTTTGTGATGGCCGGCGAAATGCCCTTCCTCAATTCCTACCGCACCGGGCATTTCATCAAATTCATGCACCAGCTTGACATCGCCGACTGCAAATGGGACGGCGAAGCGACTGCGCTGGCATGCGGGAACGGCGAGATCAAGGAACTGATTTCGATCCTCCGCTGCCACAATTTCAGCGGGTATTTCTGTCTCGGCGGCGGGATGACACCTCCGGGTTCGCTGGAGGACACTGTAAACGATTTCCGGAATCTTCTGGCGGCAATGTGAAACAACTTGCGTGATTCCGGTGAATGCGGAAAACAATCGACCCCCGCGCGGCGTGATCCTGCTTGCGCCTGCGGGCAATTTTGAATCGCTGAACGCGGCGCTTCATGCCGGTGCGGACGCCGTGTATTTCGGCGTCGGCTCGCTGAACATGCGTTCGCGCGCGGCGGCGAATTTCCGCGAGGAGGAGCTGCCGCGCATTGTCCGGCTCTGCCATGAGGCGGGCGCGCAGGCGTTTCTTACGCTCAATACGATTGTCTACGATTCCGAGATTCCCGACGTGCGGCGCATCTGCGCAAACGCGAAA
Organism: uncultured Lentisphaeria bacterium; assembly: GCA_949287225.1. GTDB lineage: Bacteria > Verrucomicrobiota > Lentisphaeria > Victivallales > UBA1829 > UBA11452. Next base: position 17,766 of record CASEFP010000071.1, read on the forward strand.
CGCGCGGGTGCGGATGCCGTCATTGCGGCGGACCCCGCCGTGCTTGCCGCCGTCGCCGAAGCGGGACTTCCCGCGCATCTCTCCGTGCAGGCGAATGTCGCCAATCTTGCGGCGGTCCGCTTTTATGCGCGTTACGCGGATGTGGTTGTTCCTGTGCGCGAGCTCACGCTGGCGCAGATCGAACGCCTCTGCGCGGGGATCCGGGAAGAAGCGATCCGGGGGCCCTCCGGCGAACTTGTCAGACTGGAACTGTTCGTTCACGGAGCGCTCTGCACGGCGGTTTCGGGAAAGTGCTACATGAGTCTCGCCGTATTCAACTCGTCGGCGAACCGCGGGGACTGTTACCAGCCCTGCCGCCGTTCCTACACGGTGCATGATACGGTGACGGGGCAGGAGCTGGCTATCGACAACCACTATGTCATGTCGCCGCGCGACCTCTGCACGATCGACATCCTGGACCGCATTCTGGACGCGGGCGTCTCGGTGCTGAAGATCGAGGGGCGGGGGCGTTCCGCCGATTACGTCGCAGCCGTGACAAAAGTCTACCGCGAGGCCGTGGACGTCTGGCGCAGCGGGCGGCATGCGGATACTCGCGAGCGTGCCCGTTGGAAAACGCGTCTCTCCGAAGTGTTCAACCGCGGCTTCTGGCACGGCGGGTATTATCTCGGCGAGAAGGTCGGCGAATGGGCGGCGTCTGCGGAGAACCGCGCAACGCTTGTCAAGACCTTTGCAGGGAAAGTGACCCACTACTATCCGAAGATGAAAATCGCGGCAATCCGCCTGACGGCGCGAAGTGTCCGCGCCGGAGAGCGCTTCCTCATCACCGGGCCGACGACGGGCGTCGTCGAGGGCGTACTTGATTCTCTTCGCGTGGATGACAGCGCTGCGGACGCGGCGGAAAAAGGAGCGGAAATCACCTTTTCCGTTCCGGAAACCGTCCGCGAAAACGACAAGTGCTACATTCTCTCCGAACGAAGCGGAAACGAAACGGAACGCTCTCTCAATCTTCCGCCTTCAGAAGAGCATCGCGCATAAGAAGCGCCGCGCCGCGGGCTGTATCGAAGGCTCCGAGCGTGGAGAGTTCTATCTTCAGCTCCCGGATTGCGCCGGCAAAGCAGTTCATCGAAAGGGCGCGTCCGATCGCATTGGTCAGCACCGGACCGAGTTTCGTGAGCTCGCCGCTTAGGACGATCATTGAAGGATTCAGCAGCGCGACCGCGACCGCAAGCGCGCTGCCGATGCTGTCGCAGACCTCGTTTGCAATGATTTTTGCCGCCTTGTCATATTTTGCGTATTCGACGAATTTTGCAAGTGAAAAGTCCTCCAGGGTCAATTCGGTATCCACGCCGCTGTTCAACGCCTCGCGGATCCTGCGGCGGATGCCCGTTTCTCCGGCGACGGCCTCAAGACAGCCCCGGTTGCCGCACTGGCAGAGCGGGCCGTTCGGCGCAACGACGATATGTCCGATCTCCATGCCCTGGTTCGAGTCGCCGATGAAGCAGACGCCGTCCTTGACGAAACCGCCTCCGATTCCGTCGTCCATTCCCAGATGAAAGAGGCTTTTCGGCGGTTTTTCCGCATGAATGCGCGAAAGATATTCCATATAGGTTTTCACCATGCATTCCGGCCAGAGTTTTGCACGGACGGCATTTTCATTTTCGAGCCATTTTCCGGTCTGTGCATTCTCCCAGCCGGGCACGTTTACCGCGCGGATCGAAATTCCCTTTTCGATATCGACCAGTCCCGGATCGGCGAACCCGACTCCCCTGACGAGGCTCCACTTTTCCCCGAGCTGTTCACGCAGGCGCCGCAGCACCTCGCGGATCTCGTTCCGGCAGGCGTGCAGGGAGGTGCGTTCCAGCGCCGGAAGCTCCGCCTTCGCCTGAATGTTTCCCGCCATGTCCGTGACCGCGCCGAGGGTTTTCCTGACCTGAAAATCAATGCCCGCGCACCAGAAGCAGTCCGGGTGGAACGAGAGGGCGGGGGCGCGGCGGCCCGTCTTTTTTCCCCGCCGGTCCGGTTCGCTCAGGATCCCCTCTTTCTTCAGCTCGTCGACCACCTCGAACACCGTCGCCGCGCGGGTGGCGGTCAGACGCACCAGTTCCGGGCGGGTAATCGAACCGTAAAGAAGCATTTTATGAATAATTTCAGTACGCAAATCGGATTTCTTTGTCATAAAAACACCTTATCCCCGTAAAATATAAATCACAATCGTATCATAAAAATACATTTATTTGGAAAAAAGTCAATAAAAAAACGGAAAAAGTGTTGAAATAAAAGGAAAATCGTCCATAATATATTCCAGAAAGAAAAGCCAATCCATTGCAATTCAGGAAGGATTTTTCAAGATGAAGACTCATGAAATGCGCCACATGACGGTGGAAGAGGTTCAGAACTATCTCAGGACGAACAAGACGATCATCATCCCCTACGCTCTCTGTGAACAGCACGGCTATCATCTGCCGCTTGATGTGGATATCCGCAATGCGGAATTCGCCTCCGTCCGCCTTGCCGAAAAACTCGGATGCATCACCGCGCCTGTGCTGAACTACACATTCTCCGGCGGCATGCTCCCCGGGACGATCAATGTGAAGCCCAACACCTTCTCCAATCTCGTCGGCGAAATCATTGAGTCGCTGACGCTCCAGGGGTTCCGCAACTTCATCATCATCCCCGGCCACGGCGGAAGCGAAAGCATGCTTCATCTGAAGGAGTCGCTCCGCATTCTCAAGTGGCTCAATCCCGCGCTCCGTGACGACCTCATCATGCTTGTCCCGATCTGGGACTTCTCGCCGACCTGGCTGGATCTTTTCCGGAATCAGGACTACCATGCGGCCGAGGCGGAAACTTCTCTGCTTCTCCACTGGTGCCCCGAGGTTGTCCGTCCGAAAATCGTCATGGACAAAAAGGCCGTCGCCCAACGGCTGAGGAACGATCCGGACAGCTATCAGCACCGTGAATCCTTCACCGATCTCAAGCAGGAAGTTGTTCAGACCTCCCAGCGCGCGGATGTGAAAATCGGCGTGATGGGGTATCCGGAAAAAGCCAGTGCCGAACTCGGAAAGAAGATCGAAGACGAATTTCTGAAGAATGCTTCCAAGGCGCTTGCCAAAGCGATCAAAGACGCTGACAAGGCTCGGAAAAGCGGCGAAAGAATTGTTCACGAGGACAACGAAAAACTCAAAATTCTCTCCCTCTGAAAATAACGCAAGGAGTTTTCCATGCTTGAAGTGACAAGTATCCGGAACGGCGCTGTGCTGAATCATACGCGCGGAATCGAGACCGACGATTATCTGGAGATCAAACTCGAAGGCATCGCCGACCCGCAGGCATTTGTCAAGGTGAACGGCGTCGAGGCCGAACGTGCGGACCGCACATTCTCCGCGCCGGTCCGCCTGACGGAAAAGATCAATGAGATCGTCGTCTCCGCGGACAGCTCATTCGGGGAAGCCCAGCTCAAGCTGACTGTCCTCTGGGACAAAAAATCGTTCAAGCGCTATAACTACTACATCGACGACTGCAGCTTCTTCTATACGGACATCGCCAAACAGCGCCCGAAATCGCTGTTCGACCACTTCTTTTTGAAACGTCTCAAGAGCATTCACGACAAATACGGCACGAAATTTTCACTGAACAGTTTCTACCGGAACGATCATTTCCCCTTTGAACTCAAGGATTTCCCGGACATCTACAAGAGTGAATGGATTGCGAACTCCGACTGGCTGCGGCTCTCGTTCCACGCCTATTCCGAGTTCCCGGACCGTCCCTATCAGCACACGCCGCCGGAAAAACTCGCACAGGATTTCGATCTGCTCAAAAGCGAGATCGTCCGTTTCGCCGGCGAGGAGACCTTCGTCCTTCCCGTAGTGCTTCACTGGGCGATGGCGAATCCCGAAGTCTTTTCCGTTCTGAAGGAACGCGGCATGAAGATGATCAACGGCAGCTTCATCGGCTCGAAAACCTATGTCGGGGAAAAGGATCATGCCTTCAGCGTCTGCGACATCGGATATTTTTATGAGAAAGATGTCGCTCTCTACATCAAAAAATACAAGAACTATTATGACAAGTTCACCGGAATGATTCTCAACAGCGGAATCGGTGCAACCGGAAATCTCTTCACCATCGAGGAGCTGCGGAAGAAAATCACCGATGCCGTGAATTCCCCGTATCACAGCCAGACGATCGGCATGGCGACCCATGAGCAGTACTCCTTCGATTACTATTTCAACTACATTCCGGATCATCTCGACCGGATTGAGGAATGCTGCAGACTCATTACCGAGTTCGGCTACAAACCGGTCTATTTCGCGGAAGGGCTGCTCGGCAACACCGCCTGGGACGAAAAATAAATAAGGGAGACGGGAACACGGGTTCCTCGAACTTTGAATGCAGGATTTTTCAAGATTCATATTACCACTAAAAACTGAAACATTGTAAAGAGGTAAAAGGAGGAAAACACCATGCCTATCGACACAGTTGACAAGGAACACTTCACCGGAGGAAAAACCGAGGGCGGCATCACCAGTTCTTATGCCACGGATGACGGCGTCAAGCTGAAAGTCGCCTATTCGTTCATGGGGAGCATCTACGACGACGCCGAGCGCAATGCCGCGATCGCCGCGATGGGACAGGATACGCTCACCATGGGCCCGAAAACCCAGGAGTTCCAGAACAAGTTCGCGAAGATCCACAACGTCAAGCACGCGTTCGCCTGTTCCAACTGCACCACGGCGATGCATGTCGGGACGCAGATTTTCGACATCGGTCCCGGTGACGAGGTCATTGTGACCCCGAACACCTTCGTTGCGACCTCCCTTGCAATCCTCAAGGAAGGCGGCACCCCTGTTTTCGCCGACATTGATCCGCGCACCTTCAACATCGACCCCGCTGAAGTCGCGAAGAAAGTGACGAACAAGACCAAGGCGATCTATGTTGTCCATTATGCCGGACTGATGGTCGATATGGATCCGATCATGGAAATCGCTCGGAAATACGGGCTCAAGGTGCTTGAGGACTGCGCGCACGCAACAGGCGCCTCCTACAAGGGACGGATGGCCGGAAGCATCGGAGACATCGGCGCCTTCTCCTTCCACTCCCTCAAGAACATCACGACCTGCGGCGAAGGCGGCATGATCACAACCAATCATGATGAATACTGCCACGGCATCCAGAACCTCCGCTGCATGAGCAACAACCACTCCTGGGGCGAACAGGGCAGCGAATGGAGCTTCGGCGACAAGATTCACTGCAAGAAGACCTCCCCGCTGGAATACTGGATGCCCGCCCACTTCGACGTGATCCCGCACAACGGCCATTGGGGAAGCAACTACCGCATGAATGAAATTCAGGCGGCGGTCGGCTGCTGCCAGCTCGACAAACTCGAAATGCTGACGGCAAAGCGTCGTGAGATCGGCCATAAAATCACGGCAGGCCTCCAGGGGATTGCCGGCGTCGAAACCGTCTATGAACCCGAGGGATACAACCACGTTTTCCATCTTTACACGGTCTGTGTGGATGAGAAAGTTCTCGGCGGCTCCCGTGACGAGTTCATGCGCATTCTCTATGAAGAAGAAGGCATCCAGACGATCCTGCACTACCAGCCGACTTTCCACTTCACCGGACTGCGCCGGATGGGCTACGATCCGAATCAGTGCCCGATCGCAAGCGAATTCTTCTACAAGCGTGAAATGAACCTTCCGATGCATCCGAGACTGACCGACGAGGAGATCAATATGATGGTCGAAGGCATCCGGAACACTTCCGCGAAGATCCGCAAGCGTCACTGCAAGGCGTAAGCCTTCCTCTGATCCCGAATCGGAACCGGCGGGCGCGTCGTCTTTTGAGAGAGAGGAGACGGCGTGCCCGTTTTTTTACGGAAGGGATTTTTCCAGTTCGGAACGGAACGCCTCTCCGGAGGGAAGATTGTTCTGCGGGCGGATGCGGTTCGGGGATTGCTGAAAAGTGATTCCCTGCTGCTGCATTGCAGAAAGTTCCCCGTGTCCTTCTTTCCATCCATGTGGAACCACCGGCATCAGCTGTCGTGCAGGGGAGGGAATCTCCCGAACGGCTGTATGCTCTGCATCGGGCCGGTTCATTTCCTGGTTTGAGACTGTAACGGGAAACACGTTCTTCGGGAAAGGAAAAGAACGCCTGTTTCTTACTTTTCTTTGCAAAAACAATTAAAAAAGCATTTTACATCTTGATTTTATCAATTTTTGATGTATAATATAAATTATAATAAAATTGATACAAGTATGATACAGGTATCAAAAAAGAATGCTTCTGCATTTCATGGCGTGGAAAAGTTCTGCTGTCGCGGCGGAAAGAATCATGGAGGAGAAAAACGAGGATGGGCCGCTGTTTTGCACAATACCGTCTTCCGCTTCTTGTTCCCGCCGTTCTGATCCTGTTGCTGCCGTGGTGTCCGCAGCCAAGTCTGTCCGCGGACACCGGCGGGGAGAAAAAGATGGATATGCGCGGCGCTTGTTTCGATATTGACGGGACCTTGACAACCCATCTCATGGGATATCATCCCGTCGGCTATTTTGAATTTATTCTTGCGGGAATGCTCTGCGTAAAGGGCGTTTTGCCTTTTGATGCGCTGGAAAAAGTCTGCGCGATGGAAACAATGGTGCCCGATGCCGATCCCCTTCTGGCTGCGGAACGCCTGGGAATTGACTGCGCTGCGTATCGGGAAGAACTGATGCGTTATCAGAAGAAATTTCTGCACCGCCATAATGATGCGCTGGCCCTTCTGGGGCATCTCTGCGATGCGGGTGTTCCTGTTTATATTACGACAAATAACACACGGACGCGGGCGGAAATGGTTCTGGATTCCCTCGGCATTCGCGGGAAAATTCGGAAAATCTATACGCCGCAGCTTACCGGAGCCCGGAAGAAGTCTCCGGATTTCTGGCGTTTTGTGATCACGGATACGGGAATTCCCGGCAGCGCTCTGCTTGTTGTCGGCGACGAGGAAGTTTCCGATTCGATTGTTCCTCTTCAGGCAGGTTTCGGAAGTTCATGCCTGCTGCCTCCGGAAGCGGCGCGGAACAAACTTCCCATGGACTGGATGATAAAGAAAATCATGAATCATAAACTGGAAAAAGGAGAGAAGCGATGAAGCCAGCAAAAAAACAGCGAGGGAAAGGGGAAAATTTTACATTGATAGAGCTTCTTGTCGTGATTGCAATCATTGCGATTCTGGCTGGAATGCTTCTGCCGGCATTGAACAAGGCAAAGGAAAAAGGTAAAATGACTTTCTGCCTTTCCAACAACCGGCAGATCGGGATTGCTTTGATTTCCTATCTGCATGATACAAACGGGATCTTGGCAAACTCCTCGTTTCTCAGTTATACCGACAGTATTTATACGAGACTCCGGGGGTATGCCGGTTTATCCGATTCGGGAAATACTGTTCCGAAAAGTATCTTTCAGTGTCCCTCCGGGCGTCCATGCAGTTCCTTTCCTTTTCTTACTCCTAATACCAGTGGAGCAGAATCCTTTCTTTATCATTACGGATTTAATAACTGGGCGGGATATACAGATGCCAGTTTCAAGGCACGCAGTATTTGGAGGTTGAAATATCAAATTCTGTTTTCTGCGGAAATGCCGGGGAAATATACATTCTGGGACGCCACCTGGGAAACCATGAACAGTACCAAGCACAGAGGCAAAGATTTTGTCCGCTTCCATCTGGGATCCGGAATTGTTCTCTGGTGCGACGGACGGGCGGAGGCCCGCAAGTATCTGACAAAAAATATCTGCATGCCGGATTGGTATCAAAATGATCATACGATCGTCAGTCAGTAATATGTTTGAAAGGAGAATCGGCAAAATGAAATTTGTTTACACCATTGTTCTGGGAATGATGTGCGTGGCGGCTCAGACCACGGAAACTCTTCCCGGTCAGACAGAAAAAAAGATCTCATCGACAAGCGTCGGAAATGAAAACAAGGTTGTGATCCTGAAGGGCATTGGGGATAAGGATGTGCGCAAGTCGATTCCGCTTGATAAGGAATGTTCCAGAGGCGGCACTCTGGAAGTTTCTTTTGATTACAGCAAGGAAAATATTGTCTGCAAGGATGCGTCTTACATCTGGAACCAGTTGGGTGTGTTTGTAACC
>CASEFP010000072.1 GCA_949287225.1 uncultured Lentisphaeria bacterium
CGCTTCCGAAATTTCCTCGAGTGACATTTTTGCAGGGTGTTGCAGAAAATCTTTCAGCTCCCACGGATTTTCTGCTTGCTTTTCCATTTTCTCCGTTGTATAATACTTCTCATCGAACCAGTTTCAGGAAAACTTTAGTTTAAGGACTGAACGTCAATAAAAAATTGCTGTATTCAGTGGGAAACGCCATTCTCAAAATGAATGAGATAGGTTTTCATGTGGAAAATGAAATATATGAAAAAATATATTTTCAGCAGAAAATATGAATAATGCGGAAGATGCTTCAGACTGTAAACCAGAATTTCTTTCAGAAAATTGTCATACCAGCGGGCATAGTCGGATTGATCCTGGCATGTCAGTTCCCGGAATATGGCGGCAAACTTCGGGGCATATTCCTTTCTGTCGGAAACGGAAAGATTCAGCCAGAGGTAATCATGAAGACTCAATACGCTTCGCGCATAGCGGCGGATCACAAGCGACTTTTCCACCGCAGGAAAATCGGATTTTTCAAACAGGTTCATGGCATACAGCGTTACATCCAGAACCCCGGTTAATTGACGCCGAGATACTCCGGAGGAATCGCTGCCCGGACGCGGCGAACGGTAATAATACAGGACTTTGTCCAATACCAGAATATTCTTTGCCTGTGCATAAAAATAATGATAGGCAATATCCTCGGCACCCCAATGACCGATCCCGTCTAGAATCGGATGTTTTCTGAGGAAAAATTCTTTACATACCAACTTGCTCCAAATGGGATTTGTGCTGTTACATGCAATAAACCGGGCAACGGCTTGTTTTCCTTCGTAAAAACCGGGAGCGGCCCATTGCTGCCGCACGTCCGCCACCGCATGATTCCGGGAATGGGCAAGACAATAGGAAAATGAAACCAGATCAGGAACGGAAGTTGTGGAGTCCAATGCGGCAAACAGTATTTCGCAGGCATGGATGTTTACAAGATCGTCTCCATCGACAAGCCAGAGATACTCTCCGCTGGCATGGCGCGCACCGGTCAGGCGGGCGGTCAGCTGTCCCTTGTTTGAAGCATGTGACAGAATCTGCACGCGGGAGTCGGATGCCGCATATCGGGAGGCAACCTCCTGGGTCCGGTCTGACGACGCGTCATCCACCACGATCACTTCCAGGTTCCCGTATGTCTGTCCGAGAATGCTTTCCAGCATGTCCGGCAGGAACGTTTCGATGTTGTAAGCGGGAATTACAATCGAAAAAAAAGGCGGCTCCCGTTTCGAAGCGGCTGGAACAGTTGAAGAAGATGTATTCTGATTCATGATTCTATTTTCTCTTCCTTGCGCGCAGTTTGCCTATGGATGCCCGCAGCACTGCAAAACAAAAACGGACAAGTGCCGCAGGGAAAATTCCCGTTGGTCGGTAGTTCCAGTGAAGTGCATAAAGGATAAGTTCTGATGCAAATTCTCCTTGTATGTCAAAGAAATAATCGGTTTCCCGCAACGTGTTCCAATAAGATTCAGAGTCGCAGTCCGGCAGCATCCGGAAAAATTTCCCGTGACTGATGCAGGGGGTGCGGACGGAAACGTCAACGCCCCATGAGGCTGCCGCGCGAAGCATTCCTGACGGCAGTGTATTGGCAAGGAATCTGTTGTCCAGACGCAGAATCCGCCCGGCAAGGTATTTGTTAAGCAGGTCCTGATCCTGCAGAAGATAACCGCGCGAGGTTTCCCGCAGCATTTCCCGGTACAGATCCATTGCGGATTCCCGGATCTTTTTCAGGTTCATCAGCTGGACTGCTGAATAATAGTAGCAAGAGGGATTTCCGATTTCCTTTTTGCAATATTCGGCATATGTTCCTTCCCAGTAGTCGTTGGGACCGAGCTTCTGGTCATTTTTCCGGAAATATTCCATCACCTCATCCGGAACCATTCCCATGAGGTTTTCTCCGAGGTCAATCTCATAAAGAGAGGCAAGATCTTCATGAACCGTGATGTCTCCATCCAGAAAAATCACCTTGTCATATTCATAGGGGAGAAAAGGAATAAGGAGACGGTAATAAACTGTCCTGGACCATGACGAGGAGGAACAGCAGACCTCTTTTGGGAGTTTGTCCTCAACCATATCGAAAAATACATGATGGCGTGTCTGCGGAAGATTTCCGAGAAACCGTTTTTTCTCTTTTTTCCCGACATCATCCGCAGTCAGAAGATGGAAATGGTAAACATCGTTTTCCGCGGCATGTTTCATAATCTGCCGGACTGCGACACAGATATGCGGCAGATACTTTCTGTTTCCTGTAAAGAAAACCGGTATGATTCTCGAAGCGGACATTTCTATCAATTCTCCATCAGTATTTTCATATAATTTTCAATATTATGGAAATTTCTCCATTCCGGAACAAAAGCAACGGCTTTCTTGTGAAGCTGTTCGAAATTCCGCACAGCCTCCTCCACTTTTTGCGGCAGTTCCTCCGGAGAGTCAAAGATGACTCCGCCGCCGGAACGTTCGATCTGCCGTGCGAGCCAGGTCTCAGCGGGAACGACCGCCACTTTTCCCAAAGCCATCGCTTCCGCCAGAATGCCGCTGGTCGCATAATAGCGCTTGTCCCGCTGCTTGTAAGGAAGAAGAATGATATCGCACTCATTCAGATGAGCATAGTAGTCTTCGGATTCAAAGTGTTTTTCACAGATTGTTACATTTGAAGCTTTCTCTGCAAGCAAATGCAGTTTTTCCAGTACCGCTCCCATCGTCCGCCGTTCCCAATCCGTCCACATTACGGAAAAACCGCTTGCCTGAATAAAAAAATCAATTCTGCTGTTCAGCTTCTGAAGATATTGAATTACATCCGGAAGGAAATCGAATCCCTTTTCTTCCCTTACCGGGCCAAGATAGGAAAGAGTCAGAGAATCATGGTGCGTGTTGCCCCTGTATTCCGGCAGATGCGGAATCGGCAGCAACGTGATATCGTGCAGTCCGAGAGTCTGATATTCCCGAATGATCAGTTCGCTGTCGGAGAAGAAACGGCAGTTGTTTTTGAATCCACCGGTATTCCGGAAAATAAATTGAAGATCTTCTGCAGTATGAGGATCCGGCAATGTCCGCAGGATAAATATCCATTTTCTCCCTGCGGAGCATCGATTTATGATTTGAAGAGCGGCCAGCAGGTCTGATGCATTCGGTGTCGGGAGAAAAAATATGCTCGAATCATCCGCTTTTTTCACGATTCGCAGTAAATCGCGGACTGACTGATGAAACTGATATTTCCGGTTCAGAAAACCAAGATAATTGCAGATTCTCCAGATGAACCTTTTATTTCGCAGAAAAGTTATCAACGGCATTTCGTCTGCCGCACAGAAATGAGGGATGATCCCATAATGGGAGGCCATTTCCTGAGAAATAGCACTTCCACCGTATATTTCAAGTCTTCCGTATTGCTGGAAACGCGGAGACAAAATTTTCAGAGTTTCAAGCAGATGACCTTCCTCATGAGAAAGTTTCGGCTCCAAATAGAAAATTCTTTGTTTCATTTGTTCTTGCATAGGCTTTTATGTATAACACGTTATTTTTCTTATCATTCACTGATTTGCAAGTAGGAAAGAAGTTCACCGTAACATTTTTTTCTGGAAAAACGTTTCTTGAAAAGAGCGTTCTCTTCAGAAAGGTCCGGACGATTTTCCAGATCCATCCATGCAATCAGTTTCCTGGAAAATTCATCAGCATTATCGGTCACTTCGATTCCGTAGTCGGAATATTCCGGGATTCCTTGAACCCCGACAGAAGTGGAAAATACTTTGCAGCCATAAGCAAGAGCCTCCATCAATTTGATTTTCAGACCGGAACCTGCCAGCAATGGGACAATGCAGACATCAGCACTGGTATATTCTTCTGACAGATTGTCGACAACCCCGACAAGTCGAAGACCAGGCAATTCTCGCAAATCATCCAGAGAGGAACAAACGCCGCCTGCAATTTGCAGAAAAACTTCAGGATGAGCTTTGCGGACAGCCGGCAGTATTGCCTGAATAAAATAACGGATGGAAATCATATTCTGTTCGGCTCCTGATCCAACAAATAAAATCTTCCCTTTTATTATACTCCTTTTCCGGGAATACATTGGAAATATTTCTGCGGAAACAGGACAGGTAATACACCGCTTATCTGGCAGCAACGAACGAATGATGGCGTTTTCCTCTCCTTGAACCAATACAATACAATCGGCAAGCCGCAGAAGATCCAGTTCTGTTTTCTGCGTAATACCCGTTGAAATGGATTGCTTTTGAAAAGACTGTTTGCGCAGAAACATGACATCATGTGTGAAGACAACCGTTGTTTTCCCCGCAGTTGGAAGGATCGGCAGAAAACGCAGCATATGTGCATAATCAAAAATCAGAATGTCGGGCTGAATCCGTTCACAGCATTTCTGGATGAATTGCCCCGTTTTTACAAGATCAATCTTCGGAAGTTCCTCCCCAGACATCTTCCTGCCCGCATTTTTCCCCCCAAAAAAAACTTTCAGAGCATTGATTCGTTTTCGGTCTGGATCAATGCGGTCCGACAGATGGCGGGCAAGCCATTTCCGCAGGCGCAGGATAAGCTCTTGTATGGGAAATAAACGGTAGTGGTAAGTTTTGAAACGACGCCAGGTGAAAACAGAAAAAGAGGTATAATATTCACTAAGGTGAATTTTTTTCAGAAACAGGGCCCGAAACCGGGACAATGCACAAAGATGCAGTTCAATATCATATTCCTTCAGGCACGCAAAAAAATCACGGAGATGACATGAACTTCCATCGTATAGTTCCGGCATCACCTCAGCAATAAATAGAATTCTCTTAGACATATCAATTCTCATTCGAAGATCTGGTTGATAGTGGTGTTTTTACTTGCGGGAGAAAATATTCCATGAGCACAGTCAAATAGGTGTCAAGATTATTAAACTGCCTCCAGATACCACTGTATTGCAGAGCTTTTTCCTGCAGATCTGAATAATTGCAGATAGCCTCCTCCACTTTTTGCGGCAGTTCTTCCGGAGAGTCAAAGATGACTCCGCCGCCGGAACGTTCGATCTGCCGTGCGAGCCAGGTCTCAGCGGGAACGACCGCCACTTTTCCCAAAGCCATCGCTTCCGCCAGAATGCCGCTGGTCGCATAATAGCGTTTCGGGACAATATTTATATAAGGAAGCAATACAATGTCCGTGTTCTCCAGCATCTTATAATAATCCGAGGATTCCCGCATCGAGCCGACGAGATCAACCTGGGCCGTTTTCTCTTTTTTCAGCTGTGCAAGAGTTTCCGACATGATCCGTCTTTCATATTCCGTACTCAGAATCTCAATCCCGGACGTCTGAATCATGTAATGAAGCGTTTTCTGATGTTCTTTCTGCGAAAGAGCCTGAATCAACCCCGGCAGGCACTGGAATCCCTTTTCCTCCCGTGCTCCGCCTAAATAGGCAATGGTGATACTCTTCCCGTTTCCCGCAAGGGCTCTTTCGAAGTTTATCGGGGGAGGCATATGGGGGATGGGAAGCAGGCGCATGTTGCCGATTCCCTGGTTTTCATATTCCGATATGATCATGTCACTGTCGGAAAAGAGCTGGAATCGGTTTCCTTTCTTCTCTGCGGATTCTCTGATTGCGGGTAACATTTTCCGGAAAAGGGCGGCATGTATTTTCCCGTAATCTGTATGAAAAACAAAAGCCATATCGCATGAGGAATAATACCTGTTCACATATTGTATTGTTTCCACAGTATCCGCGGGTGAAGCTGTCGGGAAAAAGAAAAGTGTTTTTCCTGAGAAATACGGCAGACGGTTCAGGTCATTTCGCAGCCTTATGCGGCGGGTTCTCAACAGATATTTATCAAGAAGTTTGCAGAGACGCCAGAGTCCACGGGTGTTTTTCAGGATCCGGAAGAGCCATGGTTCCGAATCGCTTTCAAAAAAACGGATGATTCCATTTTTCTCTGCGATCTCAGCATCCAGTTTTTTCCCGGCGAAAATCCGGCATTCTGTGAATTTTCCGAATGCAAGAGAAAGACATTTCGCTGATTCAAGGAAATGTCCTTCTCCATGAATCAGATATGGTTCCAGATATATGATCTGACGATATTCCTCCAAATGCTTCATACTATTTTCTTTCTGTCAATCCGGTGACGTTCCCGCTTTCAAGATATTTCTCTTAAAAAAAGTTGTGCATATTCAAAGGACTCTGGAGTCCCGATGTCCAGAAGTTCAGCATCCGTAACAGAGACGAAAAGACGTTTTTCCGCGGCCAGATCCGGAAAGTAATCTTTCTCAAGGGAAAAAGTGGTTGTCCGAGGAAGAGTGTTTTCCAGCATCTCTGCGGAAAAGAGATAGACTCCCGCATTTATCAGTCCCGGGCCGGAATGCCCTTTTTCCAGAAATTTCCTCAGGCAACCATCCGGTGCAACATCCAGCGCCCCGTAACGGGATACATCTTTTGTTCCCGCACCCAGAATCACACCGTTGCGCTCCGGATGATGCGCAAGGAAATCTGCATACAGTTGAGCCGGATCAAATGCGATGAAAGAATCTCCGTTCAGAATCATGAGATGCGGGGTGCGGATTCTTTTCAATGCCAGTGCAACGGCTCCACCGGTTCCCAGCGGACGGTCTTCCCGGGAATAGTCCAGGGAAATTCCTTCGCAGCAGGTTCCGAGACGCCGTTCAACGGTTTCCGCCATATAGCCGACGGAAATTACCGCATGGAGCAATTCCCGTTGATTCAGATATTGCAGCAGATAACTCAGATACGGTCTTCCGTTGACCGGAGCAAGCGGTTTCGGCACATCGGAAACCACCGGCCGGAGCCGGGTTCCGAATCCGCCCGCAAGAATGATTACTTCGAGATCAGGAAAAGAATTCATGGATTCTCCTGTCTGAAAATGATTTTCGTTCCTGCCGCCGGGAAATGAAAGGGAATGGATACCCATGGTTGAAGTTTTTCTTTCAGACGTTCATGAGAATCGGGATTGGCATAGACCAGAAAGAATCCTCCCCCTCCGGCACCCAGCAGTTTTCCTCCGAGCGCTCCGTTTTCTTTTGCTGTCGCGTATTGCTTCCGGATCATGTCCGTGGCTATTTTTGAGGAACACTTCTGTTTCAGATTCCATGCGGTATCCAGAAGACGCCCGAAATCATCCATGGGAATATCCGGCGAGGAAAGGATATCCATTCCTTCCAGAGCCAGTGCCTTCAAATCCTCCAGCGGTTTGTCGATCCTGCCCTCCAGCGTGTTCTGCTCCTGCTCCGCAAGAATTTCATGTGCAAAACGCTGCACTCCCGTATAGAAAAGCAGCAGATTTGAATGGAGTTCCGGAAGCCGGGCTGTTGGGACTGGAAGCACTTCTACTTCACCGGACGACTGGAACTTCAGGAGATTGATTCCACCAAGCGCACAGGCATATTGATCCTGCGAACCGACTCGTTCCCGGATCAGTTGCTGTTCGACAAAAACGGCATCTGCGGCCAGCTGTTTCCGTGTGACGTGCTTCCCGTTCAGGGCATACAGCGCATGCAGGAATCCGACCGTAAAGGCGGACGAGGACCCCAGTCCGGAACGGGCAGGAAGGTCCGCGGTTACGTGAGCTTCCAGACGCGTTTTATTTTTCATAAAACGCAGGGATTCCCGGATACCCGGATGGAGAATCTTGTCGATTTGATTGCATTCTTCAATTTTCGAATAGAAGAACGTATAGCTGAACTCCTTGACCGGAAGAAGTTTATGCAGCGTGATATAAATATATTTGTCAATGGCGGCCGCCAGAGTGACACCGCCGTAGCGTCTGACATAGGCGGGGTAGTCGCTTCCTCCGCCGAAAAAACTGATCCGAAGAGGTGTCCTGCTGATCATCATGCCAGTATCGTTTCCTTATGCTTGAGACAGTAGTCGACAATCGTGCGCAACCCCTCGTCCAGACCGATCAGGCGATATCCCGGCAGATACTCATGGAAACGCGTGACATCCAGACATTTCGACTTCGCGCCGACATATCTTGTTGTATCATACCGGATTTTCCGTGCGTCAAATCCGACCAGTTCCGAAATTTTTTCCGCGAATTCCCGAATCGGATATTCCGCTCCGCCGCCGATATTGATGATGTCATTCTCGCGTTTTTCATTCAATGACAGCATAATCCTTACAAAATCTTCGACATGGATCAGTTCTCTTTTCTGCGTGCCGTCGCCCCAGAGCACCACTTCTTCAGAAAGATATTTTCCGCGGATGATCTTGCGGACAAGGTCGAAAATAAAGTGCATCTGCTTCCCCGGCTCCAGATGGTAGCCAGGTCCATAAAGCGTTGACGGTACAAAGTGAAGATACCGCATTCCGAACTGCCTGCTCAGAGAGAGAAGCCCTGCGTAGAGCATCCGTTTCGTCATGCCGTAGGCAAAAAGACTTTCGATCGGCACCCCGGAAAGATAATATTCCTCCTTCAACGGAAACATGGGATCATAGGAACAACTGGTCCCCATGCAGATCATTTTGGCTGATGGCTGTTTTTCCTGCCACCACGACAGCATGTTGGTATTGATCTTCTGATTGATCAGCCATTGTTCCCCGGAATGATACAGGCAGAAATCCCCCGCCTGCGTCCAGGCCGCCAGATGGTAAATCTCATCAAAGTTTGTCCCGTTGAACTGATTCAGAGATTCCGGCCGGGTCAAATCACCGTTTCTGGAATGAATGACGGTGACGTCATGCCCGCTATCTTTCAGGACTGCGGTCAGGTGCCGGCCTAAAAAGCCGGTCCCACCGGTAACAAGGATTTTCTTCATTATCTTAAGAATCCTTAGGATTGACTGGGAAATAAAATTCGATTCCATTCCGAAGTGCTGTTTCATTGCGTGCTAGAATTTCCTTTTTGAAGTTCCAGGCAAGCACATAATAACAATCCGGTTGTACGGCAAGTTCCTCTTCCATCACAATCTCAAGATGGGAACCTGGTGTGAACAATCCTTTGCGCAGGGGATTGCGTTCAGTAAGGCAGTCCAGGTAATTCCGTCCGATGCCGAACGTATTCAGAAGGGTGTTGCCTTTGACCGGAGCCCCAAGTCCGAAAATGCTTTTCCCCTTCCGCTTCCGTTCTTCAAGCCATTCCAGATTTCTCACTTTCATGAGTTCAATGGCCCGGGCAAAACGTTTGAATGTTTCTGCGCAATTAATGCGGCTCCGCACTTCCTCTTCCAGAGTGGCAAGCAGTCGCTGAGACTTTGTCCTTGCGGCATTCTGATGGGTCACATAAGCGATCATAGATCCTCCATGAATCGGGGTCAGCCGAGCGTCGAAGATGCTTAAACCGTGAAGCTGAAGGAGATGTTCCAGTGTTGTAAGGGTATAGTAAAGGAGATGTTCATGGTAAATCTGATCAAAGGCGCCGTTTTCCACGATGTTTTTCAGATACAGAAACTGGATGATGAAGACTCCGTCATCGGCAAGAAGAAAACGAATTCCGTCCAGGACGGAATGCAGTTCTTCCAAATGAAAAAGGACACCCGATGCATTGATCAATTCAAACTTCCGATTGATTTCCGAAGCGGTTTCCAGATTAAAAAACTTGTGACAGGTCGGAATTCCTTTTTCATTGGCGATTCTTGCCGGAATTGTCGCGGATTCGACGCCGAGGACATCATAATGCAGATTTTTGAGATGCTGAAGAAATGTTCCGTCATTAGATCCTATGTCCAATGCGGATTTCTTTCTCCTGTCCGCAAAGAATTCCCGGTCCGCGGATTTGGCAATCATTTGGAAATGTTCGCTTAAAGAACTGGTGATTCCCGAGAGATAGGTATGATTAGCAAACATTGTCTCCTTGGGAACGGTATAATTCAGCTGAAGCGTATGGCAATCATGGCAGAAGACCGCACACAAAGGATAGTATGCTTCCTGTCCGATCTGTTCTCGGGTCAGAAAATCATTCCCCCAAGGCTGGCTGCCAAGATCAATCACTGGTTCCAGATTGGATTTTCCGCAAACTCTGCAATCCATGGATCAAACCTCTCTCAAACATTCGCATATTGGTTGTTTTTGATGATGGTGAACACTTTTTTCAATTCAAGAATTCCATCATCAAGGGAATAGGCCGGGAGAAAACCTGTTTTTTCGATCTTCTCATTGGAAACAATATAATCCCGCTTATCGGGGTCCTCCCCGATCTGCGATTCGTGAAAAACAAAACCGGGAATATGGTGCTGGATTTTCCGGCATAATTCCGCCTTGGAAAGATTGGCGCTGGAAAGACCGACATTGTAAGCGCCGCTCATCCGGTCGAAATTCCGCAGGACATGGAGAAATGCCCGGGCCACATCCCGGACATGAATATAATTCCGCTTGGCGTGAGCCTCGAAAAGAACAACAGCACGGTCATAAACCGCACGATAGACAAAATCGTTGACCAGAAGATCCGTCCGCATTCTCGGGGAAGCTCCGAAAACAGTTGCGAGGCGGAGACTGATCGCATTTCCAGTATCAAGAACAGCTTTTTCCGCTTCCACTTTGGTTCTTCCATAAAGCGAAATGGGATTGAGCGGACTTTCCTCCGTGCAGAATTTTCCTTTCGTTCCGATTCCATACCCCGAGTTCGTGATGGGGATAATGATCCGCTGGGCTCTGGAACGGTATCTGTTCAGCATAACAACCGCATCGCGATTGGTTGTAACCGCTCCGATGGTATCTCTTGCACAAAGAGGCGCACCCACCAGTGCGGCAAGCGGAAAAATCACATCAAAGGACGGCAGAATTTCCCGGATCAGGCTCTCATCACGGCAATCACCGCGAAGAATACTGAATTTCGGATTGGAACAGCATTCCAGCAGGCTGTTCTGGCGGTAGAGAAAATTGTCAAGAACTGTAACGTCATATCCTCTCTCAAGCAAAGCCGGAACCAAGATAGACCCCAGATAACCGGCTCCCCCTGTAACTAAAATTTTTTCCATAGCATGATTTCCTGATTTATTGTTGTTGTGTATCGCGTTCTTCTCCCAAAAGCAGATGAACGTATTTTTCCATATTGTTCTCCTGCTGCCAATATGGAATAAAATCATTTGCTTTTCTTTTCAGTTCATCCATGCGTTGAATCGCGTCTTCCACAGCATGCGGCAGTTCGCTCCTGTTCTGGTAAATTGTGCCACCCCCTGAGCGCTGCACCTGCATCCCCAGCCAGGTATCACCGGGGACCACAACAACTTTTCCCAATGCCATTGCTTCAGCAAGAATTCCCGATGTCGCAAGATACCTGCGGGACGGATCATGATTTACATAGGGAAATAGAATAATATCCGCCTCCGAGAGCATTTGATAATATGCGTCCCGTTCCAAGGGTGATTTAATCAGAGGGATATTTTCCTGATTCAGCCACTCCAGCGTTTTTTGTATGACTTCCAAGTCTTGTGCAGACGGGATCCCGGAAATATACCCATGGATCAAAAATGAAATTTTTCTGCTGGGAAAAATACTGCGGACATGAGAGATAATTGTTGGAAGTTGATCAAATCCCTTATCAATTCTGGCTCCTCCTGCATAAAGAATATGGATCGTATCCTTATCCATTCCTTGACTGCTATTCTGCCGCGATTCCGGCAGGTGCGGAATCGGAATCAGTTTGACAGGCTCCAGCCCAGCCTGATGATAATACTCAATCAGCAGCGAACTGTCGGAAAAAAATCGGATTTGAGTTGACAAACCGGATTTCTCAACAATTTTTGCAAGATAACTGACTGTTCCCGGAGAAAAAGTATAACGCAAAATAAATACAGCACGGGAATGTGATTTTGTTTTCCGCATAGCAGCAATGACACCCAATATTTCGCAAATCTCAAGAGAGGGGAAAAACAAAACAACATCTTCTCCCTTTTTTTCCCGGAGCAGTTTTGCAAAAACCCCGGCGAAATAATTTCTCTTCCGGATAAAAGAAAGAATTCTATTTGCGGAGGAAGGAATAAATTTATATTTTTTATCGCGCACATTTATGAAAAAAGGAATGATTTGATAGCGTTTTCTAATATTTTCCTGGACATCAACACTGCCGAACAACGTTATAGCACAGCTTCCGCAGCAATAGTCGCTGACAGTAAGAAAGGTTTCCAGATAATGCCCGCCAATTTCTTTCAAGGCCGGTTCAAAATAGAATAATTCCAAAAACTGTCTATCAGCATTCGCATTCATTTTTCAGGCACTCCGAATGTAATTTGATGATTTTTCTGGCTGTGTCAGACCATTGCAGTAATTCCAATTTTGACTTTCCGATACTTACAAGTTCTTGAACTGGAATTCTCTTTTCCGCCAGACTGCGCAGGGCATTCGCAAGTGAATTCGCATTATCGACAAAAACGGCTCCATTGTCAAGCAGTTCATGGAAAACAGGAATATTGCTGACAATAGGAAGTGTGCCTGCGGCAAGAGCCTCCAATGGAGGATGTCCAAATCCTTCATCAACAGACGGGTATAAAAGCGCGGAGGCATTTGCCAGAAGAGAAGGAATGACATCCTCCTGCAAATATCCTGTCAGAATAACACGGCCTGCCAATTCCGGATGTTTTTCCAAATAATCTGCAAGTTCACCACTGGCATTTCCAGCTGCACCCGCAAAGACAAGAGTATGCGTCTTGTATATTTCTGAAATTCGAAAGGCTTCCAGTGTCATAAGAGGATTTTTTCGGAAGTCTATTCTTCCCAGCTGTAGTAGATAGGGTTTTGCGACAGCGGAAGATGATATCAAAGATGATTCCCGAAAATTAGCTAATGCACCGGAAAGAACAGTTCTGATCTTGCTGCTCTGCTGCGGGTAAAAAGATTTCAGACGTGATGCCGTTGTCTCTGAGACCGCAATGATATATGTCGCATGGTGCATTGTCAGGAAAGCATTCAGGAGTTGTATTTCTTTTTCTTTGAACGAAACGCTCTGATTTGCAATTCGGTAAGATACATCATGGACAGTTGCAATCAGAGGACATGAGGCGAATATGGGAATCGCTGTTACTGGAGAATGCAGTGATGTAATCTTCCTGCGTTTCAGTTCGCGTGGAAGGATAATTTGCCTCCATAAAAAGAGCGGAAGACTTGATTTAAGGATCACGGCTTCCGGAATTTCTCGTATTGGGGCATTGCTGAATGCAATGATATTGCCGAATGGTTCCACTTCATGTTTCAATGCAGAATATAACCGGAGTGCATAATACTCCACCCCGGTTTTATTTCCTGAGATAGGAGAAGCATCAAACCCAATAAGCATTTTTTTCATCTCGCTCCACGCCGATAAACAGTTTAATTCTTCTGATGTTGTTTTTCTTTATTTATAAGATGTTTCAACATCCTGTTTCCTTTTGTCTGTCCGAAATATTGAATAAAACCCATGTATTTGCTTTTTTCAGTTCCCCGACATATCCAGCCTTAGCAAGAAAAAATATTACAAATCTCACTTTTGATATTTCTTTGCGTAACCCGATTTTGAGTATAGGCTTGAAAAAGAAAGTAGGAAATGTAATAATGCAAAAAAAACGGATTCCGTAATGGAAACAAAACTACTGAAAATGACTTTTCAGCAAGGAATAAGAACTTAAAGCATGATTTTCTGGATGATAATTTCTGGAGTCTTGAGGCAATAGTGTACTAAAGCTTGTCTTTTGTTAGTGTCAAACTGTTGCCTGTATCGCTGTGGCATGCAGACAGATTTATTCTGTTTCAATATAGCCAAATTTTCTTGCAATAAATTGTGAGCTGATACAGAGACTTTTTACAATAACACAACGGGATTATGTTTTTCCGGAAAACAAATTGGGAATGAGTAATAGCTGTTGTGTATCTCAAAAGAAATGCAGGAGCCTATAGTCTCTTTTCTCCATCAACACATCCATACGAAATCCAGCATGCTTGAAAACATTCGTAAAAAGAACCGAACGCTTCCAAGCATGTGCCAGAGGCCCGACCAAGAGCCCGCGTCAAAATACGTGAAAGCGCCCGGTAAGATGCGTAAACACAATCCTACCGGATACATTCCATCTAACTTTGACGCAAACATGAATTCTACTTGGTCGGTTTCTGACACATTTGCTGAA
>CASEFP010000073.1 GCA_949287225.1 uncultured Lentisphaeria bacterium
AAATATCGGCTGTTTCAATCGTGGAGACTTGAAAAAGGGAAGTCAAAATGCCAACGTAATGTACAGAAAAATCTCATTGGGAGATTTTCAAATAGAAACAAACGAGATTTCTGTCAAAAAAACATTGATAGAGGTTCCCTTTATATATATTTATATTGGAGATTGATCGAAAGGACTTTCAAGTACGTCTGACATAGAAACATCAATAGAAACTTTTTTCATTTCTTTCCAGCATTTTTGAAAATCATAATTCAATGATCTTGCCCCATGGTGGATCAGCATGAATCTCATATGTTTTTCTGCCGCTGATTGTTCTGGACAGTCTGTGGGGAGAGCGTCATATTGCGCTTCTTCTGCTGATGAATGTCGGCTCCACGATCGGGTTCTGGACGATCGGCATCCTCACGTTCACCGGATTTGGCAGTCTTCGGGAGACCGTCAAAAACATTTTTTCCATCAACCTTGCCGCGGTTGTCATTGCGCTGGCGTTCTGCTTCCTGCGGATTCCGATTCCGCACTTCATCGCCTCCACCTCGGAAATGATGGGGAGCATGGCGGTTCCCTTCATGCTGATCCTCACGGGAGCGGCTCTTTATTTCAGCGCGGGGAACCTGCTGAAGCATCCGCTTGACGCGGCATATCTTTCCGTTCTCCGCCTGCTGGTGCTTCCTAGCGTGCTGATTTTCCTTCTGAAACTCTTTCCGCTGGAAAAAGAGATGTTCGAAGTCAGTATAGTCGTTGCTCTGATGCCTGCGGCGGCAAGTTCGGTCCTGATTGCGAAACGATACGGGGGCTGTCCCGATTTCACCGGACAGGCGATCATCGTCACCACGCTTCTTTCTCTTATCACGATTCCGCTCTGGCTCTGGATTCTCCTGTGATCTTTCCGCACAAGCTTCTTGCCTGCATTTCGGCAATAGAAGGAAAAAAGGTGAGGGAAAAACCGGAAAACGCTTCGCGTTCTTTGCTTTACTCTTTTTTCAGAGCCGCAGTCAGTTCATCGGCGATCACGGAACCGATTTTTCTGTAATCCGCACGGTCGAGCACTTTTCCTCCGGCCTCGAAATAACTGGTTTCCATGCTTGCAAACGGAACCGAGAGCGTATCGAAACAGAACTCGCTGAGATTCGAAAACATCCCCCACGCGGAATAAGGCTTATAAGAGCTAGTCCGCAGGAAAGAAGATGCCGCGTAAGGCGCAAGCGCATTCCCCAGACGGGTCAGAATGGATTCGGTTTTCCATGCGGGCTTCTGTTCCCGGACTTTTTCCAGCCAGAAGGCATAAATGCCAGTCTCATCCGCGCCGGGACTGTGAAGATCCAGAACGAAAGAGCGATCGGGCATCACCCTCTGATACCACAGTCTGAGATCCGCAGCGATCACCTGCGTTTCATGACGCATCAACGCATGAGGTCCCCAGGAGCGATTCATATCCTGCGGAAACGAATCCTTTCCATAATCGCCCCGCATGACGCCATCCGGATCAGCGAACGGAACACACCAGACAGGAAATTCAGGACGAATCTCCGCCAGACGCCGCAGAATTCCGTCAAGTACCCATGCCCCGGACACCTCCGCGGCATGCTGACGCGCCAGCAGATACAGTCCCGGCACCCCCCTCTGCGGATCTCCGTAATGGTTGGAAAGCCGAATCATCAGATGGTCATCCCCAGTAACACCGATCTCATCTTTTTTCCAGTAGCCGGAAGTCTCCTTCATCATCTGCTCCAGCTCTTCCGGATCATAAGGATAGCAGAAAGCCAGCTCCAGAAAAGCGCCGGAAGCCGGAGTTTCCGTTATCCACTCCAGCTGAATGCGTCCGTCCGGAAGAACGATCCGCGTCCCCCTTCCAAGACGAACCCAGTCGGAATGATCTCTTCGAATCACCGGAATAAAGCGACCGGTGTCACAGCAGAGCATCCCCTGAATATTCTTCAGGACAATTTTTGTTTTTTCCGGAAGTCTCTCCCCTCCAGCGTTCCGCACCCGGCAGCGAAACCAGAGTTTGGCGATCCCGTTATGAGGCGATGGAGTAAAGGCGATCCGGCAAATTCCGTTTTCGATATCACTCTCAGCCGCAGCAAAATTGCTGTTTCCGTCTCTTAGAAACTCCAGCATTTGCAGAACTCCCTTTTTTCCGCCGGCAGAAGCGTTTCTTTTTCTCAAAAGAATGTTTTTTCCGGCAAATCTCTGATTTTCGTTTACTGTCATGTGCGGGAATAAATGGTTCTGTTTTTCAATAAAAAACAGGTGACACTTTTCTCCATGTTAATAAATTGACAGTCAATAAGATGCAACAATGCATCATATTCTGTCAATAAGAATAAAATAGCATGAAGAAATGTGATTGCAAATCAGGAAAATTTGAATGACGGATTAAAATTGACCGACGCTGGAGGATCGGTCAAGGCCGGCAGAAGCATTCCCGCCAGAATCGCAATGATTGCAATAACAATTAGAAGTTCGATTAACGTGAACCATCTTCTTTTCATTTTATTTTCTCCCTGCTTGTAATATTCTTTGTTCATCTATATTCTATTCTGAATTACTGTGCTTGCACGGATCAGCAGACGCGGTGGAACAGTATGATGCTGCGGCGGCATATCTGGATCCGTCAGAATCTTTTTGATCAGTCCGAACAGAATTTCCGCTGTCTCCGGGACATTTTCCGAAAAGGTCGTGATCTGCGGATAGACGGTCCGGCAGAATTTCTGGTCATCGAAACCGATAACCGAAAGATCCCGGGGAATGGAAAGAGCGTGCTTGGCCGCATAAGCGTAGACCCCGAGGGCGATCATGTCGCATGAAGCAAATACGGCGGTGATAGCAGGATCGCGCAGCATCAGCTGTTCCATTCCTTCGCATGAAGCTTCCGTCGCTTCCATTCCTTCGGGAATTTCCCAGGTCGAGAGTTTGATGTTCCTGTGTGTTTCCGTATATTCGCACGCGCCTTCATAGCGAAGACGGAATCCGCCATAGTTGTAGTTTGTCTGGGTTGCAAGCATGCCGATATGTCTGTGTCCGCACTCTTCCGCAAGATGGGAAAGAGCGCGGCGCCCGGCTTCCCGCCCATCGGAGCAGACATAATGATAACGCCGGTCCGCATGGTTTAATTTGATGATTTTCTCGTCCGGACAGCAGTTTCCCAGAAGTTTCATGTCGGAATCCTTGTAATGGTCAATCGCAATGACGCAGTCCGGACGGAATCCGCATTCCTTGAACTGCAGCGGAGAGACAAATAGATGAAAACAGGCATAAATCGAGGCCAGATTGTCATTCAGGATGTTCAGCACGTCGGAATAAAATGGTTGGGAAAGTGTCGATAGCGTTGCAATCACAACGATGTTTTTATGGAAAAAAAGATTTCCCGCCGCTTTCGGATTGATCCGGACGCATTTCCCTTGCTCGCCGTCCGCCAGATTCCAGTCCCGCAGCTGCGACAGAACCCGTTTGATCGTTGCCGGGCAGACGCCGAACTCCTCCGATAAACGCGATATCGAAGGAAGTACGGTCGAATATGTTCCGGATTTGATTCTTCCCGCCAGGGTGTCCGCCAGATTCATGAATTCCGTTTGCGACATGAATGCCTCTTGTTATGACAACTTAGCTATCTATGTTATATATTATAGCCATTTTTCCTGTATTGTCAAGGGGGCCGCCGGAGGAAAATCATTTTTTTTCCGGAATTTCTCCGGGATTTCCGGGGCTGAGTATCCGGTATCTTTTCCTGGAGGGGGGGCAACTTTGGGGGGCATACTATATTGTCGCTTTGGAACATGGAAGAACTATGGTGCAGTTCATAATCCTGACAGCAACTGGACTACACAGATTGCCAGAAACATGTGCGATATGTGGGACGGTTTCATGCTGGGGAAAAAATACCTGATCCATGATCGCGATCCGCTTTTCAACAAGAGATTCGATTCTGTTTTTGA
>CASEFP010000074.1 GCA_949287225.1 uncultured Lentisphaeria bacterium
CCAGATCATGGAACCGAAGTGACCGTTTACTACCGTGCCGAATTCCGTTTCGGCACTGGTGTCTCCCGGGATAAGATTATTCGCTCTGAGCAGGATGGCAGAAATCGCGAAAATAACCGCAAGAACTGGTTTCATGTGAAAATCCTCCTTATCTGTTTACATCCCCTGCAATTCTATTTATACCATAAAACGTGATGTGCCTGAATTTCATCTTTCATATCAGCGAACGGAATTCCCTCCGGGTTAAAGGCAATCCCTTCTCCTGATCGGAATCACGGAAAAACACGCGGAGAAACAGTCTTCTCTATCAGGAAAACGTTTCCGGCGGCATTTTCGTTTTCCTACGGAAGGGGGATCGGATTTTTTTTCAGACAGACATTCCATGGCTGATAGCGGCTTGCGAAATCAATGCTGGTCAACAGGAAATAGGGTACTGTCCGCACATTGCCGGCAACCATCAGAACGTTGGGCTGGCTGTTGCCGTGCCGGGCGACGATTGCGGTTCCCTTGGCGGGCGTCGTATAGGAAGCAGTGAAATGTGCATCCGTATCACAGTTGTTGAGGTCGCCGTCAATATCTGTGGAAAACAGGTGGCCGGTCGGGAGCGGAATGTGGAACAGTTTCAGCGGCCACGGTTTTCCTGTCCATGTGTCCTCCAGTGCAAGAAGCAAGTTCATGCCGTAGGAAATACGGTCGGAATAGAAATTGACACATCGATCCATATGCTTGTCGGAAGGACAGGCGAAGACGCTTTTTTTCCATGCTGCCGCGGTCGATGGAAGTTTGGGATTGATATAGAGAAGAAGATTTCTGCTCCACGTATTCGGATCTGTGCCGCCGCCGCGGACGGGAATGCTGTCCTTCCAGTCCACAAAATAACTGTGCAGCGCCAGTCCCTGCTGCCTCAGATTGTTCATGCAGGCGGTCCCCTTGGCCTTTTCCCGTGCCGTGTTCAGCGCGGGCAGCAGCATCGCGGCAAGAATGGCAATGATCGCAATCACGACGAGGAGCTCTATCAAGGTGAAAATTCGGAACTTCTCCAGTGGATTCCGGGGGTTCATATTCTGTTCCTCCTTTCTGAAAAACGGATGCGTGACAGTTGTTATACCCATTTTAACGCGGGGTGAATGTGAGTTTCATGTTATTGCTTCCGCGCGGAGCAATGATCCGGATCGTGACACTCCCGTTTTTCACTGTCCCGATGGTAATATTATACTTTCCCCTGGCGGAAATGGTGTATTCCCGAAGCGGATTGCCGGGATAAATCCGGAATTCCGGATTTTCCAGACTGCTCTTGAACCAGCCGTATTTTGTCTCATTCACGATCGGATATTCCTTTCCGTTGATTTCCATTTTTCCGCCTTCGGAAGCCTTGATCGGAAGCGAAAGGAAAAATCCTGTTTCAAGAATGTTTTTCGGATCGGCACATTTCCATGTGCACTCGATTTCCACCGTATTGAACGGAGTTGCCGACAGTGTCATTTCCGCATCGGCCGTCTCCGTTTCAGTGACAGGAACGGCGGCTTTGAATTTCCACGTCCCGTTTTCAGCGGGGAGTTTCTGAAGTTTGCAGGATTTGTGCGACAGGGGAAACCATTTTCCGGGATGTTTCGTCGTAAAATGGAAATACCAGTTGGTGAAGAGCCCCTGTTTGTCTGTCAGCGACATGATTCCGGAATCCCAGATATTCAGCTTTGCGCTGCCGAAGGCAATTCCGTTTTCTGCCGTTTTGAGTTCCGCTCCGGAAAGGAGGACGGTAAGAAACAGCAGAGCCGTTACGGAGATTTTCCTGTTCATTGTTTGTATCCTTTCGTTTTACGAGTTTGTCATTCCAGGATGCACAATGCAAACTTGTCCGGGCGGAGTCCCCCCGCCAGACCCTGTTTCAGGAAGAGCCAGTAGTCCGCGCCGGAGCCCGTGTCGTCATCCATGACGATGCAGTTGAAGCCGAGGATTCTGCCGGATTTCAGAGTGTCATTCAGTGCAGCAAGCGGCATTTTGATCTGATAGAGCGTCCGTTTCCGAGACTCGTCGCGCACGACTCTGTATTCGGCTTGTTTTTCGAGAATGTTCTTTGCCGGTCCGCGGTGCACAGCCAGTGCCGGACCGTCCGCAAGGAGCCCCAGGGAAAACAGCGAGTCGTCCGGATCAAGGTCATTGACATTGCGGATGAAATTGACGCGCGGATCCACGCCGACCTGAATACAGTCGCCGCGCCAGATCCGCGAGAGCGGGAATTTCTGGAAATGGCGGTCGTCCGTGACATCCGCGGCAAAATACAGGAATTTTCCATCATGTGCAAGATAGAATTTCGCACTCAGATCTTCCTGACCGTCATAGGTTGTGTGGTCAACGGGGTGAATGTGATCCCGTCCGGAGATCAGAACCGGCGTGATCCCTTTCCATGTTTCGGGAAAGGCGTCAAGCCGGATTCCACTGATCTCCGGAATAGGAATCAGTTCCGGTGTGGTATATTCGCAGGCATACGGCCGGTAGTCCCCTTTGAACCGGATTACCATTTTTATCGTTTTCCCTTCCGGAGGGAGCGGCAGCGCCGTGATCTGCGTTTTTCCGGCGGGAAGGATAAATGGGATTTCTCCTTTCCGCCCGCGGCAGTCGAATTCCACCGTGCCGGAATGGTCTTTTATCTGCGAGGTCGCCGTCATATGGATATTCAGGCGGTCTTTTGCCGACGGTCGGAAGAAGAGCTGCGCGGGAATTTTTTCTTCCACCTTCATTTGAGCGAACGCTGTCCGGAGTTCCGCATAGTTGTTTTTTCCTTGTTCCGTGCGCCAGATA
Source organism: uncultured Lentisphaeria bacterium (assembly GCA_949287225.1). Taxonomy (GTDB): domain Bacteria; phylum Verrucomicrobiota; class Lentisphaeria; order Victivallales; family UBA1829; genus UBA11452. The sequence goes on from CASEFP010000074.1 coordinate 2,800, forward strand.
TAATACGGCTGTTCCGAAAGTTCCAGACGGATCCTTCCCTTTTCTGTTTCCGGGTGCAGCGGATTTCCCATGACATCGGTTACACTGAGGTTGTCCGCGGGCAGTGTCACCGCAGGCCGGAAGTCCGGGCGGATACTCCAGAGCGCACCGACGGCGCGCCCGTCGAATTTGCCGAATACAGCGCTTCCCAAATGAGCATGGAACGGGATCTCCGCACATTCCTTCACATTGTCCACAACGCGCCCGACGATATTCAGTGCCGCGACAGCGGGAAGCGGCATATGGCGCCACCAGATGCCCATATGATAGCGTTTGCCTTCCGGCTTCGTCGCCGTTGCGGTATACCAGTGAAGCGATTTCATTCCGACGAGTCTCGCCTTCAGGTAGGAACGAGCCAGACGGTTGACATGCTCCTGGAGATATTCCGGATTGGTTATTTCGTTGAAATCAATGAAATAGCCGTATTCGGCGATATAGACGGAAGAACCTGCGCCGTACTGCGTCAATACGGCTTTCGCGTCCCGGTAACGGGTCGCAAGATCCTGTTCAGTTCCTGTCGGCGGCTGTCCGGGGCCGATCCAGCGCGGCTGGGGATAGCAGTCGATCCCGAAACAGTTGATCTTCTTTCCCATGCGTTTGAAGAATTCACGGGAGTATGCGTATGCGTAACGGGCGTCAACGTCGCTGGGACGGACCGCCGAAATTCTCGCATCCGGCACCGCCGCGCGGATTTCATCCGCCGCAATTTCCATCTGTTTCACGACGACGTCGAACGCCCTGCCCATGACGAACGGTCCGAGCATGTTTTTCCTGTCAAGGCTCTTGTAATAGGTGTTGAGCCCGATCAGCGCATCCAGTTCGCCGCCGAGTTCGTAAATGTCGACGATGTCTTTATATTCCTTCAGAAAGGCGCGGAGGAACATTCTCCACTCTTCCAGCTTGTTCTCCGGCGGCAGAAGACGCGGATAATTCATTCCCAGTTTTGCGGCGGCCTGTTCCACTTCCGGACTCAGCACCCAGCGGGGCACTCCGGAGGTGACGAGTATCTGCACTTTGAATCCCTGCTTTTTATATTCACGGAATCTGTCAAACCCGAAGAAGTCATAATCCCCCTTCCGGTTTTCCATCATGTACCAGGCAAGGTATTTCTGGAGCCACCTTACGCCGATGCGTTTCATCGCGCCGATATGGTGTTCACCTCCGCAGAGTCCGAGAAACGGTTCCGCTTGCGGGATTGCCGGTTCCGGCGGACGTGTGATGACAAAGGAGTTGAAGACAGGCGGGATTTCCTTCATTGCGGCGGAGACCAGGAACCATCCGCTCCTGTCACCGGGGAAGCGGAAGGAGAAACTGTATTTTCCTGTTGCGTCAAATTCCGGTTTCAGATGGTGCTCCGCCAGAGAGGTGCCTTGAAAATCCGTTATCTTGAGCGTAAGCGGATGATCCATTTTCTTCTGTGTGAATTTGGTAAGAGAGACACGGATATCCACCTCTTTCCCGATTTCATACACATTGCCGTCCTCGCGCGGCAGTTCGATATGGGCGATGCACTCCGTGGTCGGCACCCACTCCAGTGCTTTGTCTCCGGCGTTGAGCATGAAGCGGTCGAACCATGCAGGTTGTTTTTCGATGCCGTAATAGGGGGAGTAACGGGAGGTGCCGTCCGCCTGAAAAGTGAAGCTGTAACGCTTCCACTCCGTGGTAAGGGTGATCGGGGAATCCGCGCGGTTTTTCAGCGCAATCGGCCAGGAACTGTCCTGTTTGTTGACTGTAATATAGGCGCGTGTGCCTTCTTTGCTTCCTTTCGCCCAGAAGGAAAAGGTGTAGGTGCCCGCGGGCAGTTTGACGTCGTGAATGCCGATTCCGCAGAATTCCAGCAGCTTGATGCTGGAGGCGCTCTGATAACCGCAGGCCGTGTCGAGTTTCCATTTCGGGGCATCGGCACTGGAATTCGAATAAGAGCCGTTGGTCATGTTCGACGGGTCAATCTCGACGTCGGCGTCTCCATGCAGGAGATTTGCGGTCGGCGCCGCGTAAGAATGCAGCACAGAGAAAACCAGCAGAAGAAAAAACAGTTGTTTCATCGTGTTTTCTCCCTTGTCAGTTTACTTCATTTCTGCCGAGTTCGCGGAGCCAGTCCCTTGTCCATGGAACTGTTTCAAGACCGACGTCGGCGCAGCAGTTGGAACAGAGGACAAGACCGTCTGAGCGGCCGGAAAGAAGCAGCTCTTCATAAAGTGCCGCCTGTTTTTTCATGTCGGAAAGTCCCATCGGGCGGTTGTTCCCGTAATCATACATGTAGCAGCCGTTGAGATGACGTTTCCCCGGGGTCATGGCAATGAGACGCTCGAAATTTTCCCGTGCTTTCGGCAGTTCTTCGCTTTTCCAGGTCCAGAAGGTAATGACATCGCAGAGATCCAGATATTCCCGGATCGGCATGTCCAGATTGGCAGCGTAAATCACGATCCAGAGATCAAGCGGACGCTCGGAGGCGGCGGCGGAGTTCTGCCAGAGCCTCCGGAGGAAATGCGTCGCGCCGTTCCTGTGTGACAAAGAAATCATCAAGCACGCCGCCGGTGATGTTGTCAAACAGATCTGCCTGGCGCAGCACCTCGTTAATGTCGCCTTTCCCGTCGTTGTTCTCGACGGTTCCGCCCGCGCCGACGATCGACCATACCACCTCCTTGAGCGGCTCCATGGCGATGGATTCCTGATCGAACGGCGGGCGCGGATGACTGCACATCACCACGCGGCAGCAGCGGTCGATCGAGAAATAGGCGCACCCTTCCATGGCGGTCATCCGTGACGGCGGAACCTTATGGGATGCGTGGGAATTGGGACTTTGTCCCCAGAGCCAGAATTTTTCCTGCAGTTTCATGCTGTGATTTTCCTCATTGCGGATTGCATCTTCTGTTTCTTCTATTATTATATGCAGAAAAGGAAATTTGGAAATGGCGCAAATTGGAAAAAATATGTCAAATATCACCAAAAGCACCTATTATATTCTCAATTTAGAGCCTCCGGATGTAAAAATCTTGCAGTATAATTATTTTCACGGCGTGACTTCCTGGAATTATCCCGTGCTGAGCTCTCCGTTCTGGTATCTCTGGCATAACGATGAGTCCGGTGCATGCCTGATTTATGAGAAACAGACCATCGAACTTCTGCCTGACCGGACGCTTCTGATTCCCCCGAATACGATTTTCTCCACGCGGAGCGGGGCGCGGCCGTTCGATCAGTTTTATATCCATTTTACAACGGGAGAATCTTTTCCGGCAGTGCGCCGGGCACCGCTTGTATTTCCGGCGGAATCAATTTTCTCTCCCGATCCGAAAGAATTCTTTTATGATGTCATGCATCACGCGGAAAACCGTCTGCAGCTTTCCATGCGTCTGTATGAAGTGCTTTTCCGGGCCCTGGCACAGATTCCGGAGGAATGGTTTCTTTCCGGTACGGAAAAGAAAATGGATGACCGGATTGTCCGCGCGGTTCAGTTCATGAACGGATCCCTGGGGCGGGCACCCGGGAATCGGGAAATCTGTTCGCGTATCCGAATGTCTGAAAATAATTTCATCCGCGTCTTCCGAAAGGAGATGGGGATTTCTCCGCAGCACTATCTGCTGATGCGCAGAATAGAATGGAGCCGGAATCTTCTGCTCAATTCCACGCTCTCCATCGAAGAGATCGCTGAATGCACGGGCTTTTCCGACCGCTACCATTTCTCGAAAATGTTCAAGTATGTCACACACTGCAGTCCTGCGGCATACCGCAGACAGACCATGCGGATATCACCTTCCGATGAGAAAAGCAGGAGCACTTCCCATAAGCTTCGATGCAGAAACCTCCCGACTGCTCATTCCCCGTGATGCAGGTATTTCCCGCGCGTCTCCGGAATCAGAAACGAACCGAAGAAGGAAAGCGCGCTTGGAATCAGAAGAAGCGCGAACAGCGTCAGATACGCTTCCTTCGGGTAGACGACTGCGCCGCTGACCTCGCGTCCCCCGAAAGCGTCCAGCAGCATTCCCACCAGAAGAGAGAAGAGTGCGACCGCAAGATAATTGATCATGTTGATGAATCCGGTCGCCTGCGTCATCGTGTCCGGGGCGTTCACTTCCTGTTCCGCCATCGAAAAAACCACGGAGAATCCCGAGGCGACGGCATACAGAAGATAACAAAGCGCAAATACACTTCCGCTGAACTCGAAATAAATGGCAAGCGTCATCAGGATCGTGTTCAGAAGGCAGAGTGCCGTCGAGAAGAGGATCAGCGGCTTGCGGCGGTTCCGCATCAGGCGCGACAGAATGCTGGAACTGAAGAGCACCGTCATGCAGACGCACGTCAATGCGAAAATACATGCCGCCGCTCCGGAGGAACTCATTCCCGTGAAGTCTTCCAGGAACTTCTTTCCGAACACGGTCTGGATGATGAAATAAATCGCGAAATTGACCGTTGAACAATACAGAATCAGCCAGGACCAGGGATTGCGCAGGACTTTCAGAAACGGTGCAAAGGAGAGTTTTCCCGGCGTGACTCCCGAGGGCGGGACCATGCGTTTCCCCAGCAGAAAAAGGCCGTAAAGAAGGAAAGAAAGAATCCCCGAACCAAGCAGGACGTTCTTCCAGGAAAAGACGGTGATCAGGCGCTCGAAGGGAAGCGTTCCGCACAGTCCGCCCCCGTAGCCGACAAAATAAACGACGCCCATCACAACGGCATAGTTCTTGTGGCCGAAAATGTGATCGGTCTCCTTGACCAGACTCAGATACATCGTGCTTGCGCCGAGTCCCGCCAGCATTCGGCAGAGATAGAGTCCTCCGGGGGAATCCAGAAGAGGAAACACCAGCGTGCCCGCGCAGAAAAGAAGCCCGCCGTATGTGACGATGCGCGCTCCGCCGTATTTGTCCGCCAGCATCCCGACGATGGTCTGCGAGAGCGCGTAGATGTAGATGAATGAAGCTCCCATCGCGGCGATCTGGAACGCGTTCAGGTTCAAATCGGTCTGGAGCTGGTTGAAGATTGTGCCGGGCACCGCGGTCCGCTGGAAATACGACGATGCATAAAGGAACAGCATCGGCAGGAAGAGCAACATCGAACCCCGGCTTTTCATCAATGTGCGGAAGAAGTAGGACATGGTTTCAGTTTTCTTTCACGTTGTATCTGTGTTTCATGATTCCGATCAGGGCGCGCGCAGGCGGCGGTATGGAGCGCGACGCGTCCAGCTGGAAGCCGATTTCGATCTCGATTCCCGTCCGGAAAGCGCTGACGACAATGTCGTCTTTCGGAAAGTTTTCAAGCACATATTCCGGAATGACCCCGTATCCCATGTTTTTCCGCACATAGGTGACGATGGTTTCCGAGTAGCGTGTCTGTAGGAAGAGCGGCGAGTGCGCCAGCCAGGGCAGAGCGCCGAGGAATTTTTTCAGAACCGATTCATCCGTATAGGTGATGCATGGCTGTTTCTCCAGACAGCGTGGCGTGATCTTCTTTTCGCGCGCCAGCGGGGAGCGGGGGGAGTAAATCAGCACCATGCGGCTTTTGAAAAGGCGCGTAAAAGCAATTTTTTCTGAGCGGTACGGTGTCACACCCACCACGATGTCCAGTTTGCCGGAGAGAAGATCCTCCGTTGATTCGCTCCAGTCCTTTTCAAACATCACGGGCTGGATGCCGGGATGTTTCCCGACCAGTTCGGTAATCAGGTCCGGCATAATCGTCCGCGAGGTATGCGGACCGCAGCCGATGACGAGTCTGCCCGAGACGCGGTGCAGAAACGAGTTCATTTCCGCGGGCAGGTCGTTGATCCGTGTCACGATGTTTTTCGCGTGTCCGTAGAGAAAATCACCTTCACGCGTCAGGATCATGCGGCTGCCCCGTCGAAGGAAAAGTTCGCATCCGAGCTCTTCCTCCAGAAGGCGTAGCTGCTTGCTGACTGCCGGCTGGGTGACGAAGAGGTCCCGCGCAGCCTTTGTGACGCTTCCAAGCTCCACGACTTTCCGGAAATAATCCAGTTGAATGAAGTTCACGGTCGGTTCCTCGTTTTTTTCAGGAGAAATAATATAACCCTGTTTTCTGATAATAAAAATGAATCTTCTTTATTTTGTCTATTACTTAAAGTTATGAGAACAAAAAAATTCCGTGCGGCATCCGACCCGGGTTCCTGCTGCCGGACCACTCTTCTCCACATACGTGAGAAAAAGGCGCGTTCTTCGGAAATCCGAAGGAATTTTGCGGCGGTGATTTGACAAAAAAGAGTTTAACGTATACTGTATACAATCAACAAACCATTGCAGCAATCAAATCTATCAGGAGTGTAAAGTGAGAAGTTCATGGAGTGATTTCACGGTACCGAACCGGACATTGTACCGGCCGTTTCGGTTTTTTTCCTATGCGGACACCCCCGATCCGGACCAGACGCTTTATCTGACACTGCCGGAAAAGTCCGGCCCGGCTCCGCTGGTTATCTTTTTTCACGGCGGCGGAATGACCGGCGGCGAACGGGAGTGTCCCGATGCGGTGTATGACGGAACATTCGCCGTTGCCGAGCCCCGCTATCGGCTTTCTCCGGCCGCGAAGGCGCCTGTGCAGATTGAGGACGCGGCACGCGCGATTGCGTGGTGTTTCGATCATGCCGCAGAGTTCGGATTTGACCGGAGAAGAATTTTTGTCGGCGGAATGTCCGCGGGCGCCTATCTTGCGGCGATCGCGGTCATGAATCCGAAATTCCTTGCCCCTTACGGGCTGCATTACAAAGACATTGCGGGGCTTCTTCTGATCAGCGGGCAGATGACGACGCATTTTCACATCAAGGCGGATCTCGGGCGCGACAACGGGGCATACAACCCGCTGGTGGACGAATATGCGCCGCTCGGGAATCTTGCCGCCGATCTGCCGCCGATTCTGATGGTCACGGGGGAGTCCGGGCTCGACATTCCGGTGCGTCCCGAGGAGAATGCGTTCATGGCGGCGAGCCTGAGGGCGATCGGGCACAAGTTCGTCCGCTGCTACCATCTTTCCGGACATCATCACGGCGCGGCGTTTGAAAGCTGTGATTTTCTTGTCAGAACTTTCATCAATGATGTTCTTGCGGCAGAAGGAGCGGCATCATGAATGAATTCGGCACGCTGAAGATCTTTGAAAAGATACGCGGGGGGAAAAAAATCCGTGTCTGTGCATTCGGTTCCTCGAACACGGAACGCTTTGATGTCGGCATGCACTGGTTTGACTATGTGGACTTCGGTTTCAAGAACACGTTCGGAGGTAGCGTCGGACAGTTCATCAACACGGGGATCAGCGGCAACACCTCCACGCAGATGCTGGAACGTTTCGAACGCGATGTCGCACCGTATTCGCCCGATCTCACGATCGTGACCTGCGGCGGCAACGACTCCAATCCTTCGCGTGAGATATCCGAATCTGTGTTTCATGAAAATCTCTGCCGCATGGCGGGGCTTCTGAAGGCACTCGGCTCCGAGGTGGTGTTCCAGACCTATTACGCCTGCGACCTGGAGCATCTCGACCCCGCATATGCCGAAGCGATTCCGCGCTATATGCAGATCATCCGCGATACGGCGGAAGAGCTGAATGCGCCTGTCAACGACAACTATGCGCGCTGGGAGCGCCTGCGGATCTCTGCGCCGGACGTCTACCGTCTGCTGATGCTCAACAGCATGCACGTCAATCTCTACGGCAACATGGTGATCGGGCTTGATCTCATGCGGAAATTCGGATTCCGCCTTCCGGACGACAAACGCGACTTCTGCCGCACGGGTCTGATCGCACAGTGTGCCATGGACATTCTGGAAAAAGAGGAGCGCTGAGGATGGATCTCTCGTTTTATTTCATCGGCCCGCTGATCGGATTCATCGGCATGATGTCGGGCGGCTACTGGGGCGTCGGCTGCGGCTGGATCGTGGTTCCGACAATGCTGATTCTCGGGTGCGACCCGATGCAGGCGGTCGGGATCGGACTCCTGCAGATGGTGCCGTCGACGATTCTGACCGTTTCGAAACAGGCGCCGCAGATCGGCTGGAAAAAGGGGGCGCCCGGTTTGTCGCTGGCGCTTCCGATCGGGATCGGCGCGGCGCTCACATCGCTGTGCGGGAAGTCCATCAATGCAAAGCTGATCGCACTGACCGGCGACGCGCGCTGGCTCCAGTGGATGCTGATTGCCATCATCACGATCATCATCTTTCAGACGCTCGCGAGCAAAACCGCCTGCTACAACGACGAAATGCCGCCGATTTCCCCGGGAAAAAGCCGCATTGCCTTTGTCATGGGACTTGTGACGGGAGTTCTTTCCTCAATGCTCGGAATCGGAGGCGGTCTCCTGATCCGTCCGCTTCTGACAAGCGGGTTCAAGGTGCCGGAATACTATACCAGCCGGATCGTGCGTCTTCTGGTGCTCGTGACGACCGTCACCGGCGGACTGACCTATCTGATCGCGCGCAGCGGATTCGACTGGCACATGTTCGCGATTTCAATGCTTGTGGCCGTCGGCGGAATCTTCGGATTCCCGCTCGGCGCGAAACTGCATACGATCATCTACGACAACGGTTATGCGCAGCACATTCACAAGAGTTTCGCCGTTGTGGCGATCGCGGTTCTGGCGAACACGGTTCTGAACATGTACGGTCATCCGGAAATCAGCCGTTATCTCATGCTGGCGATCGCCGTCGGACTGGTGCTTTACCTTGCTGCCTTTACGATCTACGCGAAGAAAAAGCCGCGCGCACATTGATTTTTGAAAGAGCAATCGACTTTTCCTAGTTTGGAAAATGGAGCGCCGTCGCAGTCAGCAGGCGCTCTTTTTTTAATAAAAATCTAACAACCCTTTAATGCTTCTTGAATCCGCACCGGGTAAAGTATGTGCAGAAAGAAACACGCCACCCTCACGCGGCGGCGTGTTTTCCAGTTGAAAAAGAAGGTTGACGCATTATGTTTACCGGAAACAGTTTTTTTATCGGGAAAGGGGTGTCATGAGCAGGGAAAGAATCATGATTGTCGAGGACGAGGAGTCCATTCAGGAGCTGATCCGCTACAATCTTCAGCGGGAGGGATTTCTGGTGCCGGTCTGCTGCGAAAACGGCGAATCCGCGCTGGAAAACGCCGTCACCTACAAACCGGACCTGATCCTGCTGGATCTGATGCTGCCGGGCATGGACGGCCTGACGGTCTGCCGGAATCTCAAAAGCGATCCGGCCACACGCCGGATTCCCGTCATCATGCTGACCGCGAAAAGCGAAGAGAGCGACATCGTGATCGGGCTCGAACTCGGCGCGGATGACTACATCACGAAACCGTTCAGTCCGAAGATCCTGACGGCGCGCATTCACGCTGTGCTCCGGCGGATCGCCGCGCTCGCGGAAACGCCCGCGGAGGAAAAAGAGCTTTCGCGGGGACCGCTCCACATGAACGAGGCGCGCCGTTCCGCGATGCTCGACGGGCGCGAACTGGATCTCACCTGTTCCGAATTCAACATTCTCTACCATCTGGCGAAACGCCCGGGATGGGTGTTCACGCGCAATCAGATCGTGAACGCGGTGCGCGGCGACGATTACCCCGTGACCGAGCGTGCCGTGGATGTGCAGATCGTCGGGCTCCGGCGCAAACTGGGCGAATTCGGCGACCTGATCGAGACCGTCCGCGGGATCGGATACCGTTTCAGACAGGAGGCATGACCGGATGAAAACATTCAATGCCAGACTGTTCATCTGCCTCCCGCTTTTCCTGCTTCTTGCCGTCGCGCTGCTGCTCTTTGCCGTGTATCGTCAGGCGGCCGGACTGGAGGAGGGATACTTTGAAACGGTTCGCTCCGGGCTTGCCGCGCGCGATTTTCTCATGCGCGATCTTGTGTCGGAATACATCAGACGCGGAGAATACGAAAAACTGCGCGCCTACTGCGCCAGGGCCGCAAAACAGATGGACATGCGCGTGACGGTGATCGACGGAGACGGAAAAATTCTCGCGGAATCCGAAAATGATCCCCATTTCATGGAGAATCATCTGGAGCGGCCGGAAATCGCCGCCGCTCTCGCTGGTACCGCGTCCGGGGCGACCCGTTACAGCAGCACGCTCGGCACCGACATGTCCTATTACGCCATGCCGATCGTCGTCGACGGGAAAAACTACTGCATCCGGACCGCCGTCGGCTCCGCCCGGCTCGGCGTTCTGCTCAAGCAGGCCTTCCGGACGATTCTGCTTGCCGGGATCATCGGCGCGCTGGTCGCGGCGGGACTGGCCTTTTATCTTTTCCGGCTTGTCACGCATCCGCTGGATCAGCTGCGGCGTGCGGCGGAAAAGGTCGCGCACGGGGATTACGATGTGAGCCTTCCCGTCCCCGCGAACGGCGAGATCCGCACGCTTGCCATTGCCCTGAATGCGATGAGCGAGGAACTCAAGGCGAAACTCGCCAAGATCACGCGGGAAAGAAATGAGCGCGACGCGATTCTTTCCAGTATGACCGAGGGCGTGATCCTCGTCAAGGGGAACGGCATCATCAAACGCTGGAACAGGGCTGCCGAGACGATGTTCCGCTTTTCCGGATCGCCCGACGCAGAACTTTCCTTTGCGGCGGTCACGGGCAGCCGCGAACTGATCCGTCTGACGGAAGAAGCGAAAAATTCCGATACGATCTGTGAAGCGGAACTCTCGCTGAACATGCCCGACGGCGAGCGAAGTTTCATTGCCCGCGCGGGGCGGCTGAATCTCGGCGAGAAACGCCGTCCCGGTGTGCTGCTCGTGCTGACCGACATCACCGTGATCCGGAAACTTGAGGAATTCCGGCGCGATTTCATTGCCGATGTCTCACACGAGATCAAAACGCCGCTCACCTCCATCGTCGCCGCCGTCGAAACGCTGGAGAGCGCACAGGGGGATCCCGAGGCGCAGACACGTTTCCTGAAGATCATCACCCAGCAGGCGACCCGCCTCAATGCGCTTGTGCAGGACATTCTGAGTCTCTCCAATCTGGAACACAAGCGCCTGAGCCCGGACAGCGAAATGGCCGACTTTGCTGTGGAGGGCGTTCTGCGCGAGGCACTCGAACTCTGCCGTCCGCGCGCGGAGGAGAAAAAGATCCGGCTCAATCTTGAAATTTCCGAAAATATGACTGTATGCGGCGATGCGCGCCTGCTCGAACAGGCGGTCGTCAACCTGATCGACAACGCCGTCAAATACAGCAGTGAAAATTCCGAAGTGGACATCACGCTGCGCCGCACGGACGACGGTCTGGTCCGGATTGACGTGGCCGATCACGGCATTGGCATTGCAAAGGAACATCAGGAGCGCGTTTTCGAGCGTTTCTACCGTGTGGACAAGGCGCGGAGCCGCAAACTCGGCGGAACCGGGCTGGGACTGGCGATCGTCAAGCATGTCGCGCTGTTTCATGGCGGCAGGGCGGGTGTCGTCAGCGAGCCGGGAAAAGGAAGTGATTTCTACATTCAGTTCCCGCAAAAACGGGCGGGCAACGCCTGAATTGCGCTTTCCCCTTTCAGGAGAGCCCGCGCCGGAAATTGAATTCGACTGTTTCCGGTTCGTCCATCCGGGCGTTCCGCAGATCAAGAAAGCGTGAACACAGCGTTTTGTCCGGTTCGATCTTCAGCGGACGATCGGGCAGAATCATGGTCAGGATGCCCTTTTTCCGCAGAAAAAAACGGTTGTCCCGGATATCCGCGATTCCGCCCCGGAGACCTGGAAGAAGCGCACGCGTTGCAAAAAGAGAGGGGCGTCCGAAGGCATAGCATTCCACCGGAAGTTCCGCGTGTGCGCAGAGGTCGCGCAGGTCGTCCTCGCCGAGTTCCACCCATGCCTGCGCGCCGGACGCGCCGAGGCGCCTGCATGCGAGAAGAGCCATGGAATTTGTTACCGGCAGCGGGAAACTCGTTTTGATCGTGAGATCAGGCTCTTTGAGCAGTGCGAACTGGAAAAGCGATGTGACGCGGAAGACGCGGCTGCCCTGCCGAATCCTTTCTCTGACTTCCGCGCGCAATGCGTCCAGCCCGCTTTCCGGGACAAAAAAGGGCAGGATCACCTCCTCGTCCGGACTCTGCACATCGGCGAGATCGCGCGCCGCTGCAGCTCCCGGAATGCCGCGCATGTTTTTCCCGAGTGCGGCGCAGTCGGGGAAGAGCGGCGCATTTCCCGGTCGGCGCGAACGGCGGAAGCAGGAAAATTTTTCCAGTGCGGCTTTCCCCTTCCACACGGCGTTTTCCTGTGCAATGGAGGTGTCCGCCCACTGCCAGAAGGCTCGGCGGATTTTTTTCAGTTCTCCGGCGGGGACAAAGGGATTTTCCGCAATGGAAACGCGGCAGTCTCCCAGGAGGAAACGATCCGAAGCGCTCGCGGAAAATTCCTCCCGGAGCGTTTCCGTCCGCAGGGGATTTTTCAACGCTTCGGGAAATGAGACTGGCGTTTCCCAGTGCATTGTCTGCGCAAGATTCCGCACCGTGACGGA
>CASEFP010000075.1 GCA_949287225.1 uncultured Lentisphaeria bacterium
CCAAAATGGCGCTTTCGCTGGCCTTCAAGCGCGTAATGGGGGTTCCGCCCGGTCAGTACCGGCAGGAACGTCTTTTAAGTCGGCAGAAACGAAGGTGGAAATAAAAAATGTTTTTCTGCTCGGAGCTTCGTCTTCGTGGATCCTGTCTCTGGAGTTCTGGAAAACTCTGGAAAATTCTCCGGAAAATTGAAGCAAATACTCTTTTGGAAAAGTATTTTTCTGATGAAAAATGATGGGGATGATGGAGTAAATGCAAAGCAACATTTTTCAGCCGGAAGGCATTCGTTATTGCGAGGTGGAGAGAAGAGTTCTGAAAAGTCTCAAAATGTTCTACGAAATCCGCGTTCATCTCCTGACGACCAGGGGCCTTGACTCTCCCTGCTCCTGATTCGCCGGCAGACTTGCCGACTCCGTGAAAGCGGACACCGGCAACAGCCTTCTTCCGGTCGGTGCATCAGTTTGCCGCAGTCTTCTGGCGGATCGGGAAAAGACTGGCGAGCCGGCGCTGCCTGTATACCCGCGGCGAACAGCGGTTCAGCCGTTTGAAAAAACGCGAAAAATTATATTCCGTTGAAAATTCCAGGCGGCGCGCGATCTCTTTGATCGAAAAATCCGTTGAAGTCAACAGCATTTTGGCTTGTGCGGAGAGTTCGGCGTCCAACATTTCCTTGAGAGTCATATTGAAATCCGAACGGAATATCCGGCTGAGTTTGTCATAGGAGCAGTGCTGGACTTTCGCAAGTTCCTCCACCGTCGTCTGCGCCGATGCTTCATTCCGGATATAGTCAATCAAACGCGCATATTTGATGAGTCCGCGATGCATATCGGCGCAGGGAATGCTCGGCTCCACTTTGTCAAGGATCGCAAGAATGATCTGCTGCCGCAGTTCTTCAAATTCGAACAGGTTCCGCCAGGTCACTTCTCCATGATAGATATGCCCGAGCTTTTCAAACATTGCCGGTTCCGGCTTGTACTCAAGAACTCTGTCGTTTGCCCGGAAAAGATCAAGTCCCGGCAGAAGTTCCACTTGAAATTCCAACGCATAGAACACCAGTTCTGGCGGAAAACAGAGTTCGACCAGCAGATTCCTGGGAATGAAATAGGCATACCCCGGACGGAATTCCATGCGTTTCCCGCTCCGCACCTCCCGCAGGGTGCCGGTTCCCCGGCAGATGCAGAACAGACGGCTGCCGCAGCGGTAATCTGTCCCCCGCCAGTTCGGATTTGCCAAATTAAAGACATTCAGTGTCCATCGCAGATTGCTGGAAATGCGTTCCAGATCCCCCCTGTGCGTACATAAATGCGCAAACGGATTGTTTGTCATGAATCTCTCCCCGCCGTGTCGTCTTGCAGATACGAAAATGTATCACTCAAAAAAATAAATTCAAGCAGCACATTCCCATAAAATGATATGAAATAACCATATATGGCTATTGTGGTTTCTCTGTTTTATAGTATAATAACAGCAACGCAAAATGAAAGGATTTTTTCGCATGAAAAAGGGAAAATGTAAAAAATGCACTCTCTCCCTGGGGGGCCGGGGCAGACGAAGAACCCTGTTCACTCTTATAGAACTTCTCGTAGTAGTTTCCATCATTGCCATTCTTGCCGGCCTGCTTTTACCTGCATTGAACTCGGCAAGAGGAA
>CASEFP010000076.1 GCA_949287225.1 uncultured Lentisphaeria bacterium
AAATATCGGCTGTTTCAATCGTGGAGACTTGAAAAAGGGAAGTCAAAATGCCAACGTAATGTACAGAAAAATCTCATTGGGAGATTTTCAAATAGAAACAAACGAGATTTCTGTCAAAAAAACATTGATAGAGGTTCCCTTGAGAATATTTCCTCGGAAACCGGACAGGTAATACATAGCTTATCTGGTAATAAGGAACGAATTACGGCGCATTCCTCTTGCTGAATCAATACAATACAATCGGCAAGACGCAGAAGTCCCAGCTCGGTTTTCTGCGTCATTCCAGCTGAAATGGATTGCTTTTGAAAGGACTGTTTGCGCAAAAACATGATATCATGTGTAAACACAACCGTTTTTCTCCCGGAGATTGAAAGCAATGGCAGAAAACGCAGCATATGGACATAATTAAAAATCAGAATATCAGGCTGAATCCGTTCACAGCAATTCTGGATGAACCGCCCCATTTTTACAAGATCAATCCTCGGCAGTTCCTCCACGGGCATCTTCTTTTGCATATTTTTCCTCCCGAATAATCCCTTCAAAACATTGATCAGTTTTCGGTCCGGATCAAATCTGTCCGTCAGATTGCAGGCAATCCATTTCCGCAGCAACAGAATGAGCTCCTGTGCCGGAAATAAGCGGTAATGGTAATTTCTGAAATGATGCCAGCCAAACACAGAAAAAGAGGAATAATATTCACAACGGCAGACTTTTTTCAGAAACAGGGCCTGAAATTGTGACAATACACAAAGATGCAGTTCGGTATCGTATTCCTTCAGACAAGTAAAAAAATCACGGAGATAGCATGAACTCCCATCGTGTAAATCCGGCATCACATTCATAATGAATAAAATCTTTTTAGACATGACAAGCACCTGAGATGGAAATGAAAAATAATTGAATCGCAGGATGGTTCAATTCTCCGTTGCCTGCGGTGCATCCGTATTTCATTACTGCGACCGCCTGCAGAAGGTGTATAAGAGCGGTCGTAAATAATACTCCGAAGCCTTGCATCGGGACTCCCCCTGACCGGAAGCAGAATTTTTACTTTTCAATCACAACTCCTTTTCTCCCTGTTGGAAAAATCTTCTTTTCATTCTCCATTGTCTTGAAAACAGGCTGATTCATATTTTCACTTAGTGCCGGGAAATATTTCAGCCTGCCTGATGTTCACCAAATAGAGAAGGAAACAGGAAATCAGAGATTTTCTGCAGGCAGAGAGACTGCCCTGGTTGAAGAATCAGAAAAGAAAGAGAAGGATGCCGGCAATTCAACTGTTTGAATAGTTAGCGGCTTTCTCAGTGGAATAAAAAACAGATTGCTGTCAATATGCGTGCTTAAAAAAGCTGTTTGAAATAAGGGGAAAAAAAATGGCTGTAACTGTCCACGCTTATTAACAGACCTCAAACTTTTTCAGTCTGCCAATTCCCAAACTATATGTATTGTGAAATCCAGCGTACTTGAGAAACATTCATAAAAGAGAACCGAACGCTTACAGGCACTACGTTGATGGCCCCGCCAAGAGCCTGCTATCATTATGCATGCAAGCGTCCGGCAAGATGTGCAGTACACAACCCTACCGGATACATTCCAACAAAAATGATAGCAAATAAATTTTCAACTTGGCGGATTTTCAACGTATTTGCTGAAATATAACGGTTTCAATGAGCTTCAATTGTGAAAATAAAACAGCAACTTCACAACTGGATAGTTAATATAAATTGAAAACATGAAAAATGCAAATAGATTCGAGCAGTTTTTCACATCGAAAATACTCAGCCCAACATATCTGATGGGATGGAGGTTTTGTCAGCCTTCAGAGAATAAGATTTAAGCGTGAGTCCGACATAAAGAGATCCCATGAAAAGAAACGGGCGGGAGTGCGGCAGGATTCAAAGGAGAGCACGAAGATCACTTTCCAAATACACTTCTCCGCCCTGTTCAGCGAATCGCAGAGGATCAGGTCTCTGCCACTTCTTTCACGGGGCTTCAGCACCGGATCAGAAGGAACCTTCCACGGAAACGGAAGCACTCTTTCTGAAGATCGGGAAACGTCTGCGCAAAAAAATCCCTGCCGTGTAATGTACCCGTTTGTCACGGGAACATTACAGAGGACAGAACTCTATTTCTCCGAAGCAACGGAGATCACGGCAATATCTGAAATCACAATCCGGGAGCCCGGCTTGAAGTGAAACAGATTGGCGGTGATCTGGAGTTTTGCGGCGCGCTCCCCGAGTTCCAATGTATTGTAAAGCATATAGTTCTTTCCTGGCTCCGGCTTGATTTTCGGGGAATCCAGGAAAACACCCGCCGGTTTTCCAGTAGCGGTTCTGCCCTGAAGCCGAAGATTGACCCATGCGCCTTCTTCCAAAACACATTCCCCGGGAATGGAGATTTTCATCCGGACCAGATACTTGCCTGTCGGAAGCGGGATATCATGCTGCCATTCGCCGTTTTTCAGCGGAAAGACAATCGTGTGTTTGTCCTTTGCCAGCGGTATGAAAGAAGGATTGTCAAGCAGAAGATTATTTTCCTTCTGGGACTTGACGATCGTGTTTGCGATATACCTTGCCGTGAGCGGCAGTTTTTTGTTCCTTGCAATGGCTCTCAGCTCTTCCCGGACATAAGGATCCTGCGCGAAGCCGGCGGTCAGGGCGAGCGCTTTTTCTGTCGGGGATGCGGCTTTTTTCTGCGCCATTTTCCGGATCCCCTTCCACCAGGCGAGATCGGGATCCGCCGCCCATTGCGCCAGAAGCGTCCTGCGTTTTTCAAACGCACGCTCGGCATTCGGCAGAGCCCGGAGAACTGCGCGCGCCTGCACCGCGTTTTCCGGAGCTCCGGAGAGGGGCAGGATTCCGGCAAAACACGCTTCCGCGCAGGACTCGAAATAAAAGAAGGACTCCATCAGAAGACGCGCCCGTTTTTTCTGGGACTCCGTTCCGCAGCGTTCCGCAGCATCAAGCATTTTTTCCATCTGCTCCCGGCAGTATGTCATATCGCCTTTTTTCAGACCGTACATATAAGGGCCGAAGGGAGTCATGGTGTGATACACGGCGTTTCTGCTTTCGGAAAACGTGGTAAGCGAAGCCCGTTCCGGCCAGTAAGTCTCCCAGAACTCGAAATAGGCTTTCAAATAAGGTGCCGCTTCTTTTCCGACGCAGGCGGTATACCATTCGTTCAGGAGTTTGTCAATCTCCGCGCGCGGTTCTTCCATGAGCTTCATGTAGAGATAACGCTTCGGGCCGTCGGCAAGGGACTCGGCTCCTTCCCCGAAAAACGCCCGGAATCCATTGTCCGCGAGAAAGCGGAAGATCTCCGCCTGATGATGGAAGCCGACTCTCGGCAGTGTATAATAGGAGTCTCCGAACCCGTATTCCCAGACACCGAGCGTCGCCCCGGTTTTCACCCACTCCCCGATCCAGGCGTTCAGTCTCTTTCTTACGTCCGGGTACTGCGCGCATCCGAAGTCGAAGCAGAGATAGACCACGATGTTCGGATTGATTTTGAAATCCGGCGCCATATGGGTTTCCCGGTAGGCCAGCGTGCCGAAACGGATGTCCGGATACTCTTTCAAGACCTTCTCGGCAACACGGTTGCACCACTGGAAATAACTCCGGGCATGATCCTTGTAAAGATAGGCGGGGCCGAACATGCGCAGCGGCACATTGGAGCGTCCCTCGTTGACCGCCGTGCATTGCGCGCATTCACAGTAGCCCCGGTTGTCGTTGGGCGAGAGGGAGATCGACTTGCATTCCGGATGTCTCCGCAGGTAGGCCAGGATATTTTTGACCGCTTCCGCGACGGACTGCGGACTGGTATGACACGGCTGGAAATCGCTCTGATAGGACGGCGCGAACTGTTTCAATGCGTGTCTCATGTCGAGACGCTTCCCCTTAATGACCGGAAACACCTCCGGCGCAGGCCATTGTCCGCTTTTCAGGTATTCCCCGATCGGCAGAATATAGCGAGGAATATTGTGCGCACAGTCAATGCTCCATTTTGCACCCATGGTGTCCAGATAGGCGTTGTCCTGATTGGAGAGGGCGCGGTTCAGGTCGAAGACGGGCTGGAAAGTGAACGGCTCTTCCGGAATGGAGAAGTTTTTCTTTTCCGGGTAATGCGTTCCGTCTTTTCCCGGATAGACACGCACCACACCGCCGAAACGTTCCGACAGAAGCGGAAAGATTCTGGCCAGAGCGTAAACGCCGCCAGCGATCCGCATGGTGTTTCCCGCCGGGAAGGTGACGTGTGCCGTGTTGTCCGCATATGGCCCGGTTTTGAGGAGGATGACCTCGATCCTGTTTTTCCCGCCGTCCCGCAGTTTCACTTCCGCTCCGGTCATGGCTTTGACATCCGTCCGGAAACATTCGATTGCCTTCGATACGCGCCGGGGCAGATCGGACGGTGCGTGAATGGATGCCGCCGCCTGACCGTCCCTGACGATGTCAAATCCGTTCAGCGGGAGCAGCGGAACGGCGGAAAGCAGAAGATACAGCAGTTTATCTTTCATTCATCCAGATCCCCGCTGACTTCCACGGCCTTGAAATCTTTGCAGATGCCGATTTCCTCGGATGTGAAGCGCGGCTTGAGCACAATCGTGATCGTGTCGACTTTTTCCGGCGCCTTGTAGAGCAGAGAGAGATTCGTGAAATTTTCGGCGTTCAGTTTGTACCATTCAAAGAAGCGGACCCCTTTTTTCCCTTTTTCCTGAATGGCGAACCGGAGCGCTGTTTCCGGATTGGTCGAGGGGCGCGCCAGTTTTGCCGCGACGGTGATCAGATAGTTTTTCCCGGGGACGACTTTGATGGTGGCGCTTCTCCCGTTTTTCGTGACGCGGTCAAAAGACTGGAACTTTTTCGGAATCAGATTGACGATCCCGTTCTCGGCGCTTGCATTTGCGGGTGCGGGTTGATTCTGTGCAAATGCCGGAATGCCGAGTCCCATTGCAAGAAGTGCCGTGATCAGTTGTTTTCTCATGGTGTTTCCCCTTTCTCTCTTTTTATTTTTCATCTGTTTTCAGGAAATCCTTTCCAGTGGTCTGAAATGCCATATTTCAATTGTAAGGCGCGGTTGACACCGGAGGTTTGACCCCGATGGAGGCATCATCCAGGCCTCTGTTGTCGGTATTCCACGGGCAGTAAATCTGGTTGCCGCGGATGATCCAGCGCTGCGGTTCCTGTGCGACATGGCCGTCGCCGTATAAAACGCTCATTTTCTTCAAGTGCCGGAATGCCAGTGCCGAAGAGGAGGAGGCAATTGTGGCGGACCCGACATGGCGGGCGGCAAAGGTTCTGCTTCCATAGGTTGCTTTCACGGCGTTCCAGCCTTCGCCGATGCACAGGGTTTTTGCGGGATTTTTCAGCGAGCCCGATTTGACGGGGGTTACCTTTTCCCCTTCCGGATCGTTCAATACACTGGAATAGTCCTGCCAGCCGAAGAGCGCACCGTTCCAGGCATAGCTGATGTAGGACATGGTCCGCTGGCTTTTGGTCAGATCAACCCATTCAAGCTGAACTGGACAGCGGAAGATGCTCCCGGATGTGATTCTGTCATAATGGGCGGCCAGTGAATATCCTGTGTTCCAGAGGCTTCCGGCAAGCAGAGATGCCCATGTATAATCCGCTCCGCCCATGGAATAGGCAGGATAATAGAGAAACGTGTCGATGTAAAGCCCCTGCGCGACGCCGAGCTGCCGGGCGTTGGAAATGCATTGAACCCCCTTGGCCGCGTTTCGCGCCCGGCCAAGTGCCGGCAGAAGCAGGCTTGAGAGAATGGCGATGATCGCAATCACCACGAGGAGCTCCACCAAAGTGAAACTTCCCCTTTTCAGTTTCTCAGCGGCTGATCCGGAGATTTTCCGTTTTCTTTCCCTCTCCATTGCCATTGCTCCTCTTTTTTTCCGCAGGCTCTTATTCTCCAAAGACATCCCGATACCCCCGCTCCGCGTCCGGATGCCAGTATCTGCGGCAGTCCGCCTGAACCAGCTCCAGTCCGCGCCGGAAGGGCTGGAAACGCTCCTCCAGATATTCTTCGAGCAGTCTTTCCGATACGAAACGATCGAAATGAGCGTGAAAATCTGCTTTTTTTCTTTCATATTCCGCGAGATGGCGTTTCAGCGCCAGAAGATACCAGGCGTTTTTCGCGTCCATCCGGCATTTGAGACACTCCTGCGCGGCGGCAAGTTCCAGCGCGTCAAAGAGATGACGGCGGCATTGGTTCCGCAGCTGAATCAGTTCAGTCAGCAGTTCTTTCGAACGGCGGTGCTCCTCCAGAAGTCCGCAGCGCTTCAGGATCCGTGTGATGTCGTGCGCAGAAACGCGTTTCCGCGAAAAAAGCAGTCCCGCCATGACGGCTGTGTCAAGAGCGCCCTCGATCGGTTCACATTGACTTCTCAAGGTGGTGTAGCGGCTCCATCCGCATGCGATAAGGCCGTGTATCGGAAAGGTATCCGCCAGAGTCAGATAGGCGCGTATGACTCTTTTTCTTGCTTCGGGATTCGGAAGGTCGGAGGTGATTCCGTCCGCGCCCTTGAAGCAGGGAGCGCCCCAGATTCTTCCCCCCGCGGCATGGATTGACACCATCTTCCGTTCCAGTTCTCCCGACCCCCAGACGGCGAAGTCGAAGTCCGCCGCATATTTTTTCAGTTCGCAGACGGGAAGGGTCAGCGCCATGTCCGCCCAAAGAATAGGCCTGACGCCTTTTTTCCGGAGAAACTCCGACAGTCCATTCATATGTTTGAAATAGAGATTCATCTTTCCGCCCGCGCGCCGCGCCGCCTCTCCGGAGCGCCCGAGTCCAAGCCCGGCGACTTCATCCCCGCCGAGATGCAGATACCGGGTTCGCGGGAGAAGTTCCAGCACCTCCGCGATCATGCCCGTCACCAGTGCCGCGCCCTTTTTGTCGGGACTTAGTTCGCTGTTCAGCCATTCCAGTTCCCTGTATGCGGCGTATTTTCCGTGCCGGAGCACATTCTCCATGTGCCCGAGTGTCTGAACCAGAGGAATGATCTCCAGATTCAGCTGTGCGGCCCGCTCGGAAAGCGCCTGAACATCCTCCGGGCTGTAACACTCCTCCGCGCGGAGAAGCGGATCTTTCCAGGGGAACATGTCCTCCCATTCGATGAGCAGCGCGTTATATCCGGACGCGGCGTAGAGCCCAAGATGCCGGAGCAGTCGTTCCATGCGCGGCGGCATGCCTTTCAGATCCAGATGGACGGCCCTGTATTCCGGCGGAGAAACCCGCGGGGGCGTATCCTGCTCTTTCCTTTCAATCTGTGGCATACTCTTCTGCATTGGGCATTTTCTTCCTGATTAGCTCGGCAGACCCGTTTTCGTCAGATGGAACTCTCTGTTTTCCAGAAGCGGTCCGCGAAATCAAGGAAAAACTTCCAGTCGCTTAACGTAACGTCATGTTCACCGCTCCGGATGTGATATCCGGTCTCCCGCCCGATGGACACGTCAACTGGCGGGAGTTCGCCCGAGCGGAACTCCGCGCATTCCGCACCGAACAGGCGGTAGACCTCCGCCGCTGCCGCGAGGGAGAGATATTCCCCCTTCGGATCGGAGTGCAAATCGTCGGCCGCACTGGCGACATAGAGCGGACGCGGTGCAATCAGCCCCAGCAGGAAGTGCTGATCGAACGGCAGCATCTCCTCCCGGTTCCGGTAACGCCCGAACGCGGAACTGAACCAGTAGTCCCGCCAGAAGAGCAGATAGTCGATGGTTTCCCCGAAAATGCGCCGCGAGAGGGACGCTCCGCCGCAGCCGGATTCATTCGAAATGACCATGGCGAAACGCGGATCGCAGGCGCCCGCCCAGAGAGCCGTCTTGCCGAGACGGGAGTGTCCGTGCACGGCGACCCGTCCGGCGTCGACGCCGGGGATGTGTTCCAGACAGTCCAGCGCGCGGGAGAGTCCCCACGCCCATGCGCCGATCGCACCGTATTTGTGTTCGGGCGCACGCAGTTCCTCTTCCGGCAGGAACAGGCGGTAGATGCTGCTTGCGAACGCATCCGGCGAATCGTAGAAAATTTCACTGATGCACAGCGTTGCCGCGCCGTATCCGCGTTCCAGAATTCCGCGGAAGTTCCAGAAATCACTCTGTATGCCGCGCGTTGATTCGTCCGGCGGTTCCGTTGCGAACACCTCGTGCGTGCTCCAGTTCACAACCGGTTCCCGGGTGATCCGGATTCCCATTTCCGGAGTTGCCGCATGGTTGCCGCGCCCGTTGAGCCCGAGAAAGACGGGCGCGGGTGTTTTCCTTCTGTTCGGCAGATAGACAAGCAGATCAAACGATTTTTCCGCGCCGCTGTTCATCGCGCAGTGAATCCGGATCTCCCTGCGTGTTGCAAGGCCGTCGAAGGCGGCGGGATTTTCACTGAGGAGCTCGAAGCGCATCCGGTCCGGACGCGGCGGCATCCAGCCGTACATCTCCTCCCGGAAGGTCTGGAGAACGGCACTCCTGCGGAAGTTCATCCATTCGAACGGCGTCTGAACCATGCTCCCGTCCTTTTTCCGGAGAGGAGAGGGCAGTTCGAACGGGGGAACGGCTGTTTCCCGGGTATTGTAAACACCATGATACGGTCTGTCTGAAATCTGCATTTTTTCAATACCTGTTTCCCGATTGTTTTTCCTTAAGCCTATTTCACTTATCATTATAATGGCAAAAAAGGACTTTGGAAATAGCAGAACTGGTATTTTTTTGATATTTCCGGTATTTTTTGAAAAAAATCATCTTGCCATTCCCCGTGAGGATATTATATTGCGGAAACACGGGAGCAGAGAATACCATGGGTTATTTCGATGATCTGGAAATTGTGCAGGCGACACAGAAACTGCACGGATATCATGTTTCAAAACCGATCAATCCGCCTTATTTCAGTCTCTGCCTTCTGCGGAAAGGGGAAATGATTGTCATCAGGGATGGCAGAAGGCATCATCTGAAGGCTCCGTTCATTTTCTGGGCGGTTCCGGGCCATGTATACCAGTTTCTTTCCGTGGAGGCCAAGTTCCGCCGGGAGACAATCTGGCTGGATATGGGCGGCGCCCGTGCCCGCCGGATCAGCAGGGGGCTGGAAGCTTTGCCCTCTTTCGCCGGGCTGGGTGTGCCGCTGACAAGCAGTATGGAAACAGCGCTTCTCATGCTGCGGATCATCAACCTGAACCGCCATGCTTCCGAACAGACCATCCGGCACAGGATCGTCGTCTATGTCGAGGAACTCATCGGGCTTATCTTCGATGCGGTGTTCTGCGGAGACAACACCTGTCACGGCTGCTCCGCCATTCTGGAGGCGGCGGAACTGTTCAAAAAAAATCCGGCTGCACGCTATGATCTTGCGTCCATGGCGCGGGAATACGGGATGTCATACGAGACGTTCCGCAAGAAATTCAAACGCTACGTCGGACAGCCTCCTCATGAATTCCTTCTCTCCTGCAGGATGAATCTTGCCGTCACACTGATGCGGGACATGGCACACCCGGTCAAGGAAATTGCCGACGCCTGTGGCTTTGACGACATCTCCAGCTTCTCCAGAATGTTCCGGAAAAAAATCGGATTCTATCCGCGGGCCTTCAGGAAAAAGATGGAAGAGGAACCCTCATGAAATCCCGGGAAAGTCAACTTTTTCCCATTTCCGCCATTTATATCGGACGCTCCGCCACTTATCTTATATGGAAAAAGGAGGATCAGGATGGTTTACAGGATCTGGCGTTCCCCCTGGAGCCGCTTCGGCGGAACGACGGCAGAATATCCCGATGATCGGACAGACGAAACCTTCACCGCGGCGGATCATTACAGCGACGCGGAACTGGAACGGATCGCCGCGGCCGGATTCAACGGCATCTGGGTGCATGCGCGTTTTGCGCAGATCACCCGGACAGAAGTGTTTCCCGAACTCGGTTCTCATGCCGATGAACATATCGCACGACTCTCCGCTTTGATCCGCCGCGCGGAAAAACACGGCATCAAACTCTTTCTGTACGGACAGGTGCTCCGGGCCGTCCCCGCCTCGTGCAGCAGTTTCTGGAAGAATCATGCTGAGTGCGCCGGACAGCGCGAATTTCTCACGGAAGAGTCTCCGCTGACTGGAAAACGCCGCCGGTATCCGACGCTTTCGCTGTGTTCCTCGACATCTCCCGTGAAAGAATTCGTGGAGGAATCCGCCGCGCAGCTTGCGGAGAGACTTCCCGGTCTGGGCGGCGTCATCCTAATTACCGCGACGGAGTTCCCCGGCCATTGCTATCAACGCAGGCACAAAGAGAATCCGAACGCCTGTTATCCTCTTGTGGAATGCCCCCGCTGTTGCGAACGCGAGCCGTGGGAGGTGGTTGCGGAACTGATCAATCTGTTCCGCAACGGAATCCGCAGACACTCCTCCTCGATTGCCGTCATCGCATGGAACTGGAGCTGGACGGAATGGATGGCTTCTCCCTGCCGTCCTCTGCTGGAACTGCTGGCGCACGATGTTGTCGTGATGGCGGATTTCGAGCGCGGCGGCACGATGGATCTTCCCGAACGTCCGGGTTTTCCCATCGACGAATATTCTCTAATGTATCCGGGCCCCTCGGAACATTTCCTCAAAACACGCGCTGCCTGCCTTGAACTTGGTCTTGGCTTCATGAGCAAACTGCAGATCGGAACGACGCATGAACTGGGAAGCGTCGTATCGCTTCCGAATCTTCCCGGTATCCGGGAAAAGGCGCTCTGGCACAGGGCGCACCCGGAAACGGGATTTCTCGGATGCTGGAATTTCGGCAATTTCCTCAGTGCCGGCACGGCGGCGTTTCATTACTTTCTGAATCTGCCGGAACTTTCCGGCGAGGAGGCGGAACTCCGGGCGTTTGCGGAATCGTATTTCCCGGGATGCGAGAGTTCCCTGGTGTATCATGCCTGGAGCCTGTTCGCTTCGGCAATGCGGGAGCTCCCCTTCTGCATCGGACCGCTTTACTATGGGGTTCAAAGCCATGCGCTTGCGTATGACGCCGTCTATCGGCCCGGTCCGCTGGAAGGGTCCTCCGCCGGATGCTCCTATCTTCCGAGCGCCGTCCGGGGGGATGATCTTTCCGGTGCCTGTGAAATGCTTCACCACGAGTTTTCTCTT
>CASEFP010000077.1 GCA_949287225.1 uncultured Lentisphaeria bacterium
CTTCGCCATTCTGGACGCGACCCCCTGCACCGGAAAATACGCTCACTTCCACGCGGGGAAAAATGCGCCGACCCTCTGGTGCGACGGACGCCCCTTCCTCGTCGACAGCGGCTGCTGCAGCTACGATGACCCTGATTTCCAGCAGTGGTTCAAGCAGCCGGAAGCACACTCCACGCTTCTGGTGAACGGCCAAGGCGACGGCGTCCTTCAGGGACGTTACAGCTGGAACCTCTCTCCCGAACACGCCGTCGTGCCGGACGCTCCCGCATTGGAAGAGCGCTCTTCCGCTCCCGGCTGGGAGGGCGTGGTCTGGACCCGCGCGCTGGAGCTGGAACACTCCCGCGCCGTCATCTGCGATCAGGTGCGGGCGCCGGAATCAAAGAACTGCACCTTCCTTTTCATTCTCGCCCCCGAAGCAGAGTGCCGTATCATGGAAACGGAAATCCTTCTGGACAACGGCGGAACCATTCTGCGCCTCACCTGGGAGGCCGATGCGCCCGTCCGCTGGGAGAGTCTCCCGGGAAAAGTGTTCCGCGAATTCCGGAAACTCGAATCGACCCGTCTTGCAGCGCATCTTGCCGGAGACAACATCCATTTCCGTCTGACGGCGGAGTGCGTTTCCGCATCCCAGGCAAAGCAGCCGTCCAGCCAATCCCATGATAGTTGCATAAAGGGATGAAGTCTGTTGCTGACACTTCCCGGACACTACCGGAAACGCGTTTTCGACACTAGGCGTCGGCGTGGAATGGCAACACGATATGCTCTGAGAATACGGTATCATCTTTTATGGCAGTACAAATCAGACGTATTGCTGTTTGGAGCTAAAAAACTATTGACGACACCATCAGGCAAACTCATCCCGTTTCCGGAGTCAACTGCAGAAAATTTTCCTTCAGCCCCGTCCTGAAAGATCATGCTGACTTCCTGTTTCCTTCTGCTTGCATCATGAACTTTCCGCTTTTGCCGCCAGTTCTAGAATCAGATCGCGGCAAACTGCACGGGGATCTTCGGACAAGGGAATATCTTCCATGAAATTCCATAATTTTCTACGATGGAGCAGGTCATCGGCTTCCGGGGACAGATGAGTGTACGACATGATTCCGGAAACACGGCCATATTGCGCGATACCGAATCCAATCATCAAAGCGTCCATGCTGTCTTCGTGCTCAAAAGCACAGTCCAGATATCTCCGGTAAAGATCGACAGTTGGGTTTCTCCAGAATTCACAGTAGAGCTTCGCCTGCTTCAATGCAAAGGGATCCATGAGATATTTTTCCAGGGGGAAATCCGGATCAGTACAGAAAATCCGCATACCTGTCTTCGGAAGAATTCGTTCAAGTTCCTGCGGAGAATAATTGATTTCCTTTCCATTCATGGCATCTGCAAGAATTTCAAACATATCGGAAAAACCGGAATAGCCCGGTTCATAGGCTTCATAATAGACCCCCTGAATACCAAGAGTCCTGTAACGTTCCAGATCTTTCAGAAGCACGGATGTATTATGCTGAAATACGCCGAACAGACTCTGGGCCATTGCATTCTCATGAATATAAACTTTTCCTGGAAAAGTAGTGCACCATTCACGCAGACGCTTTGCGTGGTATGCGTTGGGAGTATCCGCGTCCGGTTTTTCCTCCCTCGCCGCAAAACGCATGTATTCCGAACCGATACAGCTGCGGCTTCCGATGGGATGAAACTGTCATGTGCGAGAATAAATTTTTCTTTTTCTGACTTCTTCGGTGTGCTAAGCTACGGGAAAATGGTTTGAAGAGTTTGTAAAAACGGGTAACACTTTTCTCTGAAGAAGGAGGAAGGTGTGAAATTGAAAGAAACACCGGGACAAGTGCGAATCGGAACGGGCTCTGCTATTCGGCGGCCGACAAGCTCAAGGCAGTGAAACTCTATCTTGAGGAAGGTTATCAGGTCAAAGCCATCGCGCGGGAACTCGGGATCGGGAAAAGTTCCCTCGGCAAATGGATCCGGGAATACTGGGAAAAGGGTTCTGCTGTGCTCCTGTCAGTACCGGAGAAAAGTGCAGCGGAAGTGAAAAAATCCGATCCAGCCCGGGAGTTTGTCCGAGCGCAAATTCTCGAACACAAAGCCGCACATCCGGATCACGGCGTCAAACGGATCCCCCAGATCTTCCGACGTTTTCTCGGGCTGCCGGTAAAAACTCATGAAGTTCGATCCGTTCTGCAGACACACCCATCATCGTCAACGGCGACAACGTCGCGAGCCCGGCGTCCTCCCGCACCGATGCGGTTCTTCGAACGGCGCTCTCCCAATGAATTGTGGCATACCGACGTGATGTATTTCGTCATGCCGAACCAAGAAAAACTCTTTGTCATCGGTTATCTGGATGATTATTCGCATTATGTGGTCTCCTGGGATAACGTTTAGAAAATTGCGCACATTTCAATTGGGGAATGCGGCCAGCCGTATTTCCAAGATGAGAAACTCTACCTGAATTTGAAAGGATTTCGCGGAGAATTTTTCGAGAAGATGAAATTGCCGCCCTTTTGAGACTAGAAAAATTCGCCGTTTTGAGGCGGAGAGAAAAGTTCTGAAAAGCCTCAAAATGCTCGACCATTTTCTTGATTCTCCGCCGACCGGTCTTCTGGTCGGTTTTTTCGTTTCGGGGGTAAATTTGAGCTCAACTCGCGTTTTACCCGAAAGCGGAGAA
>CASEFP010000078.1 GCA_949287225.1 uncultured Lentisphaeria bacterium
ACGCCTCAAGCAACACACTCTTTTTGATCTTCATCTTCACAACCTCCATGCGATTAAAACCAATCAGCCCCGCCGGTCATATAGACCGACAGGGCTGATCACTCATTCAGGCCGATTACCACAGCCTGCCATCACAATGGTTATATATAGACGAAAATCATTGAACTGCACGCTTCCAATATTACTTCCCCTCAGCAAATTTTACAGAAGAGCTAATTCCAATCTCAATTTTCTTTTTTCCCAATCAGGGAGATACGATTGCAACAGCCCGTAAAAATCCGCATTGTGCTCCCGATAGCGCAGATGGCAAAGTTCATGGGTAATCACATATTCCAGACAGGAAACCGGCGCTTTGATCAGCTCCGGATTCAGCAGAAGAATGCCACCGGGCGACATGCTCCCCCAGTTGGTCTTCATCGTACGGATCTGCATCCTGGGAAGTGTTGTAAGTTCCAACCGGGCAGCAACCCGTTTTAAATATTCGGAGTACTTCTCCCGAGCCCGTTTCCGATAGTAACGCTCCAAGATTTTCTGAACAGCCGCCGGAGAAAGATCTGGTGAAAATACCTGCAGGAATCCCCGACTCATCTTCACGCCACACCGTGGTTGCTGAACAAGTTTCAAGCGGTACTGTTTCCCCAGATATAGATGCGTTTCACCGCTGAGATATTGACGGGCCGGCGTCTTGAGAGCAAACTGTTCAAAATAACGCTGTTGCTTTACAATCCAGGCGGCTCTCCGGTGAACTTTTTCAAGGATGCGACTCTCCTCCGTACCGACCGGCGCTTTGATGTGAACCGTTCCATCCGGCAGTACGGCGATTTCCATGGTGGTACGTCGCCGAAACTCCACACCAAAAGTAATCTTGCGACTGCCGTAATCGATCTCGTACATCATGAGCGCATGCTCCGGTTTCTCGCCAGCGTAATCAGCCGCTCAATGATTTCATCCATCTGCGCTGTGGTCAGATTAATTTTCTGTTTTGCCATCACTTCATCGTACAAAAAGTCGTCAATGGCGTTTTTCAGCTGATTCTGCGCATCGGCATCGTCCCAGAATTGAATCCGTGAGGTGAAACTGTTTATGATGTCGCTGATCTGCAGTGCGTCCTCCGCAGTCAGCTCCTCCTGATTGTTCAGGAACGGCAGCAGAAGGCCGTAGCAGGCCATGGCGTCCTCTCGATGACGAATAGTTTCCGGAATATCGTCGTGAGTCCGGGTCGTCACCATCCGCCGGATGTGGTTGACCTTCTCCCAATAGGCTCGGACAATCTCGTCGAGATGCTCCAGATCATGCAGCCGTTTTTCGCGAAATTCATCGATTGCCTGCTGGATCATTTCCGAAAACTTATGGTAAAACGCAGGATCCTCCTCCATGTGTTCCGTGATATACCGCTTAGTGGCGTGAGCAACTGAATCCGCCATCGCGGATTGCTCTTTCACGTGATCAATTCCCTGATTTTCGAGTACTTCCCGGAACGTATTCTCATCGAAGATATTGACGGGCTCATTGAGTTGAATCACCTCATTCGCCTGAATGTGGGTATCGAGCAGTTTCTTGATTTTCGGTTCATAATCCCGATAGTTCACCGCTTCCGCATACCGACGTTTGACGGCGGAGCGCAAGTTCCAGAACCGCTTCAAATCACGTTTGTATTTTTCAATCTGTTCTTCCGGCGTTTCCCGCATGAATTTGATGCTGGAGAGTGCGAGTTCGAGGGTTTTGGCAAATGCGTTCAAATTTTCATAGAACGCCTCACGGAGATCCTCCGGCTGAAGCAGAAGTTCAAAAGCCTCACTGTCGTTGCTGTTGCGGACGGATTTGAACATCTCCCATAACTTCGCATATTGCTGGGGAAGTTTCGCAATCTCATCTGCAATCGGCATCACCTGTGACGTCAGGTCCTCCTCGGAGACCCCTTCCATTTCGCTGTATTTGAGCAAAGCGTCATCGAGCAGATCCAGAACACCAGCGTAATCGATGATGTAGCCGAACTCCTTGTTTTCGCACAGCCGGTTGACGCGGGCAATCGCCTGGAGCAGTGTAGCCGGCTCCCGAATGGAGCGACAGAGATACATCACCGTGTTGCGCGGCACATCAAAACCGGTGAGGAGCTTATCCACCACAATCAGAATTTCCGGTGCGGAAGCGGTTTTGAACGCATCGATGATCTGCTTGTTATATTCATCTTCCTTATTGCCGAAGCGGGCCATCATTCTTTTCCAGAACTCGACAACATCGGGAGAGACCCGGCCTTCCGGGTCGTTGCCTTCGCGGGTATCCGGTGCGGAAATAATCACTTCGCTGCTGACGACACCGAGCTCATTCAAATACTGTTGATAGAGAATAGCGGTCTCCTTATCCGGAGCGACCAGCTGCGCTTTGAATCCGGTTCCCTGCCAAAAGTCGCGGTAGTGCTCCGAAATGTCGTATGCACACATGTAGACGAACGCTTTTGACTTTTTCAGCATCTCCGCCCGGGCGAATTTCTTTTTCAAATCCCGACGCTGTTCGTCGGAAAGATCCTTTGTATGCCGTTCAAACCAAAGGTCTAGGGCTTTCCGGTTCTGTTCCAGATCGACATGCCGCCCTTCATAGAGCAGAGGGACAACGGCTTTGTCTTCGACCGCGGTACGAATGGAGTAGACCGGCCGAATCAGACCGCCGAATTTTTCAAAGCTGTTCTTGGTTTTCTTGGCCAGAGGTGTACCGGTAAAGCCGATGTAACAGCCCCGGGAAAACATCATCCGCATCTTTCCGGCGAGCGGGCCGTAATTGCTCCGATGCCCTTCGTCGACCAGCAAAAAGATGTTGGGGGAATCGATTTTTTCACTCCGGGATTTCAACGCCTTATCAAACTTCTGAATCAG
>CASEFP010000079.1 GCA_949287225.1 uncultured Lentisphaeria bacterium
ATGTCGGTCAGGGCAATCAGGCCGGATTTGACGTTCGCGGCAACGGAACCGCAACGGTCATCGGTTCGGAGCTCAGTGCGGCCCTTGTGAATGTCGGAACTGATTATGATCCGGCTAAACTTGCGCCGGGAGCAGATGAGAAAAATCTGTCTGCAACACTGATTTTTGACAGCACTACGGTCAAGAATACGCAGTATCGCGGTGATTACAACACCAACAACGGTATTGACATCGGCCAGGCGGACGGTTCCACTGCCGGCAAACTCGTGATCAGGAATAACTCCAATGTCGATTTTACGATTCTTGATTACGGTGATGATCGCCAGATTGGTCTCCGGGTCAACAATGCCAAGAGCAGTGTGGAAATTTCCGATTCCACGGTAAAGCTGCCCTCTGTCACCAACAGCGGAAGTATTACCCTCCGCAGCGCATCCAAACTGCTGGCTGATTCCGTTACCAACGCCGGTACGATTTCTCTTGATTACACCTCGACACTGGCGTTCGAAGATATTGCCAACAGCGGGACGATTACCATTGATATGTCGGGATATCAGTCCGGACACTACAAACTGCTGGATTACACCGGCAGCGGCAGTTACACCGAGGAACAGTACAAGGCGCTGATCGGCGAAGAGAACTGGGATAAGAACTTCACGGTTGACAACAACGACCTCTATGTCACGTCGGAACGCGCGACTTTCCTCTACAGTTCGCAGGTCCGGATGGCGAACGGCGAAACCGTCACGGTCTACGCGAATTACAGCGATGCGGCGGCGGACCTGGAATACCGGATCGGCGATACCGGCGACTGGCTGACCTACGATGCGGCGAACGGAGTGAACGTTTCGGAGAGCACGATGGTGTATTTCCGTGAACAGGGAATCATCGATCCGGTGGAAACCGAGGTGTATGTGGCGGTTGTGCCGATGAGTGAGGAAGTGAATTCGGAAGTGATTTACCTCGCGAAGACGGTGAACAAAAACTATTACGAGGCGACCTACGCTTTCGCGGACGGGACCAGCAAGAGTGTGAAACTCTCCGGCAACACAGTGGAACACTACGCCCTTCCGGAAGGTACCACAGTCACGATTGTCGAAAAGGATACGGACGGTGCCCTGGTGAAGACGATCATCGAGAAAACGCCGGTGTCGGCAACCACTTCGACGGTTCCGGACAAGGTTGTTGCTGTGGATGATGATCATGACAACCTCTTCTTCGCCATCTCGATCGGCAAGTGGGACGGCAGTTACAGCGCTCAGCATCAGGGCGACGGAATC
Organism: uncultured Lentisphaeria bacterium; assembly: GCA_949287225.1. Classification (GTDB taxonomy): domain Bacteria; phylum Verrucomicrobiota; class Lentisphaeria; order Victivallales; family UBA1829; genus UBA11452. The sequence goes on from CASEFP010000079.1 coordinate 1,278, forward strand.
TGGGGCGGAACCATGGAGATTGTTTCCACAAAAGGCAAGAACCGTTTCTCGACGGTGTTTGTCGGCGGCGAAGACGCCACGACGCTCTTCCTGACGGATGACGCCAACGGCGATGTCTTCTTCCTGGACGACGTCTATACAGCCAACGGCACTGATGCGCGTATCAGCAAGATGACGGAAATCCAGGCGGGACTCGGCAATGACATCGTCGACCTCTCCAGTGCCAAGTTCTCCTATGAGGAGCACAACAGCGGAGAGCTGATTGTCCGCGGCGGCGACGGCAATGACGTGCTCTGGGGGAACGCGGGACACAACATTCTGTTCGGCGACGCCGGAAACGACAAGCTCTACGGCGGATCTAATAATGACACACTGATCGGCGGCATTGGCAACGATGTCATGCGCGGCGGCGGCGGAAATGACATCTTCTGCTACGGCAACAGCTATAACTGGGGCAATGACACTATTACACAGCTTGCCTCCGGAAGTGTCACGCTCTATCTTGACGGCATCGACAAGGCGGACTGCCAGATCTCCGGCAATACACTGACCTGGGATGACGGCACGTTCAGCGGAAGCATCGTGCTCAACGGTGTCAGCTGGGATTCCGTCAAGTTCTACTGTGACGCCAATGGTGACGGTCTCCTTACAGAGATTGCCGAATACGACGATCTGAAGAACAAGGGAGCGTTTGCCGCAGTTTCCTCGCACTGACCGTAACCATCCTGAAGGGCAGGGAAGCTCTTCAGGATGGTTTTTATAACAATCAACCAATAAGGAAAGGAATTTTCACCATGGAAAAATTCACTTATGAAGCTCCGGAAATGACCGAGCTTTCCGCTCCTGTCGCGGAAGCGGCCAACATTCTGAACCCTGCTGTTGTGGTTGTGAGCTGAAACTTTTTCCAGTCTGGGAAATCAACAGTCTTTCCCGCGTAGAAACGGGGGAGGCTGTTGATTTTGTTTTTCGACTGATGCTTCAACGCATCAATCATGTTTGATTTTGCTCCGGGAAAATGAATGAAACGTATCTTGTCGATCAAAACTGCAAATGAATGTATGGTCCGCCTCGGGGCGGCGGATGAATTATCGCTCTCCATTCTTGAAACAACCGCACGCATCCATGGGACGGAGCTGTCCCGGATGGACGAAACGGAAAGTTCCGGTGCTCCGGATGTCATTCTCTTTTCCGGCGCGCCGCCGGAAGGCGCTTCCGCGGAACCGGTTCTGTGCGCACAGGGGGTGGCATTCCATCGCGCGGGCGGTCAATTCTTCTGCCGTGTTTCCGACCCGCCTCCAGCCGGCTGGGAGGAGAGTCTGCGTTATCGTCTTCCGCTGCTTCTCTCTGTCATGCTGGCGACTCTGGGAAGCTCGAAATGCTGTCTGTTTCACGGCTGTCTCCTGCTGAACCGGTCCGGGAAGGGAATGATCCTGACCGGAGAAAGCGAAGTTGGAAAAAGCACAACATACCGCCGCTGGCAGAATGCCGGTGGAGAGGGGCTCTGTGACGATCTGATGATCCTGAGCTGTGTCCGGGTGGGAAATGGAACACCCTCTTTTTACGCGCAGCCGCTTCCCACATGGAGCCGGTGTCTGCGGGAGGGCATTCCCGCGAAAGAACTGCGTTATCCCGTGACCCGGATCGTGAAAATCCGCCGCATTCTCTGGCTGACACGTTCCGCGACGGATCGGGAGGAGCTGAAAAGTGTTTCTCTCCAGAAATGGCACGGGCAGCTGCTTGCCGCATGCAATCAGCACACGCTGTTTCTGCAGCAGACCTTGACTACGGAGGAACGGCGGCGCCTCGCGCTGGAATGCTGGAAGATCGTGGATGAAATCGACAAGGCCTATTCCCCGCTTGCTCTCGCGGCGCACCTGGACGGCGATCTCCGGAAAACTCTTGAAAATATCTGACGAACGGAAGGAAAGAAAAAAATGAAAATCAATCCCCTTGTGATCTATCGGGAGGAATTTGATAAAAGTGCGGTTCTGTTCCGCCCGGACAACGGGGAAAGCTTCATGCTGAACCGGACCGCCTCGTTTATCTGGAAACAGCTCGAAAACGGCGCTTCCAAAGAGGAGATCCGCAAGGCGCTTGGAGAAGCGTGCGGATCGCTGCCGCCTGATGCGGACCGCGATCTGGATGATTTTCTTGCGAAACTCCTCGCAAAAGGGTATCTTGCTGAATGACCGGCAGTGATACAGATTTTCATCTTGTGGCGGGATTCAGCATGTCTCCGCTTCTGCGCAGCGGGGATCGCGTATATTCACGCAGCATTGCGCGTGCTGAACTCGCTCCGGGAGATATTATTGTCTTTTCCCGCGACGGGAAAACCATTGTTCATCGCGTGATCCGCACTGGAAACGACGGCATTCAGACGCAGGGCGACGCCAATCCGCTGCCCGATCCGCCGCTTGCGCCGGAAACGGAATGTCTGCTGGCGCTGCGTTTCGAACGCGATGGGGTCACGCATTCCTTAACCCGCGGAGAGGAGGGGCTTGCGGAGTTCCGCCGCAACCGGCACTGGAACCGGAACAGAGAGAGACTCTTGAAGATCGCCCGGTTTTTCTGCCGGATCAGTCCGTGGAAACTGCGCGCGGAGAATCTGGAACAGGCGGATTTCGGTCATCTGCGTGTCTACTACTGGAGGAAACAGCCAGCCGCCTGGGAGTATGACGGGAAATGGTTCTGGCGCTCGCCGTTCCTTGCCTTTTTCATCAGGCGCGCTCATCATCGTGGACTGCGGGAGAAGGAGCAGAAGGAAATGCGTTCCGCCTCGATTCTGTTCCGTCTGCTCGGGCAGATGGTGTTCGGCGACGCGCGCAAATTCTTTCTGGAACTTTCTCCGGAAACACAGGATGAACTCTGTGCCGGAGTCAGGATGCTGACGCTTTCTCCGCTCTTTTACTACACGCTGAGTGATGCTCTTCCGGAAAAATGGCAGACTGTTTTCAAAATGGATTTCTACGCGCAGTCCCGCCGGGATCTCCAGTATACGGCATCCCTGCAATCCATTTATTCCGCGTTTCAGAAATGCGAAGTGTCGTTTGTGCCGCTCAAGGGCAGTTCACTGGCCTATGAGGTCTATCCGCATCCCGCGCTCCGCTTCCGGCGTGATCTGGACGTGCTGTTTCACCGTTCGGACATCGAGCGTGTTTTCCGGAAATTCCAGGAGGACGGATGGGAAACGCACGGGAGGATCCGCCCCTTTTTCAAACGGCTGCATCTGCCGACTCTCGTCAGGCCCTCTTTCCCCGCGCTGGAACTGCACTGGCATATTCTGAAAAACCGCAATTTTTTTGATTCGGAAATGATCTGGAAGGATACCGCTCCCGATCCGGCGATTCCGTTCTGCCGCCGCCTGTGCCCGGAGGCGCATTATCTGCTGGTGCTCTACAATATGTATTTCGACCGCTGGCAGTTCGGCTGCCGCTCGCTTCTGGATCTGGCGTTCCTCCAGAAGAAGGTGGTGCTTGACAAAGAGAAAATCGTCTCGCTGAACCGTGAGTGGAATCTGAATCTGGATCTCGGGCTCTGTTATCGACTGTTTCCGGAGATGTTTCCGGAGGGACAGAGGCTTTTCGCATCGGATGCGGAGATCCCCGACGAGGCAAAACATGCCGTTTTCTCCCTTGCTCTGGCGGAATATCCGGAAGCCGTTGCCCTGTTCACCGGAGGAACACCGGAAGGATGCGCGCGGTCTGTCCAGGAAAAACGCGGAAAACGCGGACTGTTCCGGCGGAAGGATGCAAGGCGGTCCGCCGCGCAGAAAATGGAGGATCGCCTCGAGCGCCTGCTCCCGGAAGTCATGGCGATCAAACAGGCTTACCGGCGCGACAAGGATCTATGAATCAAAACTTTTGAACGATGAGGTAGCATATGGACGAAAGAACAAAATGGAGCGGGCTGTTGTGCCTGCAGATTCTGTTTTCCCAGTTCCGTCGAAGCGTGAATTTCTCGGCGCTGGTGCCGAAGCCGGTGAGGGACGCTTATCAGGAGGACCCGCGGGATACGCTTCTGAAACTGGCGAACGATCAGAAACTCCGGGCGGAGGCGGAAGTTTCCCCGGACATTTTCCAGAGCTATCACGGCCCCGCGCTGTTCCGGCGCGACGACGGGACTTGGGTTCTGCTGACCAACTCCCTGCAGTGGCGCGGCAATGAAGTCACTTTGTTTGATCCGGTGAAAAACACCTCTTCAGCAGTTACCGTGAACAAGGAGGAGCTTGAACGCTGTTTCGGAGGGCAGATTGTCATTTTCCGGAATCTGACGGTTGTGGATCATACCAAGCAGACACGTCTCTACTGTCTTTCCGCGATTGCGCGCCATCACAATGTCCAGATGGATCTGCGGCGCGTCATGTATGAATACGCCGTCGGCGAAGGGGAGGTCCGGGAAAACCTCTTCCGGCAGATCGCCTCGGACTACAGTTTCAAAATGCGCAAGCTGACGATGAGCTGGAAGAAGCTCCTTGCCTCCTCCTCCGTGATGCCCGCGGTCGCCGTAAAGAAAAACGGCACCTATCTTCTTCTCTGCGGCCTGCGCAGAAACGGGGATCAGATCGAGCTTGTGGTCGTCGATCCGACCGAAGATCTGACGCCTGGCAGACAGTTCCGTTTCTGGACGCGGGAACAGTATCAGGAGGCATGCACGGGCGAATGCATCCTTCTGAAGAAAACCTATTCGCTTGCCGATGAGAATCAGCCGTTTTCGCTGCGCTGGTTCATCCCGGAATTCCTGAAACTGCGCGGCGTATTCGGCGAAATCGCGCTGATGGTCGCTCTTCTGACGGTGTTTTCGCTGATCATTCCCCTGTTCTTCCAGATTGTGGTGGACAAGGTGCTTGTGAACCGCACTTATTACACGCTGAACGTGCTCGGGATCGGCATTCTGATTGCGATTCTTTTCAACTCCCTGATCGAATATGTGCGCAGCTATCTTCTGCTGTTCGCGACAAACAAGATCGACATCTCGACGGCAACCAAGACTTTTCAGCATCTGATGCGTCTGCCGGTCGATTTCTTTGAACGGGTTCCGTCCGGCGTGCTGCTCAAGCACATGCAGCAGACAGAAAAAATACGCGGATTTCTTTCCGGCAACCTGTTCTTCACGGTTCTGGACCTGTTCGCCTTGTGCATATTCATTCCGTTCCTGCTCTGCTACAGTGTACAGCTTACGCTGATCGTGCTGGGATTTTCCGCGCTGATGGCGCTGGTAATCGCCTCGCTGATCAAGCCGTTCCAGCGCCGCCTGGATGAACTGTATCAGGCGGAGGGCAAACGCCAGAGCATGCTGGTAGAAGCGATTCACGGCGTCCGCACGGTAAAATCGCTGGCGCTGGAGCCGGTCGAGAAACGGATCTGGGACGATTCGACGGCCTATGCGATCAAATCCTATTTCCGGGTCGGCAAGATTTCCATGACCGCGCGGAGCCTCAGCCAGATGCTTGAAATGATGATGACGGTCTGCGTGATCTGGTACGGCGCGTATCTCGTGTTCAACTACTCGATTTCAATCGGCGCGCTGATCGCGTTCCAGATGCTTGCCAACCGTGTGACAGGTCCTCTCGTGAAGATGGTCGGTCTGATCCATGAATACCAGCAGATCGCGCTTTCCGTGCGCATGCTCGGCGTGGTGATGAATACGCCGCAGGAACCCGCGGGCGGAGGCGTGCGCAATCCGCTGCGCGGCGAAATCAGCTATGAGAACATCACGTTCCAGTATCGCCAGGATCTGCCGCAGGTCATCCGGAACTTCTCCGTGCATATTCCGCAGGGGGCGACGATCGGGTTCGTCGGACGCTCCGGTTCGGGAAAGACCACACTGACCAAACTGCTCCAGGGACTCTATCCCGTCACCTATGGTCTGGTGAAAATCGACGGCATCGACATCCGCGAGATTGACAAGGCGCATCTCCGGAGCAGCATCGGCGTCGTGCTTCAGGAGAACTACTTCTTCAGCGGAACCGTCCGGGAGAACATCTCGCTGACCAAGCAGAATGCCACGTTGGAGGAGATCCTTTACGCCGCACGGCTCGCCGGGGCGGATGAATTCATCCAGAAGCTTCCGCGCGGCTACGATACCGTGCTGGAGGAGAATGCCTCGAACCTTTCCGGCGGGCAGAAACAGCGTCTGGCGATTGCGCGGGCGCTGCTGACGAACCCGCCGATCCTGATCTTCGACGAGGCGACCAGCGCGCTCGACCCGGAAAGCGAGGCTGTGATCCAGCGAAATCTGAAGGCGATTGCAAACGGGCGCACCGTGCTGATCGTGTCGCACCGCCTGAGCATCGTCAGTCACGCGGACCGGATTCTGGTGCTGAACAACGGCGAACTGTCCGATTCCGGAACCCACAGGGAGCTTCTGAGCCGCGACGGCATTTACAAGGAGTTCTGGAACCAGCAGATGAGAGGAGATGCATGATGACAACGAAAGTTCCCGATGAAATCATTGAATTCCAGCAGGATGCGCTGGAGATTAAAAACGAGCGCCTGCCCCTGTGGGTCCGCCTCTGCGTCTGGCTTCCGCTGGCGCTGGTTCTGATCACTATTCTGTGGGCCTCCTGCTCGAAAGTGGATGTCGTGGTGCAGGCGAACGGCAAACTTGTGACCGACCGCCCCACAATCATCATGAAACCGCTGGAACGCTCCGTCATCAAGGAGATCAACGTCAAAATCGGCGACGTTGTGAAAAAGGATCAGATTCTGATCACCTTCGACCCCGCGATCAATCAGGCGGAGGAGGAGCGTCTGAAAAACGAACTGGACACGCTGAGCGCGCAGTTCGACCGTCTCCGCGCCGAATTCGACGGGAAGCCCTACCGCGATTCCGGGAGAAACCAGTTCGAGAAATGGCAGTATGCGATCTACCGCCAGCGGCAGGAATACTATACCGAGCGCATCAACTACTTCAACGCGATGCTCTCGCAGGTCGCGGCCTCGATCAAGAGCAAGAAGGATTCTCTGGCGAAACAGCAGGAACGTCTCGCCGCCGTCAAGAAACTTGAGGATATGTTCCAGTCGCTGTATGAGAAGAAGGCGGCTTCGCTCAAGGAGCTGATCCAGATGTCGATCTCCCGCATGGAAATGGAGGCGACCGTCGATCAGCTGGACAACGATCTGCTGGAACTGACCCACCGCGAGGGAAGCACGCGGGCGGAGAAGAACTCCTTCATCCAGGAGTGGCGCAACAGCATTTCCGAGGAGATGGTCTCCGTCGACCGGAACCTCACCTCGACCCGCAAGGATTATGACAAGGTGAAGCAGCTGATCGAATACGTTTACCTGCGCGCCCCGTGCGAAGCGGTCGTGCATGAGATCGCCTCCTTCTCACCGGGATCCGCCGTCCGGGAGGCTGAAGCGTTGATTACCCTGATTCCGCTGATCGGCACCGTGGAACTTGAGGCGGAAGTCCGTCCGCAGGATATCGGAAAGGTTGCGATCGGTTCCGCCGTGCGGGTCAAACTCAACGCCTATCCTTTCCAGAAACACGGGACGCTCGACGGCGTGATCCGGAACATCTCCGAAAACACCCTCCAGCGGGAAGGGTCTGCATTTTCCGGCAACCAGGAGGAGTCGCCCTCCTATTACCGGGCGCGGATCACGCTTTCGGGAAAACTTTCCCATGTGAAAGACGATTTCCGCCTGATCCCCGGCATGGAGGGAATCGCCGAGATCAAGACGGACCGACGGCGTGTGATCGAGTACTGGCTCTATCCTCTGCTCAAAGCACTGGACGAGGCTGCGAGAGAGCCGTAACTCTTTCCGGGACGCCGGGGCCGCGTTTTCCAACTTTTGCGGAGCTTCCGCTTGCGAAACACGCTTTCCGGGTGTAAATTACGCGTCGAATCTGCGATGTGCCAATACGGGAGAGAGCAATTTAGAGCGGAAAGAAAAAAAATGCGGCGGATCCGGCCGTGAATGTGCGCGCGATGGTCAAGCCGACCAGTCTTGGCTGCGCGAAGAATTTTGTCGATACCGAGGTCGCCACGGCTTCGTTTCTCTGCGAGGGGTTCGGGCTGACCGATTCGGATTCCGATGCGGAGATTCAGTTCATCAATACCTGCGCGTTTCTCGAAGAGGCGCGGACCGAGGCGGCGGAAACGATCCGCGCCGTCCGGCGATGGAAGATGCGCGCGCCGGAAAAACGACGCGTAATTGTCGCTGGCTGTTTCGTCGAATGGGCGGAACAGTCGGAGCTTGCGGAATTTCCGTGGGTGGATGCGTGGCTGCGGATCGACGAAATCGCCGATGCGGGGCGTGTCGCGCGGAAGCTTCTCGAAGGCGGGAAATTCCCGGCGCCGGGGGGAAGGAAAAAGACCCGCCCCCGCTGGATCTACTCGCATGAAACGCCGCGCGTTCAGCTGACGCCCGCGCATTACGCCTATCTTAAAATCGCCGACGGCTGCGACAACTGCTGCACCTACTGCCGTATTCCCTCGATCCGGGGCTCCCTGCGGAGCCGCACGGTCGGGGATGTCGTCGCGGACCGGAGGCGGCTCCCGCAACGGAACCGGAGACGGAAGCAGTCGATGCGGAGATCCCATCGGAAGCGGCTCCCCCAACGGAACCGGAGGTGGAATCCGCTGCGCTGGAGGCGGAAGAGGAAGTGGACACGCCCAATCCCGCGCCGGAATCCGGCGGATCGCCGGAGAAAAAGCTCTCACTCCTGAATGCGGCTCTGCAGGTTCTCAAGCGCAGCCGAACGCCGCTCAACACGAAAGAGATCCTCGCGCAAGTCATCGAAGAAGGTCTCTGGAGCCCGAATGGAGCAAAGACTCCGGAGCAGAGCCTTTACTCCGCATTCTTCCGCGAGATCAAGGAAAAGGAGACGCCGCGCGTCCG
>CASEFP010000080.1 GCA_949287225.1 uncultured Lentisphaeria bacterium
AGGCCGACATGAAAGAGCTTCTCTCCTTCGACAGGGAAGGCTGGCTCAAAGAGGTCGAGATGATCAAGGAGCACTACAAGAAGTTCGACAGACTTCCCAAAGAGCTTGCCGCTCAGCTGGAAGCGCTGGAAGCCAGACTCGTAAAGTAACCTTGCGTGCTGACTGAACAGGGGGAAGCCGGGATTGTGCCGGCTTCCCGCTTCTCTCTTTTTCAAAAAATATTGTTTTATGCATACCGAGCCCCATATTCTTGAGCTGGAATCGGTTGATTCCACCAACACTTACGCAAAAAGCCATTTCGATGAACTGCCGGACGGCGCGCTGGTCGCCGCCTGGGAGCAGACGTCGGGACGCGGCAGACTGGGGCGGAAATGGGTCTCCCCGCATGGAAAGAATCTTTCCGTGTCGCTGGTCATGAAGAACGTCGAGAATCCCTTTTATGCGACGGTTGTCACTTCGCTTGCGGCGCTGGAGCTGCTCGGAAAAACCGCTCCTGCGCTCGAATTCTTCCTGAAATGGCCGAACGACATCTATTCCGGAGAGCGGAAAATCTCCGGGGTGCTCTGCGAATTCACGCGGGGCGGGGAGGGCACGAACGGCGTCATCGCGGGCGTCGGAATCAACATCAATCTGGATCGCGCCGAACTCGACGCGATCGACCGGCCCGCGACGTCGCTGAAAGCCCTTACGGGGCTCCATTATGATGTGAAAAAATTGCTCCGGGAACTGGCGGACAGCCTGATCCGGTATTATATTATCTACTCCCGGTCCCCCGAAACGGTGTTCGCCGAATGGAAACGGCGGAATTTCGTGATCGGGCGGCGGGTGGAAATCGAGGACGCCTCCGGCGCGGTGACGCGCGTGCTGGTCAGGGACATCGCGGAAAACGGCGAACTCGTCGCGGAGCGGAACGGATCAACTTTCCGTTTCAGCTGCGGCGACGTGCGGATCACGCGGGAGTCGCTTGACTTCCGGCGCCTCGACGGAACCGGAACGGACGATTCCGGCAATCCGCTTGATACAGAATGAAAACTGAAACCCAAAACAACATAAAGAGACAGCAAAATGGAACTGATTCTTGATGGTGTGAAGCTGATGGTCATCGGCATGCTGACCGTCTATGTCTTTCTGATGATCATGATCTGGTGCATGAACCTGATGGCGAAGATTCTCGCTCCCCTTGCGGCGAAGTATGAGAAGAAGCCCGAGGTGAAAAAAACGGTCCGCAACGATGACGATGCTCTCCGCGCGGCAGCGGCGGCAGCGGCGTTTGATGCGAACTCCAAATAATTTATGATACAGTCAAAATAAAATACAGAAAGAAGAAAAGAGTATGAAAAAAATCAATTACATGGACTGCTCTTTCCGCGACGGATTCCAGTCCTGCCTCGGCGCACGCGTGAAAACAGAGGACTTCCTTCCCGCTCTCAAGGCGGCGAAAGAGGCCGGAACCACCTATTTTGAAATCGGCGGCGGCGCCCGTTTCCAGTCCCTTTACTTCTACTGCCAGGAAGACGCCTTCGACATGATGGACAAGTGCCGCGAAGTCGTCGGCGCGGACATCAACCTCCAGACTCTCGCCCGCGGCGTCAACGTCGTCGGACTCAGCTCCCAGCCGCGCGACATCATCAACCTTCACGCGGTTCTTTTCAAGAAGCACGGCATCACGACGATCCGCAACTTCGACGCACTGAACGACGTCCGCAACCTCTCCTACTCCGGACGCTGCATCGCCAACGCCGGACTCAAACATCAGGTCACCGTCACGCTGATGGGACTTCCTCCGGGACTCGACAACGGCTATCCGCACAGTCCCGAATTCTATATCGACCGCCTCAAAGAGATCCTCAAGGACGGCGTACCCTTCGACTCCCTCGCGTTCAAGGACGCTTCCGGAACGACCACCCCGCACACGGTCTACGAGACCATCAAGGCCGCGCGCAAACTTCTGCCTTCCGAGGTCAGAATCCAGTTCCACACCCATGACACCGCGGGAATGGCGGTTGCCTGCAACATGGCCGCGATCGAGGCCGGCGCAGACACCATCGACCTTGCGATGGCTCCGCTTTCCGGCGGCACCTGCGAAGCCGATATCCTTGTGATGTGGCAGAAACTCCGCGGCACCGACTATACGCTCGACATTGATCCGGAAAAGATCATGAAGGCCGAGGACGTCTTCACCGAGTGCATGGAAAAATACTTCATTCCGCCGGAATCCATGCAGGTCAGTCCGAAGATCATCTTCTCGCCGATGCCCGGCGGCGCACTCACCGCGAACACCCAGATGATGCGCGACAACAACTGCCTTGACAAATACGACGCCTGCATCGAGGCGATGCGCGAAGTCGTTGCCAAGGGCGGGTTCGGCACCAGCGTGACGCCGGTCTCCCAGTTCTACTTCCAGCAGTCCTTCGCCAACGTCATGCAGGGACGCTGGAAAAAGATCTCCGAAGGCTACGGCAAAATGGTGCTCGGCTACTTCGGCAAGACCCCCTCGCAACCGGATCCCGAGATCGTCAGGATCGCTTCCGAACAGCTCGGGCTCCAGCCGACGACCGAGGACGTGATGGACATCAACGACCGCAATCCGAAGCTCGGCATCGAGGCGCAGAAGAAGATTCTTGCCGAGAACAATCTCCCCGTTACCGATGAGAACATCTTCATTCTCGCGGCCTGCGGCGACAAGGGACTCGCCTACCTCAAGGGCGACAAGCCCATGGGCATCCGCTACAAAGAAGCGGCGAAACCTGCGAAGAAGGCTGCCGGCCCCGCGGCCTACACCGTCACGGCTGGCGGAAAGACCTTCAACGTCCAGGTCAACGGCTCCAAAGTCACGGTTGACGGCAAGCCCTTCGACGTGAACGTCGCTGCCGACGCCGCTGCCGCGGCTCCCGCGGCGGCCTCCTCCGGCGCGGCCTTTGAAGTGACCTCCCCGCTTCCGGGAACGATCACGAAGATCATCGCCCCCGAAGGCACCACTGTGGCCGCCGGCGATACGATTCTTATCATCGAGGCGATGAAGATGGAGACCGAGATCAAGACCGAGAAGGGCGGACGCGTTTCCAAGATTCTCGTGAATGTCAAAGACGTTGTAACAGCCGATCAGGCGGTCGCTCTGGTCGAGGAGTAAGTTTGCATATGAAAAAACTGACAGCACTTTTTCTGACTCTGGCGCTTCTTGCCGGGTTCAGCGCGGCATACGCTGCCGACGCTCCGGCGAAGAAACTGCCGAAGGCGGATTCCTACGAGGCGCTCAAACTCGATCCGAAACACGGTATCGGGTCGAATCTTGTCGAGCTCACAAAACAGGACAAGGCGACGCTTTTCACCGATGAGATGAAGGCGAAGCTTCTGACCGAGGCAAGCTATCTGAATGAATATGAGGATGACCTCTTCCAGTGGTTCCGTCTTGCCGACGGCCGTATCGCGCTGGTCTACAAGGACATCGTGAAGGACGCCAAAGGCAATGAGATCAAGGCGAGCCCCGCGACGATCTACTCCGTCTCGATGCAGGCGAACCAGAAGATCACCCCCGGACGCGAGATCATGGTTCTGGCGATTCCCGGCCGCAGCAAGGCCAAGGTCAAGAACATGGGCAACTTCCTGCCGCTGGTTCTGAATCCCGACCTGCGTCCCGCCGGCATTCTCAACCCCGGCGCGATTGTCGCCTATTTTGCGCCCGAAATGCTGGTTCACGATTCCGTCCGCGAAGGCACGGCGTCCCAGCGCCTCGGCTCGATGGGCAGTCTGCTCAAAGGTCTTTGGGAGAGTACCGGTATTTCCGACATCATCCAGCAGACGAAATCCAATTTCTCGTCCACCTGGATTCTCGGACTCGGCCGCGTCCTGATGATGGCGGTCGGACTGCTCCTGATCTACCTCGCGATTGCCAAGGAGTTCGAGCCGCTGCTGCTTCTGCCGATCGGCTACGGCGCGGTGCTTGCGAACATTCCGCTCGCCGGCATCTCCGGGCCTGACGGACTGCTCGGCATGGTCTATGTCGTCGGCATCGACTCCGGTGTGTTCCCGCTCCTGATCTTCATGGGCGTCGGCGCGATGACGGACTTCGGCCCGCTGATCGCCAACCCGAAATCCGCGCTGCTCGGCGCCGCCGCGCAGTTCGGCATCTTCTTTGCGCTGATCGGCGCGCTGGTTCTCGCCAAGCTCGGCATTCCGTTCGACCTGAAGGACGCCGCCTCCATCGGCATCATCGGCGGCGCGGACGGCCCGACGTCGATCTTCCTGACCAGCAGACTCTCTCCGAAACTGCTCGGAGCGGTCGCGGTTGCCGCCTACTCCTACATGGCGCTTGTTCCGATCATTCAGCCGCCGATCATGAAGCTCTTCACAACCGAGGCGGAGCGCAAGATCAGAATGAAACAGCTCCGCCCCGTTTCCAAGCTGGAAAAGATCTGCTTCCCGCTGCTCATCACGCTTCTCTGCGCCTTCCTGCTGCCTGACGCGGCTCCGCTGATCGGCATGCTGATGTTCGGCAACCTGATGCGCGAGTGCGGCGTTGTCGACCGTCTGAGCGATACCGCCCAGAACGCTCTGATCAATATCGTGACGATCTTCCTCGGCACGGCTGTCGGTGCGAAACTCTCCGCCGACCAGTTCCTGACGAAGCAGACGATCGGCATCCTGATCCTCGGCGCGATCGCGTTCTCGGTCGGCACTGCGGCGGGCGTCATCTTCGGCAAGATCATGAACCGCCTTTCCAAGGATCCGATCAACCCGCTGATCGGCGCGGCAGGCGTTTCCGCCGTTCCGATGGCGGCGCGTGTTGTCAACAAGGTCGGTCTCGAGGCCGATCCGCGCAACTTCCTGCTCATGCACGCCATGGGCCCGAACGTGTCCGGCGTGATCGGTTCGGCCGTTGCCGCGGGCGTTCTGCTCAAGGCTCTCGGCGGACTCTGATCCTTTTCTTTTCTCCGCGACGCTTTCGCGTTGCGGAGAAGGACATAAAAAAATCCCGTTTTCACGCACTTATGCGGAAAACGGGATTTTTTTGTAAGCAGGACATGCGGGGAATGTTCAATCCTCCCGGAGTTCCTTCAGAATGTCCGCGAACGCATTGGCCATCTCCTCATCCGACATTGTCTTGAAATATTCGTCGAGTTTCGGCTTTTCGACGTAATCTTCAGGAAGGTCGTTCAGGAATGGCGACGGGCGCTGGCGGATGTACTCGTGATACTTGAAGCGTTCCGCGCAATAGGTCATGAAGAGATATTCGCGCGCACGTGTGATCGCCACGTAGAATAGGCGGCGTTCCTCGTCGCCGGAGTTTTCCTCCAGTGACCGTTCGTGCGGGAAAAGCCCGTGTTCCATGCCGACGAGGAAGACGCAGGGGAACTCCAGTCCCTTCGAGGCGTGAACCGTTGTCATGATCGGCGCGTCGCGATCCTCATCCTCGGTGCGGTCGTTGTCGTCCATCAACGAGTAGGACTCCATGAATTCTCCGAGCGTGCAGGCTCCGCCGCGTGCCGCTTCGAAGGAGCCCATGTAGTTGGTGAACTCCAGAATATTTTCTTTGCGTTTCTCGGCATCCTTGATGTCCCTGTAGATTTTCTGGAGTCCGTGCAGATAGCCGATCTGATCCAGATAATCCTGAGCGTGAAACGCGAGACTGCCCTTTTCGGAAAAGATTTCCCGGAAAGCTGAGATGCACTCCGTGAATGCGCGCGCGGAGGCGGCCGCATGCTTTGTGATGCTTGAGAGATATTCGTCCGAACCGAGCAGGGCAAGGAGCGGCTTGTGTTTCTGCTTCTGCAGGTCGCGGAGCATAAGGATCGCCTTGTCGCCGAGGCCGCGCGGGGGGACGGACAGGACGCGCAGGAGGCTCTGGTCGTCGCGCGGATTCACGATCAGCTTGAGATAGGCGGCGGCGTCCTTGACCTCCTTGCGCTGGAAGAACTCCTGTCCGCCGATGATTTTCGGGCGGATGCCCCTGCGCCGGAACTCCTGTTCAAAGAGGCGCGAGAGATAGTTGGAGCGGTAGAGAATCGCAAAGTCGGAGTAGCACATGTCCGGATTCCGCGCGATCATGTCCTCGATCGCGTCGGCGACGAACTGTGCCTCGGCCTCGCCGTTGCGGAGGCGGAAGACCTTGACCATTTCACCGTGTCCCTTCGCGGACCAGAGATTCTTCTCGTAGCGCTTGTCGTTTTTGGCGATGATTGCGTTAGCTGTGTTCAGGATCGTGTTGGTGGAGCGGTAGTTCTGTTCGAGCTTGATCTCCTTCGCCCCCGGGAAGTAGTTCGGGAAGTCGAGGATATTCGACACGACTGCGCCGCGCCAGGAGTAGATGCTCTGGTCGTCGTCGCCGACCACGCAGATGTTCCGGTTCCTGCCCGCGAGCAGGCGCAGAATGCGGAACTGCGCCATGTTCGTATCCTGGTATTCGTCCACCAGCAGATAGCGGTAGATCTCCTGATAGTGCTTGAGCGCTTCGGGATGCTCCTCGAAGATTTTGAGCGTCAGGAGCAGCATGTCATCGAAATCAAGGGTGTTCTGGAGTTCGAGCATCTGCTGGTAGCGTTCGTAAATCCTTGCGTAGTTGGCGCGGTCGGAATAGGAGTCGCCGTCCTCGGCGAGCGCGTCCGCGGGCCATTTGAGCTGGTTTTTCATGCGCCCGATGTAGGCGAGCGCCTCCTGGGAGTTGATCTCATCCTTGGCGTATCCGAGTTCGGCGGCCGCCTGCCGGACGATGCTGGACTGGTCGGCGTCGTCGGAGATGCTGAAGTTCGAGTTGTAGTTTCCGGCGAGATGGATGTCCCGGTGCAGGACGCGCGCGCAGAAGGAGTGGAAGGTTCCCAGCGTCACCAGTTTCGAGAGCGCGGGCGGCACAAGGGTGTTGAGCCGTTCGCGCATTTCCCGCGCCGCCTTGTTCGTGAACGTCACGCCGAGAATCGACGCGGGGTCGATCCCCTGTTCGATCATGTAGGCGATGCGGCAGGTGATGACGCGGGTTTTTCCCGTTCCCGCGCCGGCGAGCACGAGCAGAGGGCCTTCAATCGTGCGCGCGGCCTCCTTCTGCTCGGGATTCAGAGTGTCAATGACCGACATGGTGTTGCTGACCGCCTCAGACTGGTGCGTCCGCGACTGCAAGATCGTATTTTTTACCGTTCCAGACGGCGGAAGCGGCGGTCACGGGTTTTTCAAAATCGGCGAAAACGCCGCCGGAGATCATGTATTCGCAGATGTCATCGGCATGCTCAACGTTGAATCCTTCGTCCAGATTGTGTTTGCAGGGGGCGTTCTTCTCATAGGTGGAGACATAGAAGATTCTGCCGGGCGTCAGTTCAAATTCCCGCACGAGAAGGGCGTCCTTCCGGACGATTCCGAGCGTTGCAGTCTTCCGTAGCGCATCGACGGCGGCGCAGACGCGCGGCGTGCTGAGCGAATCCTTCTCGTAATCCATCGCGAGGAGCACCAGCGCCATTGCATCGCGCACCGGCATTCCCATTGCGATTTTCTCGATGATCGGATCGGTCTGGGATCCGTTTGTTGCAAGTGCCACGGACCCGGCAAGACGCAGCGCGTTGTAGGCGATGTAGGGGCTCTTCGCCAGATCGGATTCGTGGCCGCGCCGCGGCATGATGGCGACCGTTTCACCGCTGAGCTGTGCTGTCCGGTTCGGGAAGGAGCGGGAGGAGACCCGGTAGGCTGCCGTTACATTTCCGTTCGGGGTCATGCCCGCCGCGACGATTCTTCCGATATACATGAAATGATGTCCTTTCTTTAGAGTGTTTGAGAAACTACGGGGCAATATACTTGTCCGGCGGCGAACTTTCAAGACGCCGAATGCCCGATCCTGAAAGATTGACGGCATTTTCCGGGCAGTCAGGACTCTTCTTCTTGTTCTTTCCGTTCCAGCTGCTCCAGGATCATTTCCGCCGGAGTCAGATATTTCTTGCGGTTGTTGCACGCCTTGCAGCAGGGGACGATGTTGCCCTTGTTCGAGCGGCCTCCGCGAGCGACGGGAACGATGTGATCCATGCTCAGTTCCTCGGGTTTGAACTTTCCGCCGCAGTAATGGCAGATCCCCTTGTCGAGCAGACTGCGCCACCAGGCGCTTTTCCGCAGTTCGCGCGCTTTTTTCCGTTCCCGCGCGATGTGCGCCGGATCCTTCTGAATGTCGATCCAGTCCGCCATGCTCAGCTCCCGTAGAATTTCCTCGATGCGAGAACGGCCGCGGGGAAACAGCAGATCACGATGATCCCGGAAACCGGAAGCACCGGGAGAATCACCGCGCTCTGCATCAGGATCAGCGTCCGGATCAGAAAGCCGATTTTCTTCTGGAGTGCGGACGGTTCCAGCGGTTTTCCGAAGGCGTAGGCGCAGAGAAGCGCCGAAACGAAAAAGAGCAGGAGAAGAGCGTATGCTTCCGGATGCGTCCAGCGGAACGGGAGAGAAGCGATCCATGCCGCTGCGGCTCCTCCCGCGAGAAACGCTCCGACGGGAAGCAGGAATCGTCCCGGCCGGGAGTCGAGCGCTTCGGTTTCACGTCTTGCCGCAAGCGAAATGCCGAGAATGAAGAGAAAATAACCCGCTTCGAAGAGCGCGCAGAGAATTCCGTTTTCCCGCGCGATTTCCGGATAGACGGCGAGCATGCCGACACCGAAGCTCAGAACCCGGCAGAGCGCCATCAGAGCCGGACTCAGAAGGGCGTGTTTCCGGCCGCAGTAGTTGTAGAGCAGAATCGCGACCAGAAGCATCATCATCCCGAAACAGGTGTAATTTCCCGCGAAGGAGGCCAGCTCCAGCGCAACAACGCAGAAAACGAGGGCGCCGATTGTCGCCGCTTTCATGGAGATTTCACCGGAGGGCAGGGGACGTTCCGGGCGCTGTTCCTTATCAATTTTCAGATCGGCGATGTCGTTGGTCACGAGTCCGAAGGCGTATGCGCAGAACGCGGCAACCGCAAGATATATGGTTTTTTCCGTATTGAGCATTCCCCCGGCGATCAGGAATCCGCAGAGGGGATCCCACGGCGCGGTGAAAAGATTCGGGAGACGCAGAAGGCGTCCCCACGCGCCGATTTTCTGAGTCAGTGTCATTTCGTTTTGTTCATCCATGGTGCTCTCCTTCGGGAAGATGAAAGAATTCCCGCGCGTTTTCCGTGGTCTGCGCGGCGCATTGTTCAAGTGTGATCCCCTTGATTTCGGCCAGACGCTGCGCGATCAGGGGAATGTATCTGGAATGGTTCGGCTTTCCCCGGTAGGGGACGGGGGCGAGATAGGGTGCATCCGTCTCAAGGACCAGACGGTCCAGCGGGATGGCCGCGATGGTCTGCCGGATGTTTTCGGCCATTTTGAAGGTGAGCATTCCCCCGACGCCGAAGAGGGCGCCGTTTTCCAGAAATTTTTCGGCGTATTCTTCCGTCCCTGCGAAGCAGTGCAGAAGATAAGCTCCTCCCGCGCGCCGGAAGTCCGAAAGCATAGCCAATGAGAGGTCGTAGGCAAGGGTGGAGTGCTCCTTGTCGCGGCAGTGGATCAGCGCCGGAACACCGAGCTCCAGCGCCAGATTCAGGAACCCTTCGAAAACGCGCTGCTGGGCCGTCCGGCCGGAGGTGTCGTAGTAGAAATCCAGCCCGATCTCACCGACGGCGGCAAAGCGGGTGCGGTCCGCAAACATGCGGAATTCGTCAAAACTTTCCGTCATGGCGTCGGCTTCGTGCGGATGGACGCCGGCGGCAAAGAAGATCGACGGATTTTCGGAGGCGTATTGCGCCGCGCGTTCGGAGTCCGCATAGTCGCCCGCGCAGAGAATCAGGGTGTTCACGGACGCCTCCGCCGCTTCGGCGGTGTAGATCCGCATGTCCGGGATGAAATCTCCCGCGTGAAAATGGGTGTCGATGAAAACCATATCCGTTTCAAAAAGTTTATTTTTCCGTATTGCATGTTCCCGGCGGAAGGAAAAGCAGTCTGTAATATAAACGCGGAAGTGTTTTCTTCAAACGGGAAAGAGAAAACTCATGCATTTTCCGTTTTGAAATTGTAAATGAGACAATCCGGTGTATGGTATAATCTCCGGACAAAACACATCCGGGAGAGGCAAGAGGGATGGAATTTCATTGTGACAATCTGCTGCTGAATCTTCTGATTTTCATCGCGGGTTTGTGTTTTCTGATCAAGGGGAGCGGTCTTTTCGTCGATTCCGCGGCGGCACTTGCGCGCATCTGGAAGGTCTCCGAACTGGTAATCGGACTCACGCTTGTCAGCATCGGGACCTCGCTTCCGGAGTTTGCCAGCAGCTTCTATGCGGCGTGCGCCGGCGAGACGGATTTCATCATCGGCAATGTCGTCGGGAGCAACGCCACGAACATCACTCTGATTCTCGGCGCGGGGGTGCTGTGCACGGGAACCCTCACATTTTCCCCGCAGCTCTTTTCCCGCGACGCCATCCTGATGCTCGGCGTGTTCGTTGTGACCAATCTGATGGTGTTCGCCACCGACGTGCAGGGCCGTGACGGCGCTCCCGTGCACGGGATCAACATCTGGTCGGGGATTCTCCTGCTCCTGATGGGGATCGGCTACTGCTTCTATCTCTTCCGGACAACTTCGGAGAAGCCCTCCGAAGCGCCGTCCGCGAGGGAAGTGCATCCGGAATCCTTTCTGCACGCCTTTGCCGGGCTCTCTGTCGGACTGATCATGCTGATCGCCGGATCGAAGGCGCTGGTGGATACTGTTGTATGGGGTGCGGAACGCTTCGGAATCGACACGATGGTCATTTCCGCGACGGTCGTCGCTTTCGGCACGTCGGTGCCCGAGCTAGCCGTGACCCTGGCCGGCATTTTCAAAAAACAGCACGACATTGCGATCGGCAATATCATCGGCAGCTGCATTTTCAACATTTTCCTGATTCTTGGGGTCTGCGCGCTGGTTACGCCGCTCGGGATCAACAGTGCCTCGGGAATCATCAATGTTGCGATGATGCTCGGAGCGGGGATTTTCCTGATTCTCTTCATGTCCATGGAGAAGAACGCTCTCTTCCGCTGGCAGGGAGTGGTCTTTCTCCTTCTCTACGGCGGATTTCTGATTTACAACTTCAAGGATGTCATCAGCCGCTTTTTATGAGAAATCCGACTCTTTCCGATTGTAAAAAGCGCCAACGGAATGTAAATTACCACGCAAAATTGAAAAAAGAACCAAAATATGCTTAACAATAAGGAACTTTGACCCATGAGCAAGATTTACGCCGATCACATCTTCACCTCCGAGTCCGTTTCGGAAGGGCATCCCGACAAGGTCTGCGATCAGATTTCCGACGCTGTCCTCGACGCCTGCCTGAGACAGGATCCCGAAAGCCGCGTCGCCTGCGAAACGCTCTGCACGACCGACCTCATCGTGATTTCCGGCGAGATCACCACCAAGGCGAAAATCAACTGGGAGGAGCTCGCCCGCGGTGTTGTCCGTGACATCGGCTACAATGACAAGAACATCGGTTTTTCCGCCGACGACTGCAAAGTGTTCGTCTGCGTGCATACCCAGTCGCCGGACATCTCGCAGGGTGTCTCCGTCGGCGAGGGGCTCCACAAGGAGCAGGGCGCCGGCGACCAGGGCATGATGTTCGGTTATGCCAGCAACGAAACGAAGGAACTCATGCCGGCGACCATTGTCTACGCCCACAAGATCGTGCAGGAGCTTGCCCGCCTCCGCAAGACTCAGCCGAAGAAATACGCATTTCTGCGTCCCGACTCCAAAAGCCAGGTCTCGATGCGTTATGTTGACGGAAAACCCGTGTCCGTCGAGGCGGTTGTCGTCTCCCATCAGCATACGCCGGACATGAAGCGCGAGGATCTGGAAAAACTCGTGAAAGAGGTTGTGAAAAAGGTCATTCCCGCGAAATACCTCAAAGGAAAAGTCCAGTATCATATCAACCCGACCGGGCGTTTCGTCGTCGGAGGTCCCAACGGCGATACCGGGCTGACCGGAAGAAAGATCATTGTGGACACCTACGGCGGCGTCGGCTCCCACGGCGGCGGCGCTTTCTCCGGCAAGGATCCCTCCAAGGTCGACCGTTCCGCCGCCTACATGGGGCGCTACATCGCCAAGAACATCGTGGCTTCCGGGCTTGCCGACAAGTGCGAGATTCAGCTCGCCTATGCGATCGGCGTCGCCCAGCCGCTCTCCATCAACGTGGACACCTACGGCACCGGCATCTTCGATGACGACGCGATTCTGGAGAAGGTTGTCCGCAAAGTGTTCGACATGACTCCCGTCGGCATCATCAGGACGCTCGGGCTCAAGAAGCCCGACACCTGGTCCTATCGCGATACCGCCTCCTACGGTCATTTCGGCCGCGACGGTTTCCCGTGGGAGAGAGTCGATAAGATCGAGGCGCTTCTGAACGAGGCTGAAAAATACTGCGGCGACGAGTGCGAATGCGAATGCTGCCACGGTGAACATGCCGCGGCGGAAAAAAAGGCGGAGAAGAAAGCCGCACCCAAAGCGGAAAAGAAAGCCGAAAAGAAAGCCGAAAAGAAAGCTTCCGGCAAAAAAGCAGCGAAGAAGTGAGCGGAGAAGGTTTTTCATGAATTCCGACTCCGTTAAAATCCTCGGCGCGGGGAGCGCGCTTCTGGACATTCTTGCCCGTGTGGACGATTCCTTCCTCTCGAAGTACGTCGAGGGGGAAAAGGGCGGCATGCTCCTCGTTGATTCCGCCGCGCAGCGGAAGCTGATCGGGTGCATTGACGGAAATGCCATGTCCCGGGCGATCGGCGGCTCCGCGTTCAACACGATTTCCGCGCTGACTTCGCTCGGGATGAAAACCGCGTTTCTCGGGAAGCTCGGGCGTGATGAAAACGGCTCCTATTACGCGGACGCCTACCGGAAGCTCGGCGGCGACGCTTCGTCGTTCAAATATCATGAATCGGTACCGACGGGCACATGTCTCTCGCTTGTGACGCCCGATTCCGAGCGGACGATGCGGACCGATCTGGGAGCCTCTTCGACGCTCTGTGCCGACGATGTCTCCGAAGACGATTTCAAGGGTGTGACCCATGTTCACATCGAGGGGTATCTTCTCTTTTTCCTCGACACGGTGCGGAAGATTCTTTCGCTTGCGAAGTGTGCCGGTTGCACGGTCAGTCTGGATTTCGCCTCGTTCGAGGTGGTCCGCATGTTCCGGAAGGAGCTTCCGGAACTTCTGGAAAAATATGTGGATGTGATTTTTGCCAACGAGGACGAGGCGCGCGCTTTCTGCGCTATGGATTCCTTCTCGCCCGAGGCCGCCGCGGATGAACTTTCGCGTTACTGCTCCACGGTTGTCGTGAAGCTCGGGCGCGAGGGTTCCTTCATCCGGGAGAAATCCGTCGATTACCGGATTCCCCCCGTGCTTGCCGAGGCAGTCGATACGACCGGGGCGGGGGATCTCTGGCAGGCTGGTTTCCTCTACGGGTATCTGAACGGGTGCGGAGTTGAGGCGGCGGGGCGCATGGGTTCCGTGCTCGGTTCGGAGATCGTCCGAGTGCTCGGAGCCCAGATCCCTCCCGCGCGCTGGGGCGCGATCCGGGAACAGTTCCAAACGATCAGACAGCAGTATGCAGTAAAATAAAGGATGCAATCATGGTTAAGGTGAAAGCGCCTACGAAGGCGAAGAAACAGTTTTCCGACTACAAGGTGAAAGATATTGCGCTTGCGGATTTCGGGCGCAGGGAGCTCGACATTGCCGAAAAGGAGATGCCCGGGCTGATGGCCGCGCGCCGGAAATACGGAAAAAAGAAACCGCTCAAGGGCGTGCGGATCATGGGAAGTCTGCATATGACGATCCAGACCGCCGCATTGATTGAAACGCTTCTTGAGCTCGGCGCGGATGTCCGCTGGGCCTCCTGCAACATTTTCTCGACACAGGATCACGCCGCCGCCGCAATGGCCGCGCGGGGGGTTCCGGTGTTCGCCTGGAAGGGCGAGACGCTGGAGGAATACTGGGATTGCACCTACCGCGCCATGACCTGGCCGGACGGCTCCGGCCCCGACCAGATCGTCGATGACGGCGGAGATGCCACGCTTCTGGTTCACCTCGGCGTCAGTGCCGAGAAGAATCCGCGCATTCTCGATAAAAAGCCCGAAAGCGAGGAGCAGGGCGTGATCTTCCGCCTCCTGAAACGGGTGCTCAAGGAGAAGCCCGGCCACTGGGCGAAGGTTGCGAAGAAACTGCGCGGCGTCTCCGAGGAGACGACCACGGGCGTCCACCGTCTGCTCCAGCTTGAGGAACGCGGCGAACTGCTCTTCCCGGCGATCAACGTCAACGATTCCGTCACGAAGTCCAAGTTCGACAACATTTACGGCTGCCGCCACTCGCTGACGGACGGGATCAAGCGCGCGCTGGATGTGATGCTCTCCGGCAAGGTCGCCTGCGTCTGCGGCTACGGCGACGTCGGCAAGGGATGTTCCGAGGCGCTCAAGAACGAGCGCGCCCGCGTGCTGGTCACCGAGATCGATCCGATCTGCGCCCTGCAGGCGTGCATGGCGGGACTCCAGGTCGTGACGGTCGAGGAGGCGCTTCCCGAGGCGGACCTCTATGTGACCACCACCGGCAATGTGGACATCATCACCGCCGAGCACATGGCGAAGATGAAGGATCAGGCGATCGTCTGCAACATCGGCCATTTCGATGATGAAATTCAGGTTGCGAAGCTGAAAGCTTATCCGGGAGTGACCGTGACCGAGATCAAAGGCTGTGAATGCCCGGTTCACAAGTTCACGTTCAAGGACGGGCACAGCATCTATTTGCTGGCGGAGGGCCGTCTTGTGAACCTCGGCTGCGCGACGGGACATCCCAGCTTCGTGATGAGCTGCTCGTTCACAAACCAGACGCTCGCCCAGATCAAACTGGCGACCGAGAATCTTAAGACTGCCGTCTACCGTCTGCCCAAGGAGCTTGACGAGGAAGTCGCACGCCTTCATCTGGAGAAGCTCGGCGCCCACCTGACGACACTGAACAAAAAACAGGCGGACTACATCGGCGTTCCCGTCGAGGGACCCTACAAACCGGAACATTACCGGTATTGAGAAATGCTGTTTTGCGCTGTGTGACGCTTCTCAGAAAAGGAACATCGCGCAGTCATTTGCCCGGACGCGGAGGGTGGATTCTCCCGTTTCCGCGTTCCGGCAGACGATGCGGGACGGAAGATTCAGCGTGACATCCTCGTTTTTCCGGTTGAATGCGCAGACGAAGCCGTGTCCGGCTTTGCCTTTTCTGATGAATGCGTCGAAATCGTCCTCATTGCGGAGAATTTCCAGTTCCGTGAGAGTGTTTCTGTCCGCGGCTTCCTGAAATGCCTTTGTAAAACACGCGGCTCTTGCCCGGATGTCCGGCGGGAGATTCCGCAGATCGCCGGATACCAGCGGCGCGCCTGCAAAAGAGCTGAGAAGGTATTCCGGAGCACTTTCATTCTGCAGCACGAGAAGCCCGCCGAGAATCCGTTCCGGGGGAAGCTTGGCGAACCATCGGTAGAAGAGTTTCCGGATTTTTACGATGCTCTGGAATTCGCCTTCTTTTCCGGAAAGATTCGAGACATGGTGCAGGTCGCTGAATTCCAGAGCCGCGATATTCGGGCGGTCCGTGCCGAAGGATTCAAAACTGAAATCCACGATGAGTTCCGGATGGCGCTTTTTCAGTTCGTTTCGGAGGAAAAGAAGTCCCCGGTACATTTCGATGACGGAATCCTCCCAGGAGTGATGGAACGCGTGGTCTCTGCTGTGGCAGCCGTACGGCTGGACGGCGTACGGGCTCAGGATGGAGGAGAAATCCAGCTTGAAATAGTCCACATGATACCGTTCCGCAAGCGCGGAGAGCTCTTCGAGAATTTTTTCCCGGTGCCTGCTGGCGAAACAGAGAATTTTTGATTCCCCTGATTTCTTGAGACTTCCGTCGGCAAGACGGCAGACGTCGTCGTCCGGAGTGTCCGGCGCGCCGTAGGTGGTTCCGATGTTGTACCAGAGTCCGAACAGGAGTCCCATTCCGTGTATGCTCTTGCTCAGGGAGTCCAGTCCGCGGGGGAATTTTTTCTTGTCCACGGCGCGGTTGTCGTCGGTGAACCATCCGTCGTCCAGCACGAAATAACGGAAACCGAGCGACCGCGCATTTTCCGCCAGATCCAGAATGAGCGCTTCGTCAATCTGTTTCAGGAATGGCAGCCAGGTGCAGTACATGACGCCCTGCGGCAGTCCCTGCGGGGGGAGCACCGTCCGGAGGAGGGCGCGGAAGGCGGACTCTCCCGCATTGCGGTCTCCGGAATAGAGAAGCAGGAAAGAATGATCCGCGCGGAAAAGTTCGCCTTTCCGCAGATGTTTGGCGAACGGAACCGCGCCCATGGAATAGGAGACGTCCATGGAAGACCAGTGGCTGTATCCGAGGAAGCGGCGCAGGGGACCGGGAGCGGCACTCCCGCAGAGAAATCCCTCGTGAAGGAGAGGATTGTGGCAGCGGATGATGTCCGTTGTGCCTTCGACGGCGAAATTCACCGGAAGAAGCGTGTCGTCCGTACCCTGATAATAATCGCAGTCGCAGGGGCGTCCGGGATAAAAGCAGAAGCTGTCGAACACAAGTTCGGAGATACGGATGTCATCCTCGAGCGCTTCGATTTCCAGCTGTTTGACGAATCCGGGAATTTCCCGGAAAACGCGGTAGGAGATTGTGACGTTTGCCGGGGCGTGTTTCAGTGCAAAATGAAGACGGAGCTCTTCTGTGTTTTCGTCCGGTCTGCGGATTTCCGCCTCAAGGAATTCCGGCGCATTCGAACGCGGCTCCGGATTGCCGTCCACCTCTCGGATGCGCGGTTCGAACCAGCTCGGCATTTTTTTTCCGTTGATGCGGAAGGAGAATTCAGATTCCTTTCCGCGGCAGTATTCGGTCCCTGTTGTCTTATTGACGAGGGAATCAGAATAAAATCCATTTGCGTCCCAGGCAAGATGCCTGGAAAAAAAGCGGTTGTGAAGCAGGACCGAATCGGTTCCGCGGCTGATCATGTTTGACATTTTGGAATCCTTTCCCCGTGCAAGGCGGTTTGTCCTGCGTTGTTCCGGATTTGGCGTTTGACGGATACAATAACATCGGGGAATGCTCCTTGCAAGCCGGAAGAATATTTTTCCGTGCACGGGGATGCCCGGATTCCGTCGGAACAAGAATTTCATTTCCGCTTTCGCCAGGCTTTTCCCCCCCTCAAATGTTTTTCTTCATTCCGGAGGAGCGGAGGCATGAGAAAAAAGGAATTTCTTATGCCAGCGGCCGCTCCAGCGCTTGTAAGCGCCTCGGAAGCGGGGAAGAGTTTTTGAAAAAAATTGCGGAAAAAATTTGCTTTTTTTCCGGGAAATGCTAAATTAAAAAATCCCGATATGGGAAACCTTAATCCGAAAGATGGATTCTGAAGTCGTCCGGTTCGCCGGATGCCGCTCGCGCAGCGGCTTGACAAGCCCGAAAGGTTTCTGCAAAGGATATGTGCGCCGCCGTTTCAAGGTAGTGCGATGCGTGTATCCTGCCTGTCAAGAACTGTCGTGTCTCCGCTTCCGGATGGAAGAATTCCTTATTTCGGAAAAAATGTTCAACCACCTTTGGAAGGGAGCGATCTGCGATATGGACGGTTATGCAAGAGACATCAAGCTTTTCAGCGGAACGGCCAACCCGACGCTGGCTGCGTCAATTGCCAGACATCTGGAAATGGAACTCGGACACGTGAACGTCGAGCGTTTCCCCGACGGCGAAATCTTCGTCCAGTACATCGACAATCTCAGAACCGCGGACGTCTTTCTCATTCAGCCGACCTGCAATCCGACCAATGAAAACATCATGGAGCTCCTGATCATGCTGGACGCGGCGCGGCGCGCATCCGCAGCGCGGATCACGGCCGTGATCCCGTTCTTCGGCTACGCGAGACAGGACCGCAAAGACCGCCCGCGCGTGCCGATCACCGCGAAACTGGTCGCCAATCTCCTGACCGTCGCTGGCGCAAACCGGATTCTCACGATGGATCTGCATGCACAGCAGATTCAGGGCTTCTTCGATATTCCCGTGGATCATCTCTACGCGTCCCCGATCATGATCCCGTATCTGCGCGACCACCTGAAGATCAACGGCGAAGCCGTGATCGTCGCGCCGGACTCCGGAAGCGTGAAGCTGGCACACTCCTTCGCCGACCGCCTCAACTGCGGTTTCGCCGTCGTCGCCAAACGCCGGGTCAGCGCGACCACGGTGGAGTCCTCCCATCTCGTCGGCGATGTCA
Source organism: uncultured Lentisphaeria bacterium (assembly GCA_949287225.1). Lineage (GTDB taxonomy): Bacteria > Verrucomicrobiota > Lentisphaeria > Victivallales > UBA1829 > UBA11452. Next base: position 18,224 of record CASEFP010000080.1, read on the forward strand.
AGGACCGCGACTGCGTGATCTGCGACGACCTCACCTCCACGGCGGGCACCCTCTGCGCCGCGGCGGAACTCCTCAAGAAAGAGGGGGCGAAAAAGGTCTATGCGGTCGTCTCCCACTGCCTCCTGACTGAGGCCGCGCAGGAAAAACTCAAAAACAGTGCGATCGAGGAACTCGTCACGACCAACTCCGTGCCGCACACGGATTTGGAAGGCGGCCGGGTCCGGACGCTCTGCATCGCCCCGCTTCTGGCGCGCGCGATCAAGCGGATTCACGACGGAGAATCCGTGTCGAGCCTCTTCCGTGTGAATCCCGAGGCAATGCTTTTTTTCTGAAGAAATAATAAACTCAAGTGTTTCATAACATAAGGAAACGTAAGAAATGGCAAAACAGAAACATGTGCTGAACGTTGTGACACGTTCCGAACTGGGCAAGGGCCCGGTGAACAGACTGCGCAAGGCGGGTCACATCCCGGCTGTCGTCTACAGCAAGGGAGCCGCCGCCAAAACCATCTACTTCAACGCCGCCGACTGGGAAGCGCTCCAGAAGTTCGAGCTGAACCTGATCGCGCTCAAGGAAGGCGAAAACGAGATTCTCGCGCTGATCAAGGACGTGCAGAACGATTTCATGCGCGGCAAGACCTCCCATGTGGACTTCCTGGAAGTCCGCCGCGACCAGGTCATCAAGGCCTCCGTTGCAGTTCATGCCGGGCACACGGCTCCCGCCGGCATCGCGCAGGGCGGACTGCTGGAGCAGTTCGTTCACGAGATCGAAGTGGAATGTCTCCCCGATGCTCTTCCGGAGTTCATCGAGGTGGATGTGAGCAAGCTCGAGCTGGATCAGGAAATGCGTGTCGAGGAGCTTCTCCTCCCCGAGGGAGTCAAAGCGGTTTCCGAAGGCGACATCGTCGTGTTCCATGTGGTCGATCCCTCCAAGATCGTGGAAGATGTTCCCGAACCCGCGGCAACGCCTGAGGAAGGCACCGAGCCGGAAGTCATCGGAGAAAAAGAGAGAGCCGAGAAGGCCGCTGCGGCAGCCGCGGCGGAAGGCGAAGGCAAAAAGAAGAAATAACTTCGGACGGCGCATTGCGCTCCCGTGTGTGCGGAGACTGGGGATATGGCGAATTCCGGAAATGATTTTACAAGATGCCTGCTGATCGCGGGACTTGGGAATCCGGGTTCGGAATATTCCGGAACGCGGCACAATATGGGGTTCATGGCGCTTGACCGGCTGCTGGCGCGTCTGCCGAAAAATTTCGAGACGCTGCACGGCTGCTCCTCGCACTATTGCCGCGGGGTGTATGCAGGGAGAACGCTGTTTCTCCAGAAGCCGGAGACCTACATGAACCTGAGCGGCGACGCGGTCTCCGCGCTGATGAGGCGCGAAGGGATTCTGCCGGAGGAGATCGTCGTGGTATATGACGACATGGATCTTCCGCTCGGGCGGATCCGGATCCGGAAGAACGGGAGCAGCGGCGGACACAACGGGATCAAGTCGATCATCGAACGCCTGGGAACGGAATCGTTTCCCCGGATGCGGATCGGAATCGGACACGGGGAAGACGGGCGCGGAGGAGCGGATTTCGTTCTGTCGCGTTTCTCCGGGGAGGAGCAGAAAATCTGCGAAAAGGTCCTCGACGCCGCGGCGGATGCGCTGATTCTCCTTCTGCGGCGCGGATGCTCCGCTGCAATGAACCTTTATAATTCGCAGGACTTTTCACTGGAATCGTCCGAGGCGGAAAAAGAACAAGAACCGGAAACAGTTTGAACAATATAACAACACCAGGAGGTGTGGTCTTGAAAAAGTATGAGGCAGTATTCATTCTCGACATGAGAAAGGTGGAGGATGAGGGGAAGGCCTTCTCTGAGGAATTCGCAAAGATGATTCAGAGTTGGGGTGGCAATGTCGTGGAGTCCAACGCTATGGGCCGCAAACAGTTTGCCCGCGAGATCAAAAAGCGGAAAGCCGGAATCTACTGGAACTACATTTTCGAGCTCGATCCCGCAAAATGCAAGGACATCCGTGAGAAATTCCGCCTGGATGAACGAGTGATCCGTATGCTCATCATCAACTTCGAGCGTCCGGAACAGGTCCGCTCCACGCTTGCGGCGACGGCGGAAGTCGCGGAATAAGAAACGCTTCCAGAGAAAGGAGAGTCCTTCAACATGGCATCGCTGAATAAAGTCCTGCTGATGGGAAACCTCACGAGGAACCCGGAGATCAGATACACGCCGTCCGGCAGTGCCGTATGCGAATTCGGCATGGCGATCAACCGCCGCTTCATGCAGGCGAACGGACAGGAACGCGACGAGACCTGTTTCGTCGATATTGTCGTCTGGGGCAAGCAGGCGGAAACCGCTTCGCGTTTTCTGCAGAAGGGTTCCGCGGTGTTCATCGAGGGACGTCTCGTCTACGACCAGTGGGATGACAGGGAAACTCAGAAAAAGCGTTCCCGTCTCCGCGTGAACGCCGACCGCGTGCAGTTCCTCGACCGCAGGGATGACCGGCCTGCCGCCGACATGCCGCCGGAAGGCGCGCAGCCGGGCGGCTACGGCCAGTACAACCGGGGACCGCAGGGCGGATATGGCGCGCCGCAGCAGGGATACAGCGCGCCGCAGGGCGGATACGGTGCGCAGCGCGTTCCGCAGCAGGGGCGCACGCAGCAGCCCTACCGTCAGGCGCCGCCGCAGCCTCCCGCGCCGGAGGATGTGCCGCAGATGCCGCCAGACGATCCGCCGTTTGAAACCGTGGAAGGCGTCGACGACGACATCCCTTTCTGAAAAATAATGAAATCAAGCAAATTCCAAGGAGAATAGAATCATGGCAATGGTGAATAAGAAGCGCCGGATGAAACGGCGCATGGCAAAGCCGAAAATCTGCAGACTCTGCGAGAACAAGATCAACTTCATCGACTTCAAGGACGCCGATCTTCTGAAGAAGTTCCAGACGGAGAAGGGGCGCATCCTTCCCCGCCGTATCACGGGCACCTGCCTGAAACATCAGAAGATGCTCAGCGTCGCGGTCAAGCGCGCGAGAATCATCAGCATCGTTCTTTGAAGAAACTTTTTTGAGAAAGGCTTACAACCATGGCATCTATGAAACTGGTACTTCTGCAGGACGTCGAGGATCTCGGCCTTGCCGGCGATTCGGTGCACGTCGCGCCGGGATACGGAAGAAACTATCTGATTCCGAGAGGTCTCGCCGCTCCCGCGTCTCCTGCCGTCCTGAAGCAGATTGAGGCACAGAAAGAGAAAATCGAAGCCAAGCGCAAAGCGGAACTCGAAGCCGCGCAGGCGCTCGCGGACAAAATCGCCGGAATGGTCATTCAGATTCCGATGCAGGCGTCCGATGACAATCATCTGTTCGGTTCCGTGACCGAGCGCATGGTCGCCGAGACCTATGCCGCCAACGGCGTGACGGTCGAGCATCAGCGCATCCGCATGGACAAACACATCCGTTCCCTCGGGGAATACACGATCAACATCAAGCTGCACCAGGATATCATGGCGAGCGGTAAAATCGTGATCGTCAGAGCCTGATGATGGCGGATGAGGATTACAGTCAGGGGCCCGCTTCCGGGGAATCGCCGGAGGCGCAGCTTCCCGAAACCGGAGAGCGGCGGCGTGCAGGCGCCTCCGCATCTTCCGTATTTGCGGATCTGGATACGGAACGCGCCGTTGTCGCGGCGCTCCTGATTGAACCCTCCTGCATTGCCACGGTTCTTTCCGTGCTCGGCGGGCTTTCCGCGGTCGAGACGGCGGCGCAGAAAAAAAAGAACAACGATATTGACGCTCTCAAGAAGAGCACCTTTCACAGTCAGGCGTTCCTGATCTTTTACGATGCGAAGCTCGCAACGGTCTACGAAGCGATTCTGGAGCTTACGGAAAAAAACATCGGAATCGACCTGCTCTCCGTGTCGGACCATCTGGAACGCAATGCGAAGCTCGAGGCAATCGGGGGACAGGAGTATCTGCTGGATGTGCAGAGCTCGATTGTCAGCACCGCGAATGTGGAGTCATGGTGTCACACGCTGCGCGATTACGCGATGCTGCGCGAGATGATCCGCACTTGCACTGCGGCGGTCGACCTCTGCCGCAACACCACGGAGGATGTCAGGAGTCTGCTTGACAACATCGAATCCGAAATTTTCAAGGTTCGAAACCGTTTTGTCCAGCCGGAGGTGCGCGGCATTGGCGAGTTGATGCAGGAAACATTCGAGTTTTTCATGCGGATCTGCAACCGGGAGGTCGAGTCCGGCATTCCGACGGAATTTCCGGATCTTGACGCCCTGATCGGCGGTGGCTTGAAACCGGGGGAAATGTTCGTTCTTGCCGCCCGCCCGTCGATCGGAAAAACCGCCATCGCGCTGAACATTGTGCGCAACATCATGATGAAGGACATCGGGGGAAAGCGCAGAACGGTGGCGTTCTTCAGTCTGGAAATGAGCGCGGAACAGGTGGCGCAGCGTCTGCTCTGCACGGAGGCGCGCGTGCCGATCTCGTCCATCATGGACCACAACATGAAACCTGGCGATACAACAAGACTGAGCACGGCGGCGCTCGCGCTGAAGCAGGCACATCTGTTTATCGACCCGACCGCCGGCATTTCCGTGTTCGAGCTTCGCGCCAAGGCGCGGAAACTGCACGATCTTCACAAGCTCGACCTGATTGTGATCGACTATCTCCAGCTGATGAAATCCGGTGACGCTTCCGGCAAGGACAGCCGTCAAGCGGAGGTTGCGGCGATTTCAGGCGGCCTGAAAAAACTGGCAAAGGATCTCGGCCTTCCGGTGCTGGTGCTCGCCCAGCTGAACCGCGAAGTGGAGAAAGGCACGGCCCCCGCGAATGCGCTCCCGAAGTTGAGTCATCTGCGGGAATCCGGCGCGATCGAACAGGATGCGGACGTGGTTGTGTTTCTGCACCGCAACCGCGAAGACACGAAGGAATCCACCAATCCGGAGGCGAACAAGCTCGGGGTTAACGCAAAGTTGATTGTGGAGAAAAACCGTAACGGCAAGACCGGCGTGGTCGAACTGAAGTTCTTCCCCGCTCTGATGGAATTCCGCAGCATGGAGCATCGGTATGGAGATTCCGATGTTCCGGCGGCAAATTCCCCGAAATAAGATTTGAAATTTTGCCGAATGGGGATTATAGTTCCGGGATGTTTAATCTGATTTTAATGGGAAGTGGACTTGCATGAACAGATCGACAGTAATTCTGGCGGCGGGAATGATCCTGGGCGCACCCTATACGTATTATACGATTCAGGCGCAGGAAATCGCTTCCGTCACCTTTGACCAGGGCTCCGATTACAAGTTCGGCGAGGACGTGCTCCGCTATAACGTCCAGAGCCGTGCCGGCGGCATATACAGCGAACGCACGGTCAACGACGATATCAAACGCCTTCATGCCATGGGCATGTTTTCGGACGTGGCATCCGAAACCAGAAAGACGCCCGACGGCAAAATTGAAATCATCTTCAAGATCACACCGAAACCCGTTGTCCGCGAAGTTGCTTTTCGCGGCAACAAAAAATATGACACGAAAAAACTCATGGAGGAGGTTTCCGTCGCCACCGGCGTGCCGCTGAATGACATGGCGCTGCGCAACAGCGCCGACGCACTGCGCAAATTCTACCTCTCCAAAGGGCTGAACGACGCGATTATCATACCGAAGATCGAAAAGATCGACGAAAACCACATCAAGATCATATTCAACATCACCGAAAACCTCCGTCTGCGTGTCGGAAAAGTCACATTCCCCGGCGCAAGCGCCTACTCCGAGGGAGAGCTTCAGGAGGCGATCGCGACGCGCCATTCCTTCCTGAGCCATCCGTGGTTCAGCTGGATTTTCGATTACGGGCTGCTCAATCGCGAAGAGCTCGGGCGCGATCCCGTCCGTCTCCGTGAACTCTACTGGCGGAAAGGGTATCTCGACTTCAAGGTGAAGGATGTCAAAATCACCGAGGATCCGGAAGATCCCGAAATTGTCGATGTGACCTTCACCGTCGAGGAAGGCAAACCCTACAAAGTCGGGAAAGTTTATGTGGAAGGATCCGAGCGCTTCAAACCGGAGGAACTCGTCGGGCTGATCCCGCTGAAACCGGGCATGACATTCTCCAACCAGCTGGAACACGACGGCGTCGAGGCTCTTGACAGCAAATACAGCCGTCTCGGCTATGCGGATTTCGTTGTCACGCCGATCCGTCTTCCGAACTACAAGACGCATACGGTCGATCTTGCCTACAAGCTCAAGGAGGGGCCGCTTTATAAAATTCATGAGATTCTGATTTCCGGCAACAAATACACCAAGGATTATGTGATCCGCCGCGAACTGCCGATGATTCCCGGCGACCCGGTGGACAAGAATATGGTCAAGCTCGCCAAGAGCCGTCTGATGGGGATGGGCTACTTCGAGAAGGTGGACGCGGTTGCGAAAGCCTCTGAAATGGGAACTCCGGACACCAAGGACATTGATATTTCCGTCAAGGAAAAGCGCTTCATTGATGCGAAGATCGGCGGATCGTGGTCGGATACCGACAGCCTTGCCGGCATGCTGGAGATCACGCACAACAACATGGATATTCTGGATCCGTGGAACTACTTCACCGGCGGCGGCCAGCGCATGCGCCTTCTTGCCGTGATGGGTATCGAACGCTACAACTTCGAGCTTGACTTCACCGAACCGTGGCTCTTCGGCATTCCGCTGCGCTGGGATATTTCCGGGTATGTCCGCAATCTGGATTACGATGACTGGTCCGAGCGGCGGATCGGCTTTACGACCTCTCTGACCAAGCGGATCTTCGACGATTTCACGAGTGCGTCGATCGGCTACACCTTCGAGCAGGTCCGGATTTATGACATGGCACGGAAGATGTCCCGCCGCTTCCAGGAGTGGAAGGGCAATGAACTGGTCGGGCGCCTGCACCTCTCCCTGGAGCGCGACACCCGCAACAGCGCCACTGATCCGACGCGGGGATACAGCATCGGCGGCTTGGCGGCCTTCACCTCCCAGGCATTCGGCGCGACCAACGATTATCTCCGTTTGGAGGCCAAGGGCACGTATCACTATTCGTTCTTCAACGACTGGTTTGTCTTCAGCGCCGGCGCAAAAGTCGGATTTCTCTCCAATATCGGCGATCCGGGCATGGTTCCCCTGTTCGAGCGCTACTTCCTCGGCGGCGGCGATTCCGTCCGCGGCTTCCCCTATCGCAGCATCGGGCCGGAGGACTACCGCAAGGACAACTACGGCGGACAGACCATGTATATCGTGACCGCGGAGCTGTCGCATCCGATCTACAGCATCGTGCGCGGCGCATTTTTCGTTGATATCGGCGACGCCGGACCGGAGCGCTTCCAGTTCCGGACGGTCAACATGGGCATCGGCTACGGGCTCCGCATCAAGCTGCCGGGCGTCAATGCCCCGATCCGGCTGGATCTGGCATATCCGATCATCAACAATCAGAAAGGAGTCTCGAACTCCCTGCGCTTCCATTTCAACATGGGCGCATCCTTCGGGCCGCACTGATTTCCTTCCTTCAGGGCTTTTCTGTTAAAAATCTTCGCGCGTACGCGTGCGCGCCCCTTGCGTTTCCGGGAAAAGGCGTGTATATTATCTTTTCTTTCCGGGGTATTGCCCCGTACTGTTTTCAGCAGAAAAAGATCAAGTTAACATAATGACAGCCAAGGAATGAAAAATGAGTGACAGCGTAACGGAAAAACGGGATTTTCCCGTCAATATTGAAGACATCATGCACACGGCGTATCTGCAGTATTCCCTGAGCGTGAATGTCGGCCGTGCCATTCCCGATGTGCGAGACGGGCTTAAGCCCTGCAACCGCAGAATCCTCTATGCAATGCGCCAGCTTGGACTGGCGAAATCGCGCCCGCATATGAAAAGCGCACGCGTGGTCGGCGAAGTGATCGGAAAATACCATCCGCACGGAGATTCGTCGGTTTATGATACCCTTGTCCGCATGGCGCAGGATTTCTCCATGCGCATGCCGCTGATCGACGGACAGGGCAACTTCGGAAGCATCGACGGCGACCCGCCCGCGGCCTATCGTTACACCGAATGCCGCATGGAGCGCTTTACCGAGGAACTGCTCGCGGACATCGACAAGGATACGGTTGAAATGATCCCGACCTTCGACGAGAACACCACTGAACCGGAGGTGCTTCCCGCGAAGTTCCCGAATCTGCTGGTGAACGGCAGCATGGGAATCGGCGTCGGTATGGCGACGAACATCCCGCCGCACAATCTCGGCGAAGTGATCGACGCGACCGTCCATCTGCTGGAAAATCCCTCCGCCACTGTGCGCGATCTGATGAAATTCCTGCCGGGGCCCGACTTCCCGACCGGCGCGGTCATCTGCGGCATCGACCCGATCCGCAGCCTCTATGAGACCGGGCACGGGGTGATCAAGGTCCGCGCGAAGGCCGAGATCGTCGAGCAGAACGGCAAGGAGATGATCATCGTCAAGGAGATTCCCTATGCCGTCAACAAGGAGATGATGGTCAAGAAGATCGCCGATCTGGTCAAGGACAAGAAGATCACCGGCATCTCCGACCTGCGTGACGAAACCAGTCTGCGCACCGGCATCCGGATCGTCATTGAGATCAAGCGCGGCGCGATGGCGTCGGTTGTGCTGAATCAGCTCTATGCGCATACCCAGATGGAAAGCATCCTCGGCTGTCAGCTACTGGTGGTTGACCACAACCGTCCGCGCACGATGAACCTTTCCCAGCTGCTTCAGGCGTTTGTCGATCACCGGCTTGAGGTCGTGACCCGCCGGACACAGTTCGAGCTGAACAAGGCTGAGGCGCGCGCCCATATCGTCAGCGGACTCCTGATTGCGGTGCGTAACATTGATGAAGTCGTGAAGATCATCCGCGAATCCCGCACCCGCGAGGAGGCCGGAGCCGCCCTGATGGCTCGCTTCGGACTGAGCAAGCTCCAGGTCGCTGCGATTCTCGACATGCGCCTGCACCAGCTGACCGGCCTGGCCATTGAGGATCTCGAAAAGGAATACGACGAGCTTATGAAGCTGATCGAATACCTGCGCAGCCTGCTTGCCAGCCGCGAGCTCCGGCTCGGCGTCATCAAGGACGAGCTGCTCGACGTGAAAAACCGCTATGCCGATCCGCGCCGCACCGAAATCACCTATGACGAGGGCGACATCAACTACGCGGACCTGATTCCGCGCCACTCCTGCGTCATCACCGTCTCCAACACCGGCTACATCAAGCGTGTCCCGGCGGACACCTACCGCACGCAGCATCGCGGCGGTGTCGGCATCATCGGCATGGAGACCAAGGAGGAGGATCACGTCGAGCATCTCTTCAACGCGGACAGTCACGACCTGATCTTCTTCTTCACCGACCGGGGCTTCATGTACTGGCTGAACGTCTATGACATTCCGGAAGGCGCGCGCACCGGCAAGGGCAAGGCGATCGTCAATTTGATCAAGATCGAGCCCGGTGAACAGATCCGCGCGATGCTGACGCTCCGCAAGGAGATGTTTGATCAGGAGAATCTTTCGATTGTCATGGCGACGAAACGCGGCGTCATCAAGAAGACCGCGCTCCGCGAATTCCGCCATCTGCGGAACCTCGGATTGCGCGCCATCGTGATCGAGGAGGGGGACGACCTGATCGGTGCCGAAATCGCCGACGGCGCAAGTGAAATCATTCTTTCCACCGCCAAGGGCATGGCCTGCCGCTTTGTCGAGACGGATGTCCGCACAATGGGACGCGCCACACGCGGCGTGACCGGAATCCGCTTCAAACTCGCGGATGATGAGATCGTCAGCATGGAGGTCGTGCCCGCCGCGGATGCTTCCGAAATTTCCGCTTCGGAACCCGGCGAACCCGCCGGAGATGAGATGGAAAATCCGGAAACGCCCGAAACCGATATTCAGGATGCGGAGGCCGATGAGGAAGCCTCCGAAGATGAGGCGGAGGAATTCGAAGGCGGCGACGATGAGGAGATCGAGGATGACGGCCGTCCGCAGCTTCTGGTTGTGACAAGCGGCGGCATGGGCAAACGCAGTTACGTCGATACCTACCGTCTGACGAGACGCGGAGCGAAGGGCGTCAAGAACCTGAATCTCCGTCCCGGCGAGGTCGTGATCGCGGCGCTGCGTGTCAAACATGGCGACGAACTCATTCTGACCACCGAGCGCGGACAGGTGTCGCGCATTCCCGTGGATGAGATCCGCATTGTCGGACGCGCCTCGATGGGGGTGCGCATCATGGATCTGCGCAAGGGGGACAAGGTTACCGGCGCGACGATCGTGGTCGAAGTCGAGGCGGAGGAAAATGTTTCGGGAAATGATGCGGAAAATGTGATGGTTGCCGCGGGCGTCGAACAGATTCCCTTCGGAAAGAAGGACGATGATTTTGAAGAGATGGAAGTTCCGCCCGAAGACCTGAGGGAAGACGGAGACTCCGATGGCTCCGAAAAGCCTGAAACTGAGGAATAAGCGCTCTCTCGAATACGGCGCGGACGGGATTCCGGCGGTGTTCGGCATTCTGAACGTGACGCCGGACTCCTTCAGCGACGGGGGGTGCTTTCTGGATCCGGATCGTGCCGTGCGCGGGGCGCTCGCAATGCTTGACGCGGGAGCCTGCGGGATCGACGTCGGAGCCGAGTCCACGCGTCCCGGCGCGGAAGAGGTTCCCGTCTCTGTCGAGATCGAACGGCTCGTTCCCGTGATCCGTGCCCTGAAGGAGGCGCGAAGCGATGTTGTCATCAGCGTCGATACGCGGAAAGCGGCGGTTGCGGCGGCGGCACTGGAGGCGGGCGCGGACATTGTCAATGACATCAGCGCCATGACCTTTGATCCGGAAATGGCGTCCGTTGTTTCCGGGGCGCGCGCGGCGGTGATCCTGATGCACATGCGGGGAACGCCGCAGACGATGCAGAATCCGGAATATCTGTGCTATGCGGATGTCTGCGCCGAGGTCGCCGATTATCTGAATGCCGCGTTTGAACGGGCTGTTGCGGCGGGAATTTCTCCGGGTTCCATCCTGCTGGATCCGGGACTCGGGTTTGCCAAGACGCCGGAACAGAATCTGGCGCTGATCCGGGGGGCTTCGGAACTGCGGAAGATGGTCCGGGCGCCGCTTTACTATGCCCCGTCGCGCAAATCGTTTCTGGCGCGCGTCTGTGCCGGGAAGCCGGCGGCGGAACGGGATTACGCGACCGCGGGCGTGCTTGCCTCTCTTGCGGCGCAGGAGATTGAATTTGTGCGTGTCCACAACGTCCCGATGGCGCTGGAGTCGATGAGAGCGTTCCGCCTCTGCCGCCGGGAGGAGGGGAAATGCTGATGCCGGGCACCCCTTTTATAAAAAATGATTCAAAAAAATCAGTTTCATACAGCGATGCTCTGCATCGCAAAAATGCTTCGTGCAGGACTCTCAGTCCTGCCGCGGTCCAGCTGCGTAAGCTGGTCGCCGCAGGCGAAATCCCCGATATCGCGTATGCTTGCATCGCGGTAATTCATTCATAGTGCGATGCTCAGGCTTCATGCTTTCCTTTCAGTCCTGCCGCACTCCAGCTGCGTAAGCCGGTCGCAGCAGGCGGATTCTCCGCTCTGTCCGGGGAGTTCATTCGGATCGGCCTGATAGGGTTTCAAGGAAAGGAAACGGGAACGATGGGAATAACGGAATCCGGGTTTCCGGAAAATGGTGCGCTTTCGGAGCAGGAGAATGTGCTTCGAAGGAAAATGGAGGTCATTCTGCCGACGGCGGCACAAAAGATGCGTTCTTTTGCCGTCCGGCTGTTTCCCGCCGGGAATATGCGGTCCTCTGCGGAAGGACGCATTCCGGAACTTCCGCCGGAATGCCGCATACTGAAAATTGCAGTCCGTCTTGTCGCGGACCGGATCTCTTCCGGCACGGAAGCGGTTTTTCGTGTCAGCTTCTCACAGGAAGGAAGAGAGTGTGCGCGCGAAAGTGCGGCAGTGATCCGGATTGCATTTCCATCCGAACCGCTCGTTCCGCAGGATGTGATCGCGGAATCCTGTGTGCCCGTGGAACCGGGAAAGATGCTGCATATCCGCGTGGAACGGATTTCCGATGACCCCGGTGATACCTTTCCCCATGCAGTCGGGCTGATTTCCATGACGGCGTTTCCCGTGCAGATGCCGTTTACGGCCTCCGTGGTTCAGGACAAGCCCGGCTACAATTCCTGGCCGATGATTCAGGCGATGGGAAAGATACTGGTCTGCGCCTACAGCTGCGGGAGCGCGCATTCGATCACGGAGGAGATACGGGGCGTCTATGCGCGCACGTCCGCGGACGGCGGCAAAACCTGGGGGAAGGAAACACGGATCTCCAATTCTCCGGACTGCGGCGAAGTGACCATTGGAAAAGGTCTTGATGCGGACGGGGCGATGCTCCTCTGGGTGCGTTCCTGGGGAGGGAAGTGCCGCCACGATCTCTGCCGCTCCGCCGACGGCGTGCATTTTACACGGATTGCCGCGCCCGAACTGGATCCGCTTCCGATTCAGATCACAGACATCTTCAAGCTTCCCGGAGGTATTCTGGCTTCGTTGTGGTTTGCTGGAAGTTATCAGGAGGGGAACGGAAACTCCTGGGGGATGCTGACCAGTTCCGACAATGGGGCGACATGGCGTCAGAGTATCGTCGAGTCCGGTCTTTCCCGGGAGGAATGGCCGACCGAACCTTCCGCCGTTTCTTACGGGAACGGCAGGATTTTCGCCATTGCGCGGACCGAGATCGAAGAGGATACAGTCATGCGGACGCAGTTCCAGCTGGAGTCGGTCGACTGCGGCAGGACCTGGACGCGCCGCCGGACGAACATCGGAGATGTCGGACTCTCCACGCCAAGTCTGATTTACGATGAAAAAACGGGACTTCTGAGCAACTACTATTACCATCGCGGCAGAGGCGTTCTGAAACGCCGCGTCGTGCCGCTGGAACGCATTGCGGGAAATCCGCTTGCCTGGCCCGATCCGGAACTGCTCGTCTCCGGCAGTGCGGATTATTATCATGCAGGCAATGTCAACGTCACGGCTGTCGGCAATACGCATTACGCAGCGTTTTATTCCGGTTCGGCGACGGATACGGTGATTCTTTCCGCTGCTCTGCCCGCGCCTCGTCCCGCAGACGCAGACGCCTTTCTCTGACGTGATTTCATTGTTTGAGAATTTCTCTGAGACGGCGGTAGTATTCATCGGCGGCACGGCGGTCGGCGTCACTCATTCTAGCGCGAACCGCGTCATAGCGGCGGATCGCCCGTTCCAGTTCGTTTTTCTGTTCCGGCGTGTATTTCCTGGCGGGGACTGCTTCGATCCCGGCATCCTTAAGGAGAAGCGCTTCCCGTTTGCCGTCGGAGGTCTCCTCATGCAGGCTGTTGTCGTCTTCCGTGGAATAGGGTTTGTCCTTTTCCGTATTTTGCGGAAGTTCGTCCGGAGGGAGCTTTGTTTCCGGCAGCGGATCGGATTTTTTCCCGTCGCCCCGGCGCGCGGTCCCGACGACGACTTCCGGGGCCGCCTGTTCCGGATCTCTGGAATCCTTTGCATTGCGCCCGGTATTCAGTGTTGTATTTCCGCCTCCGCCCGGAGTGGAAGGCTTTCCGCTCTGTGAAGAGCCTTGCGAGGCATGATTTTCTGTCTGTTCCTGTCCATTCCGTGCCTGTCCCTGTTTTCTGTCTGCATTACTTTTTCCATGTGTGGTGCCGGGCTGTTCCGTGCCGGACTTCCTTTTTTGTTTTTCCTGTATTCCTTCCCTGCCTTGTCCCTGCGTTCCTTCCTTGCCTTGTCCATTTTGGTGTGTTCCGCCTTTACCTTGTCCCTGCGTTCCGCCTTTGCCAACTCCTGGAGTTGTTTCCGGAGAGTCTCCGTTTTCCTGTCCGCCGGAGCCGTCTTTTTCATGGCTGTCAGTAGTTGTTTCCGCGGACGGCTGATCGGATTGAGGTTTTCCCGTTGTACTTTGCATTCCTGCGGAACTTTTTTCCCTTTTTGATCCCGATCCTGTTGCAGACCCCTGTTTTGCCGGTGTGCCTGATCCTGCTTCCGTATTCTGTTTTCCACCGGAGCCCTGTGCGTCCTGCGTATTCTGTTTTCCACCGGAGCCCTGTGCGTCCTGAGAGCTTTGTTTTCCGCCTGAGCCCTGTGCATCCTGAGTGCTTTGTTTTCCGCCGGATCCCTGTGCATCCTGAGTGCTTTGTTTTCCCCCGGAGCTCTGTGCGTCCTGCGTATTCTGTTTTCCGCCGGACCCCTGTTCATTCTGTGACTGCTGCTTTCCCTCGGAATCTTGTTCCTTCTTCACGTTCTGCTTCCCGGACTCGGACTTTTCCTTCTGGTTTTGTTCCGCATTCTGTTTTCCGGCTCCGGAGTTCTCTTTTTCCGCCTGCTGATCCTGTCTTTTTTTTGATTCGGGCTTTTCCTGCTGATTGCCGTCGGATTCCATTTTTCCGCCTTCGTCCGCGCCGGAATCCGCATTGGGATTTTCTTTCGGTTTCTGATCTCCGCTCTGTTCCTGAGAGTCGGGAGAGGGGTCATTCTGATCCTGTTTGTTCTGTGTATCGGGAGTTTCCGGCGGGGGGATCTTCTTGTTCGGTTCCTGATATTTCCGGTTTTTCCTCCACTCCTGGAATGCACGAATGACCTGCGGATTGTTCAGCATTTCAGATTCGGATTCCACGACGACAGGATGAAAATGAATGTCCGAGAAGGCGTTCTTCCGGGCGGGAGAGTGTTCCTCGGCCTCTGCTGCGACTGCGACAACGGAAGTGATCAGGCGCGCGGATTTCGTGACAGACAGCTGAAACTGTTCTCTGCTTTCGCGTTCTGTTCCGGAAAGCGCCGCAGGCCCCAGTGTTTCGAAGGTTCCGTTCAGATTGTTGAGACGCAGCAGGATATTTTTCAAGGCAAAGTCGTCCTTTGCCTCCACTGTTACAGCTGCCGGATGAAACAGCGGTTCGAGATTCGCGGGGGCGTTGATTTGAACGGATGGCGGGGTGTCCTGCAGAATTTCAAGCGTATAAAGTTCCGAGCCGCCGCGTGTGCCGTCCGTTTCCATGGTACGGAAGAAGAAGGCCCCGCTCTCCCAGACGGTGAACGCCGTATTCCAGAGCCCCGTTTCCGGATCTTTTTTGAGTGCGGTGTTGAGGCCGCCGGAACCGCTGATGCGCAGTTCGACGCAGTTGACCGGAGCTTCGGCGGCGATCTGGATGCGCGCCCCTGCGGGAACGGTCCATTTTCTGTGTTCCTGAAAGAGCTCGCTTCTGGTTCCCGCGGCAAGGTATGAAATGTGGCGGATGACCACCGGCGCGGAGTTCTGAGCCAGAATCGTGAACTCTTCGGAAAAACGTTTTTCCGCCTGGATGGTGTAGCGGCACTCCCCGGAGAATGGCGGCATCAGCGCCTGATACTCCCGTCTGGAAACAGCGATCAGGGGGATATCCTGCTGTTTCCCGCCGATTTTACAGCGGACGAGAGGATGCGCATCCTCCACCTCCCGGTTGAATACGGCTTTTACGATCCATTCCGATTCCGGTTTGATGATGGTGCTTCCGGGGAACAGCGACTGAATTTCCAGAGGAAGACTGTTTGCCCACTTCGATCCCATGAGCCAGGCGCGGAATGTCAGGAGCTTTCCGTCCGGGCCGCCGTCTCCGCCGAAGGGGATCAGAAAAAGGATCAGGACAACGATTGAGAGCAGCGCCATTCGGATTCCCTCGGACGCCGCCGCGCGGGAAAGGGCGGCGGGGGGGAGAAAATGTTCCAGTCCCCGTGTCAGAACGCGGATCACGGCTCCTGTGTCATCCGCCAGCATCTTCCGCGTCAGGAGGGGCGCTGCGATTTTCCGTGCTTTTTCCGAACCGTGTGCCAGCATCGTGAAAAATGCCTGAATTCCCCGATTTGTGAACCATGGCGCAAGAAAAATCCAGACGGCATGAAGAAACATTCCGAACAGCGCTGTCCAGACCAGCAGGCGCCTGCCTGTTTCACTCCATTCAGCGCAGAAGGGATCCGCCGCGCGGCAGAGAACCAGAAGAAGGGTGAAATCGCAGAACAATGTCAGCATGGCCCGGATTGCGCGGCCCCAGCAGAAGAAGAGAAGCGCTTTCCGGAAGGCGCTTGGCAGCGTCTGCAGCGAGTTTTGATTGTCACGATTCGGCATGAGACGACTCCTTTTTCCGCAGCAGCCATTCCATTGAAAGCAGAAGCATGGCGGAAAGTGCGCAGGCGAGGCGGAATCCGCCCGGCGGTTCCCGATGTTTTCTTTTGTGGCGGATTGCGGCCTGTTCTGCCTGCCGGGCGAGTTCGGCGATGAGCGGGCGGATTTCTTCCTGCCTGACCGCCTGACCGCCGCCGAGCCCTGCGAGTTCCCGCAGAAGTTCCAGATCCGGCGTATGGAAGCGCGTCTCCGCTTCATTTCCCCGGATGACAAGCGGTATCATCGGCGTTTTTCTGTGCGATTTCGCGTCTTCGACCTGGAACCAGTGGATGCCCGGTTCGGTGATCCGGAGCTGTAAGGAAGTAACACGGTTTTCCGCGGGAGCGAAGGAAAGAAGCGTCCGCATTGTTTTTCTGCCGGGAGCGCACCGGAGCAGACGCAATGCCTTTCCGGATGCCTGTTTCGCGTAATCTTCTACTGTAAAACGGTAAAGGTCGCTGCTGAGAAGCGGATCCGCGCGGGTGATCGTGAAGTGCAGATTGCTTGCGTCGAAGTTGTCGCTGGCATCCAGCATCTGTGTCCAGAAGGGGATGAATGCCAGCGCGCGTGAACGGTCCGGAGCAATTTTCCATCGCCAGGTGTCTGTTGCCGCAAACACTGTGACGTTTCCGCCGGAGAGCAGCAGCGGGGGAATGCCGTTCCAGTCTCCGGGGAGCGCTTTTGCCGCTGCCGACACCTTGGGAACCATACGCCAGAGCGATGCGAAAGCGAGGGTGCGGACAGTTCCGCTTTCCGTGAATTGATAACGGGTTCCGTCGGGAAGGCGCGTGAACGCCGCGTCTGCCGCCGGGACGAAGGGGCCGATTTCCGGATCGCGATTCCATGCGTTCAGCACACGGGGAGACAGAAAAAGGAGAGTCAGACTTTTTTCGCGCAGTTTTCCCGCGATCTGTTTCCGCACCTCCCCGGAAAGCTGATCGGGAAGAACCGGTCCGAGCAGCAGGAGCCGGAGCGAAGCAATCCGTTTTTCCTGCTCCTTCGCAGTCTGTTTTGCAAATCGCGGAGCATAGAAGAAATGGAAAGGGGTGTAACGTTCCCGGAGGAGGGGCAGCAGCGCGTTCAGCTCCGGATCCATCCGGTTCCAGAGAAGCATCGCAGCATTTTCCGCAGGCACTTCGAATACGTCGCGGTAAACCGCCGTGAGCGGCTCACGTCCCGGAAGGAGCATGGATGCGCGGATTTCCAGTTCATGCCATCCGGCTGCCGGAAAGTGCGCCTCGTCCGGTTTGAATCGCAGTTCGATGACAGACGCATCGGCTTTTTTCCGGAGCTGACCGGCGGTTTTGCCGTCGATCCGGAGTTCCGCATGCAGGGCGGCCTCGTTTTTCCCTTCCGGAAGTCCGGAAACGAGAAGCGCGGCGTGGAACTCCGGGGGCTGCCGGGACTGGATGGTATCCGGGATGGTGACCGTGCCGAAGGCCAGGGATGGAGATTCCCCGTCTCCGGTGCGTCCCGGCAGGAGAACATGAAGCGTGAATCCGAGATTCTTCAGGAATGCTGCCGCGGCCGCGGGATGCACGCCGCGGTTGGAACGCCCGTCGCTGAGGAGAAGGATTTTTCCTTTCGGGTATTGGCCTGCCAGGGAAGCCAGCGTATCTCCGAGTGCGGTTGACCCTCCGGGAACTTTTTCCTGTGCGTCCGCCGGTGCACTTCCCGCTGCGAAGACCAGTTCTGCAATCTGTGCATTCGGCACCGCGTGAAGGGCACGGCGGGTTTCCTCATGGATCATGCGGAATTCGCGCTGTGTGGTCTGCGGCAGGATTTTCATGCTGTCGGATACATCCCGGAGCAGAAGAACCGGAAGCGGAGCACGCTTCTTTTCCCATTGAAGCGAACCACTGTTGGAAAGCATCAGATAAAGTGCGAGGACGGCACCCGTGCGCAGAACAAAATAGAGCAGCAGGCGTCCGCGCGGCGCACGGCGGAATTCGGCGATTCCGCAGATCAGCGCCGCCGTGAAAAGCGTGACGAGAAAGATTTCAGGAAACCGTGAGGCAATCAGCATTGTTCCGTCTCCCTTCTCCTGCGGGACGAGAGCATGGAAAAGATGGTTTCCAGAAGCAGGACAACAGTCAGTGTCAGCGTCAGCGGCGCGGTCAGCGGCACATTGATTCTCTCTCCCTGCGTGATGCTCAGGCTGCCGTTGCCGTCACCGGTGAAGGTTGAGAGTTTCAGTTTCTCTTCCGGCGCGATGCTCTGCGGAAGATGTTCCCGTTCCTCTTGTGCGAGCCATCCGCCGGTTCGCCGCATGAGATTGACGGCAAGAATCTTTTCTTCCTGCTTTTTCCCGGGGGCCTCGATGTGGATGCGGTAGAAGCCTGGCCGCGCGGGATAGAGTTCCGCCGGCTGTCCGGGAGTCCAGCTGAGCTCTGCCGGTGCGTCCGAGCCGGGAGCAAGCACTTCCGCCGATCCGGAGGATCTTCCGAGCACTTCCGCCAAGTTCAGAGTTCTCCCCGCGAAGAGTTCCGCCGCATGCCGCGGCGTTTGCGGAGAGATTGCCGCGGACAGAAGTTCCGGGAAGACCGGAAGGGCGGTCAGGGCCAGCGGCACGGGTGTGGTCGGAACCCCCCAGAGAATCAGGTTCCCTCCGCCGTCAGTTGAGCGGATGGTCAATACCGGCATGGTCGCGTGGTGAAGAATGAGCGTATCGTTCTTTTCCGGACGGACGGCTGCCAGTTCCGTGAGGCGGACCGCGGACACTCCTTTGGCGTAGACGGGAAAAAAGTGATTGCGCGCCGTCATGTTCTGCGCGATGGCAAGATCAAATCCCGCGGCGGAGCGGATTGTTTTGTGCCATTGCATCCGGAGCGCGGGAGAAAAACCGGGAAGCTCCAGCGGCCGGTTCTGGGCAAAGATCATCAGATCAGAGCCGTTCCGGAGGAGTTCCGCAAGACGCGGAAGAAGGGCGGGTGGATAATGACGCATTGTCGGGAGGACGACGCATTGCGGCGGATGCTTCATCAGCTCCGCGGTAGCATCCTCCTTCCGGATGTCTAGCGCACGAACCGTGCGCTTTGTCCCGGCCGGCGTGAGTGCTGCATGGATGGTCAGCACGCCATAGGCGGTCTCCGGCGTGCCGTCATGCAGCAGGATCACGCTGGATTGTGCGCGGCTTCCTTCCCGGGGCGGAAGATGCCAGTATGCGAGCGTGCCGCCGTTGTTTCCGTTTGTCCGGAGTGTAAGAAGAAGCGGGTCTGTCTGCTGGAATCCGGATGTTCTGACCATGACAGTGTTTTTCAGCTGAAGTCCTGACGGCAGGGAGAGGATCTGTCCGGATTCCGAATTCGCGGAGCGGACCTCGAGGACCGTTCCCCGCGGCAGCGGCATGCAGTCTCCCGCAAGCGTCAGTTCAATTCCGCCGTCGCGGTCCGCGGCGCGCGCGGATTCGAGGAAGGGATCGGGCGGATTGTTCATGACTGCGGCATCCGTATGAAATACGCCGAGCGGAAGTCCCGACTCTTCCGCGCGGAAGTTCCGCCACGATTCGGCAAAAGGCTGTGCCTCGATCAGGATTGCCGCGTAAAACGTGCCCCTGCCCATGCGGAGCGCCTTCGCCAGTTCCGCGGCGGCGCGCGCAATGCTTCCCTGCTGGGGGAGCACCTCCATGGACGCGAGGATTTTTTCCGCTTCTTTCGGGGTGAGCGGCGCGGAAACCGCTCCGGCGGCCGTTGAGCCGATCAGCACCTCGCTGTCCGGAGAGAGCGCCCGGATGCGCCGCAACGCGTTCTCCTTCATTTTGTCGAATACGCGGCGCCCCCGGATCGTCGCCTGGGATAGAGGGGTGTCGTCCATCAGAATGCCGAGCGTGATTCCCGCCGCCGTCCCGGATGCTCCGGCGGCATCCGCTTCCCGCGGGAGACAGGGCACTGCCAGCAGCAGCACGATCAGAAGAATCGCCAGACAGCGCAGGATCAGAAGGAAAAGCTCCTCAAGTTTCCTGCGAGAGGTGATTTTCCTCATGTTCGTGAACAGCAGAAGCGACGGCACGACAGCAATCCTCCGCCGTTCGCGGATCAGATGAATCGCGATCGGGGCGGCGACTGCCAGTATGCCCGTCAGAGCCCAGGGGTGCAGGAATGTGATCATCAGAGCATCCCCTTTCTGCGCCGGCTCATTTCAAGAATCGCTTCGACCGGCGAAAGCGCGGTGTCAACCGGAATTGCGAGCGCGCCGTATTCCAGGCAGACGGATTCCGCCTTGTTCCGGAATGCAGCGGCAATTTCCTTCTGGCGTTTCCGGAAGGCCGGATCGAAGCGGATGAGCGCACCCGTTTCAGAATCCCTGAGATGTGTCGCATTGGAGAACGGCAGCTCGATTTCCGCCCGGTCGAGGAGATGGAAGACGATCAGCTCGTCGCCTCCTGCGCGGAGCAGCGACAAACTTTCGCGCAGATCCTCCTCGGGAATTTCCAGATCGCTGATCAGGATCAGAATTCCCTTGTGGGTGCGGATTGCGTCCGTTGAACGTGCGAGTTCGAGCAGTTCTCCGGCACTTTCCGCAGGTTCTCCAGGTGCGGCGAGGATGCTGAAGAACGCCTCAATATGGGCGCGGCTGGATTTTGCGGGCAGATGCCTGTTGGGTTTCATTCCGAATGTGTGCAGACCGACGAGGTCGCGCTGGCCGGTGAGGAGCACTCCGAGCGATGCCGCCAGAATGGCGCCGTACTCCTGTTTGCTGACGGTGTTTTCCCAGCGCCAGCGCATGGAGCTGGAAACATCCAGCAGGATCGTGCACTCCAGGCTTGTTTCCGCTTCGAAGCGCTTGAGATAGAATTTTCCGGTGCGCGCATAAAGTCTCCAGTCGATCTTTGCCGCGTCGTCGGACGGTTCATAGGCGCGGTAGTCGAAAAACTCCGCGCTGAAACCGCGCCGCATGGAGCGGTGGAGTCCGAGGCGGATGCCGTCGAGCACCTCTTTTGCGATCAGGTCGAGCCGTCCCAGCGCCTTGAGCGCCTCCGGGCTCCAGCGGATTTCCGTGCTCATGGATTCTCCTCCGTCTGCTGCGGCGTCATCAGTGCCGTGATCACATTGGCGAGAAGGGCGGCGGCGGACTTCTCCTTCAGCGCGGGAATGTTCTCCTCGAGATCACCGTCCAGTGCGCATGTCACGTCATAGGGAAAATAGATCAGGCTCCATCCGCCCTCTGTTCCCCGGATCCCGTAGAGCGTCGGCATCGCCATGCCGAAATTGGTTTTCCATGCCTGTGTGGGTTCGACTGTCGAGGCGGAAATCGGATAAGGGGTGCGGTAAACCATGTCGTTTGCGGGGATGATCTGCGGATCGTGTCCGTTGTTCAGCACGGGCAGGAGATTCCGGACCGCCTCGTTGAACAGCACGTCCGAACAGCAGGACTCGATGATGATCTTTCCGCCGTTGGCGAGATAGCGTTTCAGATTGGCGACGGCTTTCGGCGTCAGCGCGGGCGCGCCGTGCCCGGTCATCAGAAGCACAGGACACCCGAAGATATCGCTGCTTTCCGGATCGACAGGAAGTTCCGTATCAAAGAGGGGCAGTTCGGGATTGGCGGAGAAAGAGTGCATCAGCCGTTTCGAGAATCCCGGATCGGTGTCCCAGATCCCGCCGTGCCTGATTCGTCCGAGCGGGGACTGATAGCTGTAAGGAGCGCCGCTTCCTGCTTTTGCGTTCCGGTTGAGCAGTGCGTCCACGCTGAGGTCGGAATAGACGATCTTTTCGAATTTCGCCTTCGGCTTGCGTTTCCGGAGCGCATAGACCATGAGATTGGTTGCGGCCTGAAATGCCTCTTTTTGTTTGAGAACATCGGTCTGGTCGCCGTTCAGCGCGCAGGAGATCTCCTGGGAGAGAAGGAACACCTGGGACGATCCGCAGCCGCGCTTGAGCGATCGGATTCTGAGTGAATCCGGATTCAGCTTGTAGTAGCTGGAAAAGAGCGGATGCAGCGGATGCAGCGGAACGAATCTGCGCGGATTGCCCGGATCAAGTTTCTCCTCCATGACTGTGGCGAATGTTTTGTAAAAAGTCTGATCCGAACAGCATGCCTCGGCGACGAGAATGCCTCCGTCTGCGAGATACTTCCGCAGTTCGGCAAGCTCCCGATCGGAGGCATGGAAGGTGCCGTGTCCCGAGACGTAGATCATGCTGGAACGTCCCGGATTGCCTTCCGCAGTTCCCAGTTCAGCGGTCTGGTAGTCCAGCGGGGTTTTGAGCAGTTCGGATACGTGTTTCGTCCAGTTGGAAACATCGTAGCGGTCGGGATTCCAGGTGCCGTTCCATTTCCATTTCGTGATTGCATAGGGCGCGGAGTTTCTCGCGATGAACAGAAGGACAAAGCAGGTGCTGATGATGTCCGTCCGCCAGTTCCCGTTGCGGAGAATGTTGACGCATCCCTCGCGGTACCAGTCCATTCCTCCCATCTCCTTGAGTCCGTTCAGGATGCAGACCCGTTCAAAGGCGTAGAGTGCGTAATATCCCGTCATTCCGCGCGCATGAAAGGCGTTCAGGAATCCCCTTGTGTTGCGGTTGAGCCAGTTGTAGCCTTTGCGCAGGCGCGGATTCATCTGATATCTTCCGCATTGCCCGGGGACAGGTCTTTCCAGTGTCAGTCCGAGCAGACGCAGACTCGAGAGACTCGCAGAGGTCATCGAAAATGTGGAGTTCCCACTGACATATGGCCATCCGCCGTCGGAATTCTGGCGCCTGCCGTAAAATCCCAGTGCTGCATTGAGGGTTTTCTGAGGAATTTCAAGTCCGATCTCCTTTGCCGACGCCAGCCCGAGAATCGCATACTGGCTGCACGATTCATCCGCATATTCCGGTTGAACCCGGATATTGTCTCCATATCCCCAGCCGCCGACGGGAACCTGTGTTTGCAGAAGATACTCATGCGCCTGCTGGATCCGATCCTGATATTTTTTCCCGTTCAGGCGCTGGAGCGCACAGATGACAAGTCCCTCCTCGTAAGTTGAAAGGGAATGGTTCTTCAGAAGATACGACACCCCGGCATTTACGGCCGGATCGCTTTCCGTGCGTCCGGCAGATGCCATCGCGTAGACGACAAGCGCAGTGGTTCCCACTCTGTAGTGGGAGTCATACGAGAAGGAACCGTCACGAGCCTGCACCTTTTTCAGATTCGCAATGATTTTTTCCGCCGTGTCGTCCACGACTTTCTGGGAAAGCACGAACTGTGCCCGCAGCGGGAGCATACAGGCGAGAAGCACCAGCAGGCACAGCATCGTTTTTCCGTATTGTTTCATGAACTTTCTGCTCCGGCGTTCCCTTATTTCCGCACTTTCTCCACAATCCGGCGGATGATTTCCGTTTCGGTGATTCCGTTCGCGCGTGCCTTGTAGTTGCAGGAGATCCGGTGGCGCAGGACCGGCGTCACAAGGTGAAGCACATCCTCCGGCGCGATTGCGGGGCGCCCGTCCATTGCTGCGACAGCCTTGGCTCCTTTGAGGAGGGCCTGTCCGGCGCGCGGTCCCGCGCCCCAGTCGATGAATTCGGCGACTCCTGCCTCCTTCGCCTCGTGCGAATCCGGGCGCGTGGCGCGGATGATTTCGACCGCGAGCGCGATCTGTTCCTCCGGCACGCCGATATTCTGGACGATCCTCTGGAAACGGATGATCTCATTCTGTTCAATGATCCTGGCGCATTCTCCGTTCCGCGGCGCCGTGGTCCGCGCCATGATCTCCAGCTCCTCCGCGCGGGAAGGGTAATCCAGATAAAGGCAGAGCATGAAGCGGTCCTGCTGCGCTTCAGGCAGCGGGTAGGTGCCCTCCTGCTCGATCGGGTTCTGTGTGGCGATCACACAGAAGGGGAGGGGGAGCTGGAACGATTTCATCGCGATCGTCACCTGACGTTCCTGCATCGCTTCGAGAAGGGCCGCCTGGGTTTTAGGCGGCGTCCGGTTGATTTCGTCGGCGAGCAGGAGCTGTGTGAAGATCGGCCCCTGATTGAACTGCAGTTCGGGGGTCCCGTCGCTGTTTTTCTTGAGGATTTCACTTCCGATGATGTCCGAGGGCATCAGGTCGGGCGTGAACTGGATCCGCTGGGTGTCCAGTCCGAGGATTTTTGCGAATGTGCAGACCATGACCGTCTTTGCCAGTCCCGGCACGCCGATCAGGAGACAGTGGCCCTGGCAGAGAAGCGCCGTGAGAATGCCCTCGACGGTTTCCGTCTGCCCGACGATGACCTTGCCGACCTCGGCGCGGATCTCCGCGCACCGTTTCGAGAGCAGCGCCAGATCCTGCTCCATGTGATCGGCGGCCTCTTCCGCCACGCTGCTTAATACGATCGACTTTGCCGCGTCGGCTTTTTTCCGCCTGGGAGGCAGTTCGATGACGAACTTCATCATGCCGAGCTGGATCACGTCGCCGGAGACCAGCTCGGAGGCCTGGACAACCTTGCTGTTGACCATCACGCCGACTGTGCTGTTCAGATCCTTGATGAACGCTTCCCCTTCGCGGAGTGTGAGCTCCGCATGACGCCGCGAGAGATTGGCCGCTCCCTCGCATTGAATATCGCAGTCCTCGCCGCGCCCGATGACGTAGCTTGCGTCCTTGAGCTCCAGCGTGGAGACCAGCGCTCCGTCTTTGGAATAGACTTTCAGCAGTGTCACTGACGGTGTCCCGTTTTCTTCACTCATTGTTCAGTTCCTCCGCGGGAATATGGTGTTTGATTAAAGATTCATTTGTTGTTTCGGCAAGCAGATGAACGTTTCGCCCGTTTCCGCCCCGGTTCAGGCGGCAGAGGGCCAGAAACGCTTTTTTCTGTTCCGTGCCGATTTCCGTTTCCGGAATGTTCCTCAGCAGACGTTTCACAATATCGAGATAATCCTTCGTGCTCAGTTTCTGCGAGGTCCTTGTTTCCGTTCTGCGTCTGCACTCCTCTTTCCAGAGATCGTCGGAAAAATATTTCTGCATCAGGGCTTGCTCCAGGAGCGCCAGTTTTTTCAGATCGTTTTCAAGCGCTTCGTCCATTCCTCCCGGGATGACCGATTCTGCTTCGCTCTGAAAAACTGCGACAGCACTTTCATAATCCCGCGCATTCATCGCCTCTAGCCATTGCGGACGGCTCCGGAAAAAGGCGCGCACATCCGGGTTGAGGCGGATCCCCTTCTTCAGGAAATTCATCCATTCGAGTCCGTTCACATTGCCGGCAAACACTTTTTCCAGCGTTTCAGCGTTGGCGCCGGGCGCGAATGCCTCGATCGCAGCCTTCCCGAAGAACCAGTGCCAGAGCGGCGGCAGCGAGGCATATTCGCGTGCTTCGATTCCGTGCCGTTCACGCGAGGAAAAATCCCGCATCAGATTGCGCTGATGTCCGGTTGTGGGCGACGCGTTGAGTGCTTCCGCGATTTCCGGGAGTTCCGCGAGCCTTGCGCAAAAGATATCCCAGCGTGTTTTCATATAAAATGGTGCGCTGCTGAGATCCTTTCCGATCAGGATGCGGCACGCTTCATCCGCCTCGTTCCCGTAACGAAGCACTTCATGTCTGTTGTGCCACTCCGGATTTTCCGCCAGATATCTGACGAAGGGATCGGAGACCGCCTCGAAATAAGCGCTTGTCATAATTTCCGCGATGGAGGAGACTTTGACCGTATTTTCCAGATGGATGCGGAAGTTCACGAGAAACACCGCGCGATCGAAAATCGTGTTTGCCGCATTCTGTTCTTTCATCTCCTTTTTTTCCGCGTTGACCGCGTTTCCCGCATGGGCGAGATAGGATTGCCCGACAAGCTGGAACACCTCGTCCTGAAATACCGTGTCGCGCCCGAGATTCGCTCCGATATGGAGCGCTGTATCCCATTTCTTCGCACGGCTGAACGAGGCAAGCGCCTTCTTTTTCAGCGACAGTTCGTCCGGCCAGTTCCAGGTCTTGCGCGCATTCCCGGGAAGTGCGCAGCTGCCCATGGCGGCGGACTCCTTTTCCTGGTTTGTTTTTTTTCTGCCCGGCACTTCCTCCATGTTGTGCTCCTCGGCGACGGGAATGGGATTCCGCAGAGCAGCCATGTTGCGGATATATGAGACGTGCCAGGAAACAACCCGCCCGGACAGAAACAGGGCAAAAACGAGTCCTCCCAGCGCTCCCAGTGTCAGCAGCGAGAGTTTCAGCCACGGCCTGCATGTCATGTAAAAAGTTCCGATCCGTTTCCTGACCAACTTGCGCTCTCCCTGTTACAAACGGAAATTCCGGCGTTCACTGCGGATGGTTCCGAGCTGTCGCCGGAGATCGCCGCACTCGCGTCTCCAGAAGGCTTCTGAACCCCAGTCCGGGAAGGTCGCGCGGAAATTATGGTCGCCGGACTGCATCGCGCACCACGAGAGAAAATGAATCATCCGCATTGCGCGCAGCACCTCCACCGCACGCAGCGTTCCATCGTCGAACTCCATGAAAAGCGTATATCCGCCGAGCAGCGCATCGAGTTCCTCATGACACTTCGAGGGCGTGTCCGGCAGAAGCAGCCAGAGGTCCTGAACCGCGGGGCCGTTGAGCATATCGTCGAAGTCAATCGCGAGAAGTCCCTCGCTGCCGCGGTCGAGCACATTCGCGCGGTGAAAATCCCCGTGGATTCGCTGGAAAGCCGCGGGGGGCGGCAGAACGCGCGCCGCTTCGTCCATGATGTCGAGACAGAGCATCTCAAGCTCCCGTTCCCATACCGGATGCACCGCTCCGGAATCGAACAGCCGGTTCATCGCGCCCTCCGCGAATGTCTCCGGGGTAAGGCTCATCCGGTGTTCCGCCGGATGCATCGCCCCGGCGGAATGGATCATCCCGAGCAGCACACCGACTTTGCGGAGGGATTCCGCTGTTTCGAATTCCGATTCCCTGCCGCGTTTTTTCGGAAAGACGGCGAACGGAATTCCGCGGCTGAATCCGAGCGTCGAACCATTCGTCAGGGCGAAGGGAGCGACCACATTGATTTCCCGATCCGCGCAGTCAAACAGAAAATCATGTTCGTCGAGAATGGCTTCCTCCGTCCAGCGCCCCGGGCGGTAGAACTTCGCCACGACGCGGTCCCCGGAGATCGTTTCCAGTTCGTAGACGCGGTTGACATAGCTTGTGAACGCGCAGGCATAGCCGGTCAGTTCCGCACCGAGCATCTTCTCGACGTCGGGCAGAAACCGTTCCGGTGTAAACTGATCGAATTCTCCGCGCATTTCTACATCCCTGATTGGGAATCGAGTCCTCTCCGGATGGCATTTCTGCCCGTTCGGAGAATATGATTCTCTTCCGTTCCATAAACATAGTGCCGTTCCGCCGGAAAAACAAATCTTGCGTGAAGGATAATTGCTTTTTTTCAAAAGAAGAGTATAATATGTCACGCGGCGGGAAAAGAGAGGCGGCCGCAAAACAGAAAATGAGGGGATCATGGCTTATTTCATCAACAACTTTCTCAAGTTTCTTTTCCTTCTGACGCCGTTTTTCGTGCTTTCCATGTTTCTGTCCATGACGCAGGGGTGGGCGATCCGGCAGAAACGCCTGCTTGCGCTGCGGATCGGTATCGCGGCGTTTGTCACGTGCATGATCCTGCTTTTCTTCGGAAGATGGATCTTCGAGGCGTTCGATATCACGCTTGACGCGTTCCGGATCGGCGGCGGCACGCTTCTGTTTCTCTCCGCGGTCGGACTCGTCAACGGCAAGGTCGAGGACAAGAAGCCTGTCGTGGCAGCGACGGAGGACGATTCCGAGGCGAAAATCTCCAACATTGCCGTGGTTCCGCTGGCCATTCCCGTGACGGTGGGCCCCGGAACGATCGCGGCGCTGCTGGTGATCGGAGCGGACGCTTCCACCGTGAAAACGCATCTTCTGAGCGCCGGCGCGCTCGCTCTTGCGCTGTTCTGC
The DNA here is from genome assembly GCA_949287225.1 of uncultured Lentisphaeria bacterium. Classification (GTDB taxonomy): domain Bacteria; phylum Verrucomicrobiota; class Lentisphaeria; order Victivallales; family UBA1829; genus UBA11452. The sequence goes on from CASEFP010000080.1 coordinate 46,253, forward strand.
CTGACGACGATTCTCTTTCTCGCGACCTGGATGGAACAGAAGCTGGGGCGTCACGTGATCGTGATCCTGAGCAAAGTGACCGGTTTGATTCTCGCCGCAATGGCGTCGCAGATGGTCTTTACAGGCATCCGCACATTTCTTGTCCCGTAAAAGATTCATTGCCCGGCTTCCGCCCGGGCCAAGGCTTCAGCGGGCTGTTTTTCTTCTCTGGACCGGGCGTTTCGCTGCGGGCTTCTTCTGCGTCTGCGGAGCTGGTTTCAGCGCGGCGGCCGGATCGTCCGCCCTCTCATAACCCCAGTTCAGGAGTTTTCTCAGGAACAGATCACGTTCCCGCGCGGTCGGGAATCCGGTCACCATCGCAATCATGCGTCTGCCGTTGCGCAGGCAGGTCACCGTGACGCAGTATCCCGCGCGGGCGATGAAGCCGGTCTTGATTCCATCCACGCCCGGACTGGCGTATTTCCCGCCGGGGAGAAGATTATTGTGATTCACAAGCTGGAGGTGTCCTTTGGTTCCCGGTTTCCGGAACGTGGCGCGCCTCATCGAGACCCACTCCATCAGAAGGGGGTGTTCCATGAAATATTCCGCAAGCGTCACCATGTCGGCGGGGGAGCTCACATTGTCGGTGCGTCTTGTCGCACCGGGCAGTCCGTGCGGATTGTAGAAGTGCGTGCGTGTCATGCCGAGTTCCCGGGCGCGGCGGTTCATCCGCGAGACAAACGCCGAAGCATCCCCGCCGCCCAGATATTCGGCGACCAGGTATGCCGCATCGTTTGCGCTCTTGAGCGAAACGGCCATCAGGAGTTCCTGGAGCGGGAAGGTTTCGCGCGGATCCAGCCAGACCTGGCTTCCCCCGATTTTTGCCGCCGCGTTTGTCACCCGGATCGGGGTATCCAGCGTCACCTTGCCCGCCTTGATGTCCTCATAGGCAAGAAACAGCGTCATCACCTTGGTCATTGACGCGATCGGGAAAGGCTGGTCGGGATTCTTCGCCCAGAGGACGATCCGGCTGTCCGCATCGACCAGAATTCCCGAGGTTGCGTTTTTGCTCGACGGAATCTCCGGAATATTGCCACGCACCGCGAAATGGTAGTCATACGGCGTATGCACACGGGGACTGCTCTGGAATTTCCGTGTTTCCTGATCCTGAAGCGCCGCCTGCGGCGCAGCTCCCGCCTGTGTTTTTTCTTCCGCGGCTGTGCTCTTCACTCCCGCAGCTGCCCTGGACGCCGCGATCGCTTCGGCAATTCTCTGTTCGGTCCCCGCTGACTGTGCGGGGGCGGCGGTGCCCGAACCCCGCATGAAGAACCAGACTGCCGCGAGGTGCAGCACAATGATCACCAGAACGATCAGCAGAATATGCCAGAACTTCATCCGTCATCCCCGTTCGTTGAGAATCGCCCTGTTCAGCGCGGAAAAGAGCGCGAAGATTGCCGCAAGATCAATGTTCTGATGTTCGCCGACTCCGTAGAAGAGTGCGTTGTCGCTTTTTCTCCGGACGCCGACGAATGCGATTGCTTCCGCATCTGCATTGGTTCCGAGCGTTTTTTCCGAAAAGTCTTCCAGAATGAAATAATAGAGCTTCGCCTCGTTGCGGATGGCATGCACGGTCGCGGAAATCGGCCCGTTTCCGACGCCGCGGATCTCCCGGACCTCGTTGTCGAACTTGAGATTCAAACTCACTTCAACGAGCGCGCCTTCCTTGGACTCGTCATGTTCGTCGCCCTTGGAAATGCGCGAGAACTTCAGCAGTTCAAAGGGCCCTTTCACATTGACGAACGTTTCGTTGAACACCTTGAGCAGTTCGGCGGCATCCAGTTCGTCCCCTTTGGCGTCGGCGTATTTCTGCACGGCCGCGCCGATTTCCGGATGCATCCCCTTGGGCGGATAGATGTCGAAATCATGTTCCAGAACGTAGGCGACGCCGCCCTTTCCGGACTGGCTGTTGATCCGGATCAGCTTCTCGTATTTGCGCCCGACGTCCGCCGGGTCGATGTGCAGATAAGGCACCTTCCACTGGACGTGGAAGAGTTTCCGCGCATCCGCGATCCGGTCGATTCCCTTGCGGATCGCATCCTGGTGGGAGCCGGAAAAGGCGGTGAACGCAAGCTGCCCCGCATAGGGATGGCGCTCGTGCACATCGATGCCCGTGGCGTTTTCCACGACCTTGACGATGTGCGGCATGTCGGAGAAGTCCAGTCCCGTCGGGATGTTCCTCGAGGCCAGGTTCAGCGCCAGCGTGCAGATGTCCACATTGCCGGTGCGTTCTCCGTGCCCGAAGAGCGTGCCTTCGACGCGTTCGGCCCCCGCCATGATCGTGAACTCGGTCGAGGCGACCGCGCATCCCTGGTCGTTGTGGGAATGGACGCTCACGGTTGTCTCGTCCATGTAAGGATAGTGTTCAATGAAATACGCGATCATGTCCGCATAGTGGTGCGGCGGGCGCCGTTCCACGGTCTGCGGCAGATTCGCGATGAAGTCGTTTTTAGCGGACGGTCCCCACGCCTCCTTGACGGCCTTGCAGACGTCGATCACGTAATCCAGATCGCTGTCCGTGAACTCCTCCGGGGAGAACTCATAGGCGACTTTTCCCTCAAGGCCGTATTCCTTCAGATAGCGGCGAACCAGTTTCGTGCCTTCAACGGCCATGGCAAGTGTCTCCTCGTGGGTCTTGCCGAAGACGATCCGCTCATGCAGGTCGGAGGTCGCCACATACAGATGCAGGATGGCCCGTTCCACGCCGGCCAGCGATTCCACGGTACGTTTGATCAATGGTTCGCGCGCCTGCGTCAGCACGGAAATCCGCACGTCGGACGGGATCAGCTTCTGTTCAATCAGATTGCGGACGAAGTCGAAATCGTCCTGCGACGCGGACGGAAAGGAAACCTCGATCTCCTTGAAGCCGATTGCGCAGAGAAGCTGGAAGTACTCGAGTTTTTTCTCCGGGTTCATGGGCATCGGGAGCGCCTGGTTGCCGTCGCGCAGGTCGACAGAACACCAGATCGGCGCTTTTTCGAGTTCGCGGTTCAGCCAGTCACGGTTTCTGACCGGAATCTTTTCGGGGATCGGGTACTTCATCATTTTCGTTTCCATTTCTTTTCCGGCGGGGCGTTCCTTCGCCTTCGCCTTTCCATCTATGGGTTTCATAAAGATAAATAATATACACCGGTTTTTCGGAAAGCGAAATGAGAAAAGCACAAAAACTCCGAATTTTTTCCGCGTTTCCTGTGCCTTTTCAGTCGCCTGATGTGTTGAAAGCGCTTCGGCACGGAAAATCCGGCGGCATTTTCTCCTGTCCGGAAGTGTTTCCGCTTTCCTGGCAGATCCATGGCGTCCCGTTTCCGGAATCTGCAGCAGAACTTCCTGTGACTGTGTCGCCGGGACCGTGGCGCAGATCATCACGGTTCCGGAATGGATTCAGAAACCTTTACAGGGGGGCGCGGGGAATTCAAAATCTTCAGGCTGACCGTGACATGCTGTCTATTCTGGTTTCGGCCAATTTCCGTCATGCCTTTGGCTGTCTGACTCATCTCCAAGCCGGTGGCGATCTGCTTTGTCCGACAGTGTCATTCATGTTTCTTCTCTCCGGGAGAGTGAGACGGAATGCCCCCTTTTGAATGGGAACGTTTGCAGAGGATCAGAGATCGGCCGGATGCTGATCCTGACATGGAAGGCGAAACGTATTCCTTTTCTGCAAGTGCCGGACTTCCTCCATCCTGCATATGAGTTTCCTTTGCATTGATATTATCTTCAATCCTGTGTTTTTTCAAAAAAAATCCTTTTCCCCCTATTGACTTTTTTCAATTCCGGGATATAATGTATTGTATTCCGCAAGTAGTTGCGGAAGTGGTTGCGGTAATGATTGCGGAAGTAGTTGCGCAAAAAAATGAGGGAAGGGCATTCGGCAAATGGGTGCGGAGGAACTGGCCAGTTTGAAGGACATCGCGAAGGCGACGGGATACTCTCTCACAACCGTTTCGCGTGTCATGCGGAACAAGGGAGAGATTTCCGAGGCGACGCGCAAGCGGATTCATGAGGCGGCGGAGAAGCTCGGTTATCACGAGAACCGTCTGATCAGCGGGTTTCAGACGGGGCACTCGGGACTGGTCGGGATGATTTACGATTCGACAAACCCGTTTTTTCAGGAGATCGCCTCGGAGATCCAGAAACTTCTTTATGCACGGGACTATATGCTGATCGCCTGCACGGCGACGCCGGAGACCGCGGAGGATTCCGCCCTGATCCGGCGCCTCGTCGAGCAGCGGGTCGACGGCATCGTGATCGTCCCGCGCGACGATTTCGCGGACAACGCCTATTTCAGCAATCTTGTTTCCCGCTGCGTCCCCGTCATCTCGATCGACCGCAAAACGAAAGCCGACATCGACTTCATCGGAACGGACGATTTCTGCGGAGGGTATCTCTCCGCAGAGCATCTTTATGAGACCGGGCGCAGAAATCTTGCCTATCTTGCCGGACCCGATTTCGCCAGTCCGGCACGCCTCCGCCGGGAGGGATTCGAAGCCTTCGTCTCCGAGCATCCGGATATGCGCATGCGGATCATCGCCAAATGCGGGAATCTCGACTTCCCCTCGACACTGATCCGCGATTTCCTCCGGGAACATCCTGAAACCGATTCCGTCGCAGCCTTCTTCGACTGGCAGGCGATCCGGATCTGCCAGATTCTTTTTGCAGAAAACATCCGCATTCCCGACGACATCGCCGTGATGGGATTCGGATGCATGGAGCCGGATTACGCGAACGTCTTTCCCGTGACAAGCGTCGACCAGAAGACAAAGGAGATTGCGGCAAACGCTGTCGAACGGCTTTTCCTCCGTCTGGAGCAGGGAAGAACCCGCGACATTCCTTCCGTGGAGATCCGCATCAAACCGGAGATCCGCGTCAAAGGGTCCACTGTCAAACAGAAAAACAATCTTTTCACCATGCAGAAAAACAGAGGAGATTCAAATAGATGAAACGCGGAACCGGGAAAAAACATGAAACAATCAAACTGAAATGTTTTACATTGATCGAGCTGCTGGTCGTAATTGCGATCATCGCGATTCTTGCCGCGCTGCTCCTTCCTGCGCTGAACAAGGCGAAGGAAACGGCACAGACGATCTTCTGCCTTGGCAATCTCCGCCAGATGGGGCTTGCGCACGCCATGTATGCGGATCAGACGAACTACTGCATGCCCGAACGCCCGACGATCCGCCACGCGGAGGACGGCAATTACAACACCTGGGAGCATGAGATCACCGTCCTGCTCGGGAAAAAGACGCCCGCGCAGAAACTGCGCTGCCCCGTGCAGGCGCATACGAAGGAGGAGAACAGCTACGGCCTGAACGCAACCAGCGCAGGATACTGGCTCTACCAGTTCAAAAAGGCCCGTCCGGTCGGCTCGGTCACCTCCGCATCGCAGGCCGTCACGATCACCGAATACGGCTATGGATATGGATACCCATATCTGGTTTATGACATCATCCAACTCGGCACCCGGCACGGCAACGGAAGAAAGGACCACATCGGGCGCTACATTTCCGGAAAAATCAATCAGGTTTATTTCGACGGGCACGCCGTCACGCTTCCGAGGAGTGCGCACCTCCTGCCGCCCGCCGAACCACAATATGGACTGCTCAACCGTGGCTACAAGGCGCTGTAGGAAAATAATATGCAATCCCATTTATATTTCAGGAGAAACATCATGAATCGGACATGGCGGACAATCGCGGCCTGCTTTCTTGCGAATGCAGCACTGTTTTCCGCGGAACTCAAACCCTTCGGCATCCTCGGGCAGAGCCAGGGCGAAGATCGTGAACCTCTGACGGCGGTTTCCTGCGGCAGCGCCGTCAACGATCCGGACGGGAACGTCTGGTTTGTCAACGGGCGCGGCGTATATCTCCTCGCAAAGGGGCAGCGGAGCGCGGAACTGCTTTTCCCGGAGGTCGGTAAACTCATGACCGACGGAAAGGAGATTTTTCTTCAGCAGAACACAACACTCTTCCGCCTGTTCCGGAATCCGGACGGCACGGCACGGAAAAAGACGGCATTTGATTTCCGGCGCGGTTTTTCCTCCACGGGAATCGCGGACGCTTCGACACGTGAGCGTTTCGGGAGGATTCTCAAATATTTTGCCCTTGACAGCGGCGGGAAAAAGGTTTACGCCTGGGATTCCGCGGGAAAAAGCCTCGGCGCGGTTCTGGATCTCAGCTCGTTTCCCGAAAAGGGAAAGGCGGTATCCGTCGGATTTCTGCCGCGGAGCGGTTATCTTCTGGTCTCGACGATGTATCCGGACAACCGCGTCTACCGCTTCAATCCGGATGGCGAGTCCGTCACGGGCGGCGTCTGGCCCGCGGGCGGATGGATGAATGCGTTTTCTATTGTCAGCGGATACGCATGGGGCTGCGGAACAAAAGCCGTCCGTTATGAGGACACCCTTTCGGAGGGCCGGTTTGTCACGCTCGGCGACGGGAGGGACAACTATGCGCGGGCGCTCGCCTCGGACGGCGCGGACGGTTATTACCTCGCAACCACGCAGGGATTGAAACACTACCGGATGGACGCGCCGGCGGAATGCGATTACCGGATCGGCGGCATCGGAACACCCGCTGCGCTGGCGATTCTCAACGGAGGAATCCTTGCCGTGTCCGGATACAGCATCCGGAGTCTCCGGCTGGACGACCTGCCCGACTCGCCGCTCGGAAACACCGGGGACGAAGCATGGCATGTCGGCGCAAACTGGGTCTCGGATGCCGTCGCGGCGATTCCGGACAACTCCGCATTCCTGATTCTGGACCGCAAACTCCGGAAGCTCTGGCGCTTCGATCCCTCGAAAACAAAGTGGGGAGACAAAACGAGAATGACCGACACCGGACGGACCTTCGTCAATCCTGCGGATCTGGCGTTTGCCGGTGATTTTCTTGTGATTGCCGACAACGGCGCGCTGAATGTGAAAAACGATCTGGATGCGCCCGTTCTGCGCGTCGACGCATTCGGAAAGGATGAGATTGTCGCGGCGGGTGCGGACTGGGTCGCCTTCCTGAAAAACGGAAAGACGGTCTGGAAGCAGAAAATGGCGGTCCGGGACATTGCCGCGATCGGCGGATACATCGCCGCCGCCGGGTCGGACGGACTTCGGCTTCTGACGAAAGAGGGCAGGACACTTCAGCATCTTCCCTGTTCACTCAATACGCTTGCCGTTTCGGGGAAATGGCTGGTCGGAGCGGATCACGCGAAGGCCGCCCTGCGGAAATTCAAACTGAAGGAAGGAAAGTAAGACAATGAAAATGATCCTTGCGGCGCTTCTGGCGCTTCCACTCTTCTGCTTCGCGGCGGAGGTTCGCTTGACCGGGGAGACGAACCGCCCGGAAAACAGTTTTTTCCGTCCGGGGGAAACGGTGCTCCTGAATTTTGAAGCCTCCGGACTTGCGGCGAAGGAAACGCTGACGCTCTCTGTTGAGATTTTCGACTGGAACGACAGGAGCCTCCGCAAAGTTTCCGTCCCCGTAACGGCGACTCCCGGCGGAACATGGCGCGGAAGCGTTCAGGCACCGAATCAGGCATACGGCTTTTACCGTGCGCGGGTAAGACTCTCCAACGGCGTGACCACGCCGAAAACCGGAAGCCGCCCGGCGGGACAGATCACCTATGCGATTCTTCCGGACCCCGGCGCGCGGCGCGTCTATCCGCTGGCGGAAACCTTTTTCGGCCTGCACGGACAGTCTGCCGGAATGCTCCGCTGGATCGGCGGGCGCTGGATGGGCGTCGGCGTTGTCATGGAGGAGAAGAAAGGAGCGGAACTTGCTGCGAAATACCGGAAGGATGGCTGGGTTTCCTACCGTTACGCCACGCTCGTTACGCCCTTCCGCTATCATTACCTGAGCGCGGAGGATGTGAAAAAACATACCGATGGAAAAATCTTCACCGATGCCGCGGGCGAGGCGCTCTTCCTCGCGTTCTACCGCGAGCTGGCCTCCCGCGTGAAAAACCAGAAATACAGCAATGACGTCATGCGCTATCAGCCGATGTGGGAGCCGGATCTGACCTTCACCGATGAGGAAATCCTGAAATTCCATCGTGTCGCGCACGCGGGAATCCGCGCCGGGGATCCCGAGGCGAAAATCCTCGGTCCCTGCTTCAGCAATATTACGGGCGAGAGTCTGGCGCGGCACAGAAAACTGTTTGAATCAGGCCTGCTCCGCTACATCGACGAACTCACGATTCACCCCTACATCCAGTATCCGGTGGAGCAGAACGGTTTTGTAGAAAATGTGCGCCGCCTCCGGGAGCTGGTGCGGCAGTATTCCGACGGAAGAGAAATCGTGATCCGCGCGAATGAATCGGGTTACAAGGCCGCTGCGACTCTGGAACAGGAGCTTCTCCAGATGTATGGGCAGGTCCGTGCGAATCTGATCATGCTTGGTGAGGGTTTTGCCTCGAACGAACCTTTCTACGGGTATGACCACGGTGACGGAAACGGCGACTACGGACTCTGTTACAATCTCACGCTTCCCGTGCGGCGCTGGGCGCCGCCGCGTGTCGCTCCGCGTCCTGCCTTCGCCGCGCTTGCGGCGGCAAGTTTCCTTCTGGAAGGACACCGTCCCACCGGGACGATCGGCTATCTGGGGGAAACCGTGCTGGGATACAGTTACGCCGACGCCTCCGACCACTGCGTCCTTGCGCTCTGGGATTTCGGCGGACATGATCCCGAAGTCGAACTCCCGGTCGGACGCCCGGAAATCGAGGTCGCCGACATGATGGGAAATCGGAAAAAGGTCGCGACGGACGGGGGGATGCTCCGCGTGAAACTCTCCGGCGCGCCCCTCTACGTGATCGGCGCAAGTCCGGCGCTCTGGGGAAAATCCGCTGTCAAGCGGATCCTGCCGGATCATGATCTGCTGGAAGCGACCGCCGGCGGAAAGGTGACGCTTTCAGGTAAATGCGTCGAATCCGGAGAACTGCGCCTCCGTTTTCCCCGCGCGATGAAGCGCGAAGCGCTGACGGCAAAAACCGGAGATGATGGAAAATTTTCTTTTTCCGTCACGCTCCCGCCGGGAATGAAGAACGGGAAATATCCGCTGACGCTGGAGTTGAGGAAAGAGGGGAAATTCCGCGCCGCGACGGGCGTTCTTCTTGCCGTTCTCGCGCCGGTGCGCGTCGTGGAAACCGCCCCCGCGTTTGAGAAGGGGGAACCGGCGCTGCGCCTGAAGCTCGCCAATCAGACAGCTGTGGACAGCTCCGGCATGGTGGAGACGAGAATCCCCGGATACCCCGAGGCGCGGAAACGTCTGGCGTTTTCCCTGCCCGCCGGAACGGAGACAATTCTCCGCATCCCCTTTGAAGGCATGGAGATCCATCCCTTCCGGACCGTCGAGACGGAAGTGAAGATTCTTCCGCGTTCCGGCGGCGTTTTCGAGACGCGTTCGGCAATGAACTTTCTTTCCGCCGCCTATCAGCCCGGCGTCGGAATCAACGGCGATTTCAGCGCATGGAAAAAGATCGTGTATCATCCGGTCGATGATGCGGCGGTCCGTTCGCCCCATCTTCATGCGGGAAAGGACGATCTGAGCGCGAAAATCGCGTTCGGATGGAACGAATCGTTCCTGCTCTTTGATGTGGTGGTGATCGACGACGTCTTTCTCCAGCCATACAGCGGATGGCGGATCTGGGATGCGGACGCGCTCCAGTTCGGCTTTGCCGGAAAACGCGCGGCACAGGAGAATGCCAATGAATTCGGCATGCTTTCGGAACTGGCCTTCAGCGAGATCAATTTTGCCTTGACTTCCAGGGGGGCCGAGGCGGACCGGACGCTTTCGTATGACAAGGAACGTTTCCCGATCGGAAGCGTCCCGGAGTCCGAACTCCCGCGCTCGATTTCCGTGACGCGCCTTCCGGACGGCAAAAGCCGCATTCATTACCGGATCGGTGTGCCGTGGCGTTTCCTGAACATAAGCAGACCGCATCCGGGGATGACCGTCTGCTGGGCGGGAATGGTCAACGACCGCGACGACGCGAAACAGAGTGACGTTTCGGCGCTCGGAATCTTCCAGCTCAAGCAGGCGGTGCCGAAACATTTCGGAGAAATCGTCCTGACGGAATGACCTTCTGACGGCGCCGCAAAAAAAAGCCCGGACGGTCTTCCGACCGCATCCGGGCTTTTCATCAGCAGACCTCCGGAATCAGAGCAGCTTCTTTGCCAGTTCGCGCCACGCGCCGAGCAGAATATCCGACGTTTTCATCGAGAAGGGATTCGAGCGGGGGGTGGACTCATAGCCGCCGCGTCCGTAGTTCCACGGATTCGGGATGTAGCCGCCGGAATAGGTTGCTCCGCCGGTGCCGTTTCCATGGGAGGCGACAAGGCAGAGGCGTCCCCGGAAGATTCCCTTGCGGATTTCCAGGCCGATTTCGACGAACGGTTCGCTGGGCAGCGAGGCGAGAACCGCCTTCCCGCCGAAGTTGAATCCGGTCAGCTGGAAGACCACCGGCGTCTTGTTGTTTGCCATCTTTACCAGCGTGCTGGCAAAATATTTCAGCGCAAACGGCGTGCCGCGCGCCAGATCCTCGGAGGTGAGGTCTACGGTGGATTCCATCTTTTCCACGTCAATTTCCGGATATTTGTCGCAGATCGCCTGTGCTTCGGCAAGTTCTTCCGCAGAAATTTCACGCGGCATGGATTCGGCGGCAGCGGAGACGGTCCGGATGCCTTCACCCGCAAGGGGCTTGAGTGTGCCGAGCGCCTTCGTCACAGCTTCGGCATAGCCGGTTCCCACCCGTTTCGCCTCATCATAACAGGTCTGATTCATGTCGGTGCGCGTATCGAAGTGGTTGATGTTTCCGGCGCAGCCGATCAGGGCGATCGCCATGGATCCCTCTCCCATTTCCGTTTGCATCGCGCGGCGGAAGAAGCCCGCCCAGTCGGCGGAGACGCCATTTCCGCCGATCGTGTCGGTATGGTTCACGATATTGGCGATCAGCACGCGCAGTTTTCCCTCGGAACGGATGGCCAGCATCGGGATTTCAGGGTCGATGTCGCCTTCCGGACGGAGAATGTCCGGATTCAGCTTGCCGGGATTTGTGACGACAGTGCCGTTTTTCATCCAGTAGCGGCGGTTGAAGATGAAACGGTGTTCGGAGGCAAGTCCGCCTTCGAGCTCGCCCTCTCTGAATTCGGCAAGCGCGTCCTTGAGTGCTTCCGCGCCCATTTTCGCGGCAAACGGCGGGTATTCCGGATTTGCGCCGGGCTTGTTGCAGCGCAGTTCGGGTCCGGTATGCGTATGCGTGGCGCAGATCAGCAGGTTTTCCCGCGTAATGGAGTCGATTCCGAGTTCCTTCATGTTCTGAAGGATCATTTCATACAACGCGGTGGGCACCGTGATCAGGTCGAAGTGGATAATAGCCGCAAGATCCTTTCCGCTCCGGATGACCAGCGCGCGGACTTCCAGATCATCGAGGACATGATCCCACATGCGTTTGTTGAAGTACCCCGCCAGAGACACGGGCACCTGCGGATTCACGCAGCGCCGTCCGACACCATACTGAATTTTCATGCTGAACCTTCCCTTGTTTTGCGGTTTTTTGAGGAGTCTGTTACGAATATAGGTTTTCTTTTCTGAAAAACAAGCCGGAAGGAAGAAAATACAATTCCATTGGAAGAAATGTCAATCGGGATCCGGAAAACTTCTGTCACGGGTACAGCATTGCGTATTTCACTGCAACGCAGATGAGGGAATCGTATAATGAGCGTAATTGCAAAAAGAGGATCGTATTTTCCGTTCCATACAGGTGTAATCAGGCGGCCTCAGGCGGTCGCCGCAAGTGAAATTTTCCGAACGGACGTATCTTCTGCATTGAAGTGCTTCCTTTTTTCATTAGAAGTTTTTAGAAAAATAAAAAATCTTTTGAATTTTCTTCTTGAAAATTAGTCTAAGCTAATTATATTATAAAAACAAACAGATGAAACATATTTCAATCCAAAGGAAGGAATCATGAAAAAATCAGTTGCCAGACAGAATTTTTCCGCGAAGGCGGCGGAAGGGGCGGGAGAGGTTTCCTCTCGGAAGCAGTTCGGACGAAATAAAAATACAGGGAGAAAAGAGAATCAATTTACATTGATAGAGCTTCTGGTGGTTATCGCGATCATTGCGATTCTTGCCGGGATGCTGCTTCCGGTTCTGGGATCGGCGAGGAGCAGGGGAGTCGGAACCTCATGTCTGTCGCGCCTGCGGCAGATCGCCTCCGCCGACGCGATGTATGCGGGTGATTATGATTTCTATACGCCGATCAAGGTGTCGATGATCAAAACCAACGGGCCGACCTGGTTCGGACGGGGCATCACAAGCGGAACATTCGACTATACACAGGACGGGTATCTGACAAGCTATATCCGGAAAGCAGGCGCCGATCAGAAAGCACAGAGTCAGATCGCGTCGAACATCTTTTTCTGCCCGGATCCGTGGATTCAGGAATATATGAGCAAGGGCAATTACACGGTGGAAAGCGCGCCGCCCGGCGGCTACGGCGCGAACAGCAGCATCCACGGCTGGGAGCTTGGCGGCGGAATGCCCGGCATGGAGTCCATGAATCCTCTGGTGAAGCCTGGAAAATTGAAAAATCCATCCTCGATCGTCAGTTACGGCGATGCGGCGGGAAAATCCATGAGCAGCGCCCCGATTACGGACGCGGATTTCAAACCGCTGCATACGATAGACAACTGCAATACGCATTTCCGGCATCGGATCAGCGCCAATATCGCCTGGGCGGACGGGCACGCCAGTCAGGAGAAGCCCGGCTTCATCGGTCTGGGGGAGGGGGATGCCAGAATCGCACGCAAGGCCGGCGGACTGGGCTCGAATCCCGATGACGAACGTTTTTACAATCCGGAAGAGACGGAAGAGTAACATAAGGGAGGAGACAGGATAATGAAATGGAAAATCATACTGCTGGTCATTTGCGCGTGCGGCGGACTTGTTTTGTGGCTGAACGCGGGAGGCAACGATGCGGAGGCGTATACCACGCGGGAAGTTTCGGTCACGGACAAACGCCGGGACGAGGTGTGCAGAGTCACAAGGGAACTTCTTGCCATCTGCAACCGCCGGGGAGCTTCGGCGGCGGAACGGATTTTTTCACATTCGAAAGCCGCGCGGGAAACCGCAAAGGCGGAAACCGGAGTCGATCCGGTGAGGGAGAGTCTGGATGTCCTGAAGCGGAACGGGCCTCAACTTTCGCTTCAGGAACCCGAGGTGAAATGCCTCAGCAACGCGGAGAACAGTTTCATCGTGACATGCCGTCTGCGTGACGACGGCGCTCCTGTCAGCATCCGGATGCGGAAGACATCGAAAGGTTATGCCCTCAACGAAATCCGGGAGCTTTGACAGGGAAAACTCCTCTGGCAAAATTTCCGGACCGCTGCTATATTACCTTTGCACTGGCGAATTTGTCTGAAAGCAAAGCGAGAGAGAGGGGTTTATGCTGAAAAAAGTGTTTTCCGGATATTTTGCCGTTCCGCTGGTCTGGCGTGTCGTGGCCGGATTCGTGCTCGGAATCGCGGCGGGGATTCTCTGCTCCTTGCTGGCGGAGCATTACGGCGATCCGTTTCTTGCCCGGATTACCGAGATCGTTTCCCCGTTCGGAACGGTTCTGATCGCGATGCTGAAAATGGTGGTGATTCCGATCATCTTCTTTTCGCTGGTGAGCGGGGCGGCGAGCCTGCCGGTCAGAAAGTTCGGGCGCCTTGGAGCCTCCGTGCTGGGATGGTATTTCCTGACCTCGCTTTTTGCCGGCGTGTTCGGAATTGCGCTTGCCGCGGCGATGAATCCGGCCATGGAAAACGCCGCGCACCTTTCCGCAAAATTCATGCCGCAGGTCTCCACGATGAAGATGCACGGCGCGGGGGAGGGGCCGGCGGCATTTATCTCCAACCTTTTCATGAATCCGTTTCAGGCGCTTTCCGAGGGGCGCTTCCTGCCGGTGATCGTCTTTTCGATTCTGTTCGGACTTGCCGCGCGCATTGTGCTTGACCGGAACGGAGAGGATTCCCCCGTCGGCAAATCCATGGATCGCATGCTGGAACTGTTTGACGCCGCGCAGAAGGCGTGCTTCCAGATCATCGACTGGGTGATGGAGTATTTCCCGATCGGCGTGTTTGCGCTTACGACCACCAATTTCGCAATCTACGGCACGGATCTGTTCGGTCCCTACATGCGGATTGCGCTGTGCGTCATAACCGGCGTTCTGCTGATGATTTTCCTCATTTACCCGGTGCTTCTTCTGCTGCTCTGCCGCGAAAATCCCTACCGGATCATGAACCGGATCAAAGAGGCGATTGTCACGGCGTTCCTGACGCGTTCGAGCGCGGCGACGCTTCCCGTCTCCTTCCGCATCGCGAAGGAGAAACTGCATGTCCGCGAAGAGCTTTCGAGCTTTGCCCTTCCGCTCGGAGCGACGATCAACATGGACGGTGTCTGCATCCATCTTCCGGTATTCGCGATTCTCGCCGCGAACCTGTTCGATCTTCCGCTCGGAACCTCCCAGCTGGCGGTTCTCCTGATCTCCGTGGTGTTCGCCTCGGTCGGCGCAGGCGGAATTCCCGGCGGGAGCGTGTTCCTTCTTTTCATGGTGCTGGAGAACCTCGGGCTGGACGATGCGCAGGTGGCCACGGTCGCGGCGCTTGCCATCGGGATCAACCCGCTGCTCGACATGTTTGAAACCGCCTGCAACGTGACCGGCGACAACGTCTGCAACTATATTGTCGGGAAGCGCGGCGGCATGCTGGAAACGGAACAGGGAGATCATGCACCGCATGAATGAGGAGGAAAAGATCCCGGATCAGGCACGGGAAAACCGCATGCTGCGCCTGTTTCTGACGGGCGGGCTCCTGTTCTGTTTCTGCATCGGGCTTGTTTTCCTCTATTTCCATCCGCCGGGCTCGACACGGTTCCTCCCGCCGTGCCTCTTTTACCGCCTGACCGGGCTGTACTGCGCCGGGTGCGGTTCGACCCGCGCGCTTTATACCGCTCTGCACGGCGATTTTGCCGGCGCGCTGCGCTGCAATCTTCTCTTGTTTCCGCTGCTGCTGCTTATCGCCCTTTTTCTCTGGCGTCCGCGCCTTCTGCAGCATACGAGGTTGCTCCTGTGGATCGTCTTTTTCATCGTTCTCTACTGGGTCCTCCGCAATCTGCCGTTCCATCCGTTCCTGCTTCTGGCGCCGCATTGACTCCTCCCGGATCGAAAAAAATCCCGAAAAAATTGCGAAAATCATTTGACATCATGAAAAAGAGATGTCTATTAAAAGCAGAATGATAAAACGTTTTCCCAAATAGAAAAGAGGTACTGAAATGAGTCGGAAACCGGGCATCCGTGATGTGGCGCGCGCCGCGGGCGTGTCGGTGGGGACCGTATCCAAGGTTCTCAATCCCGCCTCATCCGCGAATATCCGGATCTCCGAGGCGACGCGCGGGAAGGTTCTTGCGCTGGCGGGGAAACTGAATTACACGGCGAATTACGGCGCGACACTCCTGCGCGGACGCCGCACGGGGACGATCGGTTTCATTGCCAATCTGCCGGACGAATTCAATTCCCCGGTGATCTCCTCCTACCAGATGCGGATTTTAAACGGACTTTCTGCCG
>CASEFP010000081.1 GCA_949287225.1 uncultured Lentisphaeria bacterium
CTCGGGCGCCTGAATTCCCTGTCCCTGCTTGAGTCCGCGCGCATAGCCGATATGTTTGAGCAGATAGATTTTGTCTGCCAGTTCCTTGTCGTTGGTGATGCAGATTCCGCCCTCGCCGGAAGCCAGCGTCTTGCTCTGCTGGAAACTGAACGACCCGACTTTGCCCCAGCTTCCGACACCGCGGCCGTTCCAGAAACCGCCCTGCATATGGGCGCAGTCCTCGATGACGGGAATCCCGTGCCTGTCCGCGATTGCGAGAATCCGTTCCAGATCGGCTGTGGAACCGTAGGCATGGACCGGAATGATCGCACGGGTTTTCGGGGTGATTGCCGCTTCCAGTTTTTCCGGATCCATGCAGAGGGTTGCCGGTTCGATATCGACAAAGACGGGAACTGCCCCGACGTAGGTTGCGGCAAGGGCGGTCGCCATCCAGGTCAGGGCTGGAACGATCACTTCATCGCCCTCTCCGCACCCCAGGGCGGTCAGAGCACATTCCAGCGTGGTCGTGCCATTTGCCATGAACACCGCGTATTTTGTTCCGTGATACGCAGCAAATTCCTGTTCGAACTCCTGTTCCATCGGGCTGTTGAACGACCATTCGCCGCTCATATAAACTTCCTTGAGGCGTTCCGCCGTTTTCTCATCACGCGGCGGCCATGCCGGAACAGTGAGTTTTGTGTTTTCCGGAACGACTCTTGTTCCTCCGAGAATTGCAAGATTTGCCATTTTCCTTTGATCCTTTCCACTGATTTCTGGAATTTCGTTGTTTATAAATTATATGCCTGGAAAGAGAAAATGTAAATATTCCAATCTTGCAAAATATATTCCAGTTTTGCTTTTTGCTATTCTCCGTGTGTCATTGAAACAAGGATGAAAAACATTATTTCTTGTTTTTCTGAAGCCATTTCCAGAATGCCGCTGATGAAGAAAAAGCAAGCTCGGCGGCGATTTCCTTCTGCTTCAATCCCTTCAGGAGAGCATTTTCGGTGAAGGAGAGCCGGACCTGATTGATGTAGGTCCCGACAGGCATACCTACGATCTCCCGGAACCGGTGGGCAAGATAGAAGCGGTTGTATCCGAAAATTTTTTCCAGATGTTCCAGCGAACAGTTCCGGGCATTCTAGGTTTCAATATAGAGCTGGACGGAATGGACGATATCGGAGGATTCCGATGCGTTTTTCCGCATGGGGTTCATCTGAAACAGAAGCTCTTCCAGAATGCAGCGGAAGGATGTCTGGAGATAGAATGTGACAAGTTCCGGTGTGATTTTCACCTGCTTTCCGAGTCCGTTCCAGCGTGAGGCGAATAACGTGTGCACATGAGGCGGCACCTGTATGAAAATGCCGGTGAAGGTGTATTGTCCGCACAGGCTGACATTGTACCAGCAGGCACTCAACCCGTTGTCGAAAAAATAGAACCAGAGATGGATGAGATTCTGATCGGACGGCCTGTAGCCGTAGCTGTGGGAGATCCAGGAATCAATCAGCACGACGCTGCCTTCCGAAAGCCGTTTTTCAGATGTTCCGTAATTTTTTCCCGTTCCATGACACTGCCTTTCCGGAAAAAACGCAAGATTTGAATCTTTTTAGCAAGATCGGAATATTTACAAAAAAGGATCCGTCACTATATTTATTATAATGAGTTTCTTCGAAAATATCAAGCATGTTTGTTCTTGTTTTGGATAAAATCATACCGTATTCGGAAATAACGGAATACAGCAAAATTGAACAAGGAGGGAAAAATGAAGAATTGGAAAACCGCAATCCAGATGTACACGCTCCGGGAAGCGTTGGCGCAGGATTTCAAGGGCGTCTGCCGCGAACTGGTGAAGCTCGGCTGCGACGGGGCGGAATTTGTCGCTTCTTTCGGCGGCATGTCGCCGGAGGAACTCGCCGCATTTCTGAAAGAGATCGGCTTGAAGGCCTGCGGCCTGCATCTGTCTTGCGAGGAGCTTGCTTCGGCAGACTCTCCGCACTCTTTCGAATATGCGAAGGCACTCGGGATTCATTACGTGACTTTCAGTTATGGCGGCGATTTTACAAAAGTTACGCCGGAAGTCACGGCGCTCTGCGCAAAAGCCGGTGAGAATGCCGCGCGCAACGGATTCCAGTTCACCTATCACAATCATGCAGCCGAGTTCGCGGAGTATGAGGGCGGACATGCACTGGATTATATTTTCTCTCATACCGACCCGCATCAGGTCATGGCCGAACTGGATGTCTACTGGGTGACAAAAGGCGGGGAAGATCCCGTGAAATACATCCGCAAATACGCCTCGCGTCTTCCCCAGCTGCATCTGAAGGATATGGATCGCGAGGATGGTTCCTTCACCGAACTCGGAAACGGCTGCATTGATCTGGCCGCATGTATACGGGCCGCGGAGGATACCAACTGCGAATGGCTGATCTACGAGCAGGATGTCTGCAAGCGCCCCGCGTTTGAGAGCGCCGCGATCAGTCTGGCGCATCTGAACAAACTCCTGAACCGTTAACCTGATTCATTTGAAGACCTGAGCTGGCAAGAGAGCCCGATTCTGCTGTTGATTCAAAAGAATTGTTTTCCTGCCGCGATGCTCTGCATCGCAGGAATTACTTCGCGCTCTCCTGGCAGTTGTGCTGCACTTCAGCTGCATAAGCAGGTCGCAGCTGACAAAATCCCCGATGCTGAACGTGTGCTCTGCATCGGGGATTTTCATTTTGAGATGTCTCTGAACATCTTGCAAAGAGAATATAACGAGGATTATCCTTACGGATCATTCGGCTGCATGACATCTTAAGAAAGATGTTTCAATGCGTTTGTCACATATAAAGAAAAACGGGCGGCATCAAGAATTTTCAAAAAGTAAAATCTGAATTTTTTGGCCTCCACTGAAATGTCACACATGAAAATGGTGCATTACTGCGATCTTTGCCGAACGGGGACTTGGCGATACAGGGGGATCCGGATGTTTTCCTTTGTTTGCATAAGGTGAAAATGAAGCTGATTTCTTCTGCCATGTATTCCTTCGAAAATCAACAAAAGGAATCAATCATATCCAGAAATACATAGCAGTTATATAGCAGAATGAGCTTTTTGTCTTTTTTTCTGCTTTTTTTTGTTGGTTCTTTCATTAGGCGTCTTGACTCGAACGCGGATTTTATTATAATAATTTAAGAAACTAAAGAAAAAATTGGAAAACTGAGGATGTTTGAAAGCATCGAAAATCTTTGCGAAGTACTGGCTCCGCTTCAGGTGGAAGTATGGACCTCGGCGGAACCGCTGCCGTTCGAAAAACGTTTTGAAGGCAGACATCGGAAACTGAACCTCGGCGAAAGCTGGGGATCACTGTTTGATTGCGGCTGGTTCCGTTTTTCCGGCCGAATCCCGGAAGGAGAAAATGCGGATGATCTGGCCCTGCGCCTGGATGTAAACGGGGAGCTGCTTCTGGTGGATGCGGAAGGACTCCCTGTGCGTGCGCTGACGAATCTTGCCAGCATTTTCGACCGGGAACTCGGGACACCGGAAAAACTTTTTGCCCCGTTAAGTGAACTGGGAATAAAAAGCGGCGAATTCGAGCTCTGGGCAGACGCCGGCTGCAATGACCTGTTCGGAGCTCTTCAGCAGAACGGCGCCGTGCGTTTTGCTGAACTGGTCCGGCGTCCGGCGAAGCTGATAAGCACCTATTTTGATTCCCGTTTTGCCCGCGAAAGCGCAGAAGCGAATATCCGGAATGACGGCATGTCGGTTTACGCACTCGGACATTCGCATCTGGATCTTGCCTGGCTGTGGCCGCTGCGGGAATCACGGAGAAAAGGGGTCCGTACATTTGCAACAGCGCTTGCCAATCAGGAAAAATATCCCTGGTATTATTTTGGTGCCAGCCAGCCGCAGCTCTACCAGTGGGTGGCCGAGGACGCGCCGGAACTGTTCGCAAGAGTTTGCCGCAGAATCGCGGAAGGACGCTGGGAACTGCAGGGCGGCATGTGGGTGGAGGCCGATACGCACATACCAGACGGCGAATCGCAGATGCGGCAGTTCATCTACGGACAGGCATACTGGCGTGAAACCTTCGGACACGAGGTTGATACAGTCTGGCTGCCGGATGTCTTCGGCTATTCGGCCAGTCTGCCGGAAATCGCTCTTCTGAACGGCTGCACCCATGTCATGACAATGAAAAACAGTTGGAACCGTTTTCATCCCTTCCCTTACAATGCCTTCAACTGGAGGGGAATCGACGGAAGCACGATTCTTGCCTACCGTCTGCCGGAAGAAACCTACAACGGTTCGGCAAATCCCGCCGCGGTAATGAAATGCTGCAGAAAAGATGCACAGCGTCCGACAGTGGGCGCGTCGCTGATGCTGTACGGCATCGGGGACGGTGGAGCCGGGCCAAGTGAAACTCATCTGGAACTGCTGGCCAGAATGGCGGGATGCCCGGATCTCCCCGAAGTGATTCATGCAGGATCAGAGCCGTTCTTCCGGAAAATGGAAGAAAACCGCCGGACTCTTCCGGAGTATTCAGGAGAACTTTATCTGGAAAACCACCAGGGCACTTTTACAACATGTGAGCTGGTCAAACGACTCAACCGCAACTATGAGCGGAAACGCCAGGAAATGGAATTCTTTTCGAGTGTATGGGGACAATCCCTCCCGTCCTGGTATGAAGAGTGGGAAAAGGAAATGCTCCTGATGCAGTTTCATGACACCATTTCCGGCACTGCGATTGAACGTGTTTACAGAGAGGCGGAGGAACGCTGTGCCTATTGGGACCATCGGATTTCAGAATGGTATGGCAGAAAAAATCAGGCATTGTTCTTTAATCCGACCTCAGTTCCGCTCTCCCGTTTCAGTAAAACGCAGTCCGGATGGAAAATCCTGCATCTGCAGCCGTTTTCCTGGGGAACCGGCACGGAATGGCGCGGTTCATCGGTGAAAGCCGAGGGCAATGTCCTGGACAACGGCATTATTCGTGTGATGTTCAATGCGGATGGTGCGCTCGAAAGCTGGACCGACTGCCATCTGGGGCGGGAACTGCTGTCTGCACCCGCGGTTTTTCAGCTGTATGCGGACAAGGGAAACGCATGGAACATTGAACCGGATACCTACAACACACCGCTGCCGGGACCTGGTCTGCGGCTTCAGGATCAGCGGTTTGAGTCAGACGGTCCGATCGCTGTCTGCCGCCAGGAGTATCGGTTTGAAAACTCGCGGATGCTGACGGAATTCCGTTTGAATGCCGGGGCATCCCATTGCGAAGTCTTTGTAACGCTGGACTGGCATGATCCGGAATATCTGATGCGTTTTGAACTTCCCGGCAGAGTGGATGCCGATACCGCCGAGTATGCAACCCAGTATGGATTTAAAAGATATTCGACGCGTCTTACCAAATCCATTGACCGGGCACGTTATGAAATTGCCGCACAGCGGTGGGTTCGAATCGCGGATCGTGATACGGGTCTCTCTCTGGTTTCGGATTGCAAATATGGATTTTCCGTCAAGAACGGCCAGCTGAACATGACGTTGCTGCGTTCCGCGCGAAGACCGGGTTCGTTCGTGGGAATAAATGACGAAGCACGCAGCAGGGAGGAGGAGTTCAATGATCTGGGAGATCATGCCTTTGCGTTTGCTTTCGCTCTGGATCACGGAGACAATTCCGTTCCGATGGATCTTGCCGAATGGTTGAACCGGGAACCGGAAAATGTTCCGCTTTTCGTTTCCATGCCCGGATGTTTCCTGCCATGGGAAAGCGCCCAGTTCGGGGTTTCCATGCTGCGCCCGGCCTGGAGCGGCGGCGGAATTCTTCTGCGCGTCTATGAGCGCCTTGGTAAATCCGGAAGACTTCCGGAAATGCAGGGGATCCGTTTGCATGCGGTCCGGCCGGACGGCAGGAGCATGGAGGAAATTTCAACGTGCGATTTTCATCCTTTTGAAATCAGAACATTTCGCATTGAATTTATAAATAACCAAACAAAGAAGGAGGACAAATGTACAGGATTTTCACATTAATAGAGCTCCTGGTCGTAATTGCGATCATCGCGATTCTGGCGGCTATGCTTCTTCCGGCACTGGCAAAGGCGCGTGCCACGGCCCTTTCCATCCAGTGTGTCAGTAATCTGAAGCAGGCGGGCCTTGGCGTCCAGATGTATGCCAATGACAACAAGGAGACCATGCCGCCCGCAACACTGGCGGATTATCCGGACTGCTATTTCCGCGGACATAATGGAGAGACCGAGTTTCACCTGACATTCCGTTCGGTTTTCGGAGACGGTACAAACTGGAATGGTTATGTAAATCCGAAACTCATGTACTGCCCTGCAAACATCCGCAACAAGGATTACAACAATCCGGATCCGCCCGGTCTGCTGCCTTACGGGGAGGGAAACATTGCCTATTACGGAGGCCGGACATGGACCTGGAGCCCGCTGAAACTTGCGGATCCCCCGGGATGTGTCCTGATGGTGGATCAGAATTTTGTGCACAACGGAGGCATCAATGTGGTTTATCTTGGAGGCCATGTGACGCATACAAGAAATTTCACTCTGGATCCAAGCATTGCCGCGATTGTCCATTATCCATGGCCGTATGAATATGCACGAAGAAAGGAATAATGACATGCGAGGCATTTTTGTTTTTTTCTGTCTCTGGATCGCTTTTACCGTATCCGTGTATGCCGAGGTCCCGCATCTGGACAGCCGGGGCTTTCTCATCGTGCGGAATGAGGTCCTGTTTCCCGTGATTCTCTACCGTGTTCCCACCGGGCAATTCACGGAAATGAAGGAGGCGGGTTTCACAGGAACGGAAGTGAGCGAGTATGCCGCGGATCAGAAGGAATTGCAGAAGTATCTGGACGCTGCGGCGGAGAAAAAATTCAAGATTCTTCCGATTTTCAATTATGCCGCCACGCGCATGCTGCCGGAACTCTATCAGAAGATGGTGGAACGTTTCCGTTGCCGTGAGGAAATTCTGCTCTGGTATCTGGCCGACGAACCGCAGGAATACCGGATCACGCCGGAGGGAGCACGTTCCATGTACCGGGCAATCAAGAAGGCGGATCCCATACGTCCCGTCCTGCTGATGCTGGCAAAGGTGGATCCCGCCTATATGACAGCGGCTGACATCATAGCAGTGGATCCCTATCCGATCGCCAAAGACAAACCTCTGACCTATGTGGCGGAAATGATCCAGGAGGCGAAACGCTTTGGACAAGGCCGGCCGGTATGGGCATGTCTGGAAGCTTTCGGCGCATTGAGCTACGGGCGTCCGTTTCCAAAACCTGCGGAACTTCGCTGCATGACATATATGGCTTTAGCTCAGGGAATTCAGGGAATCATGTTTTTCGCCTACGGGTGTCCGGAACAGAAAGGGCTTCTGGCGGAAACGTCGCCGGAACTCTGGCATGAACTTCTCCGTCTGGCCTCAGAAATTCGCGAACGTTCCGGGATTTTTTCCGCTCAATGGCCTGTTCAGACACAGCAGCTGACACCGGATATTGCCGGGGTATATTCCCGACTGTTCGAGCGAAACGGACAACAATGGCTCCTCCTCGTCAACGGAACGCGGACCGGGGTGAAAACGGAAGTGAAAATTCCAGGCTTGAAACGTGTGCAGCAGGAAGTTTCCAAGGGGACACAGCTCTTTCCGGTCAGGAGGGAATCGTTCCAGGTGGAGCTTGCCCCGCTGGAAGTCCGCTGGTACAACATTCTGAAGCCATGAACCACGTTCAGAATGGGTGACTGCGTTTTTTTGAAAAAGAATTTTAGTGAATGGAAAAGGTAAACGATGCACAACTCTTGGATTCTGCCGCTTCTCATTGCAGGATTTGCGGCAAATTCCGCCGTGATTGAGGAAAAGGATTTTTCGACTCTGGTTGATCAGGCTTATACGGGCAAGATATTGAAATTCCCGTCATACGGGAAATTCAGCGCAGAAGAAGGTCAGGTCGATCTGATGATCGAAGTCGGTTTCGATCCTGCCGCCAATGATCGGCATCACACATTATGGAGCGTGAAACTGGGCAATTCGACGCTGAGCCTTTATTTCAATGTCAATGACAGGGGCCTGGTTTTCTACCATTTCAATCCGGAAAATCCCCGCAACACGGCAAAGGATGGATATGCTTTTTTATTCGGCACAGGCGATTTGAACTGGAAAAAAGGAGAGCGCCATTCCATCCGGGTGCAATGGCTGCCGGACGGTGTCCGGAACATATGGGTGGACGGCATTCCCCGTGCACAGTGCAAAGGAGAGGCGCTGTTTGTTTCCGTTGAGCCGGAGGATATCGCCAATGCCGAACAGATCATCGGAGAGGGCAGTTTCCGCCTGGAGCGTTTCCGTTCCGCCAGTCATGCCGATCGCGCGGAAAAAAAGACGGCAAAGAAAAAAGCCATTGCTCTGGATGAGCTGAATTTTCAGGCGGCGCCTGGAATTATCCGGACGAGGACGGGAAACTGGCAGCTGACAACAGAAAACGCCATTGCGCTGATCGACGGCACCAGCGGACGCTGGCGGGGATGGTTTGAGCGGAATGCCCGTTGCGATCTGCTGCGGGGAGAAGGACGGATTCTCATCGACGGAACGGAAGCTGCGGTTTCGAATGTCCGCCTGGAAAAGGACGGTCTTGTCTGCCGCTGCTCCGACGGAACACGGATTGTCTATCGGACAGAATCCGGAGCGGTGATCTGGAGTGTGGAACTGCCGAAACCGCAAACCGTTGATGGGACTGTGACGTTTGCATTCCCCGCCTGGCCGGGGCGTGCTCCCAAAGCATTTGTGCCGCATTATGTCGGAGAAACGGCACTTGAGAAAACACCGACCATGCAGGCGATTTACGGAGAACCCGGACATCTTGCATTTCCCCTGGTCTCCCTCTACAGTACCGCTGAAAATCTCGGATGGAGCATGCTGGCTCCGCTGGATCTGGACCGCAAGACCTTTTTTGAATTCAATGCACTGACAGAGGAATTGTTCCGTGCGGTTATGCGCGTCACCCCCTGGTCCGAAGGGAAAACGAGTTATTGCTGGAAAATTTTTATGCACGAAGGCGATTACCGCCCGGGTCTGGGAAAGGTTTTTTCCGACAACCGGAATTCCTTCCGGAATACGGAAGCCCTGATGGGGTTCTCCCAGATCGGCGGAGATACCGCGGGAATTCCGGAAATTGCGAAGTACGGACTGCGTTACCGCGTGGTGAATACCGATTCCCTATGCGGCGGCTATGGACTTTGGGTGCCGGAAAACCGTGACAACGCATATCAGAAACGTGCCGATACGATCCGTACGCAAATCCGCGAACTGCACCGCCATGGAGTAAAAGCTCTTCTGTATGCACAGGGATATGAAACCCGCTTCAAGGATATGGCACTCAAACATTTTTCCGATTCCATCCTGCGCACCCCGGACGGCCAGCCGGAGCTGACGCCATTCGGGATTGCAATGGATCCGCACCGGGGCGGCACGTTTCATCGCCATATTCTCCGCCAGATAGAACAGCTGATGGAGGAATTCCCTGATGCGGATGGATTTTTCTGGGACTGGAGCGGAGAAAACCGGCAGAAGGCGTTGATTGAAGATGTCGCGCGTCTCGTGCATGAACGCGGGAAATATCTGGTCGGGAACAATGCCTACGGCCGGACCTGGCGTTTCATGGACAATACCCTTGCGGAATGTTCCACCCGGAACCTGCGTGCGCTGCAGTATCTGGCGCTTGCCTATCCGATTACCTATCTCCCTGTCTATTACGGGGATCTGCCGGTTGCTCCGGGGAATGAAATCACCGCTGCGGGGAAGCCGCAGTGGGCGGAACAGGATTTCAAAGCCTGTCTGAGCACGGGAAACTTCCTGATGTATCAATACCGTTTCGCCTATCACGACCAGAGTCTGGAGCTTCTGCGCCGTTATCTGCCCTTGTGGGAGACGATCCGGAAACGCCGCTGGGTGTTTGATGCCAATCCGCTGCAGCTGCCGGACGGGTATGAGGGAAATATTTTTCTTCTGCCTGACGGACAATATGCCGTAACAATGACCTCCATGAAACGCTCCGCGTTCGACCCTCCGTCACATGGAACCTGCCAGGTGAAAATCAAACTCCCGAATGCCAGTGCGTTCCACACGGTTCAAGTGCTTAGTGCGGACACCGGACAGCTGAATGCGGGATGGGACAGCCGGGACGGAACCGTGACGCTGAACGCCTTGCCGTCCGCTGCGGTGATCATTCTGCGGAAATAGCCCGGAGGAGAATGGAAACATGAAATTGTGTCTGTCACTTCTGACGGCGCTTCTGACAATGCTTCTCGGCGCCGCGGATCTGCATCTGGAAGTTTCGCTGCCATTCGAAAACCAATGCGTCTCACTGCCCTGGAAAACGGGTGATCTGTCCACGCACCTTCCGGAACTGGGAATCACTTTGACGGGGATAATCCTCCCGGAAAAGAACGGCCTGACCGGAACTGTCACCGTTGCCGACACCACGGGAAAAGACCGGTGTGTGAAAATGAAACTTGCCGTGCTGCTTCCCGGTTCAACATGGCGCTGGCATTATGATCCGGAAGCATCCGCGATCTG
This sequence comes from uncultured Lentisphaeria bacterium, assembly GCA_949287225.1. GTDB lineage: Bacteria > Verrucomicrobiota > Lentisphaeria > Victivallales > UBA1829 > UBA11452. Next base: position 10,540 of record CASEFP010000081.1, read on the forward strand.
TGAAACGCAGAAGCGTTATTTCGAAATCGACTACACACCGCTGCATCGTGTTCCTGCGGGACGCTTTGTGTCCTACGATCCGGAATTCAAGATCGATTCATTCGGTCTGGACGGACACCGGACCGTTTCGATCTACCCGTATTCCTGTGTGGAAGAGACGATCCGGCAAGAGTCCTATTCCCTCGGATTTCCGCTTTCCGAACCGCGGGTCTGCCAGCTTGGGTTTGTCCGCAGAGCAGACGGAAAGGGGGAACTGTCGCTGAGCGTTGATCTGGGCTTGAGTCCGGATACACTGCGTTTCCCGTCCCGCGGCAGTTTCTCGTTTTTTCTGGAACAACTGTCCCCGGGAAGCGGTTTCCGCGAGGCTGTCGCCGCATACTATCGCCGTTATCCGGAATATATCCGGCGACGCACCGATCATACCGGGATCTGGACACTCTGGATGCCGGACCGTGTGTTCGCACCATGGGACTTCGGCATCGGATGGAACCAGGTCGATACCGGAACACCGGAATACTACCCGGACGGGCAGGCGATGCGCTGGCAGAAACCAACCTTTCTATATACTGAACCATGGGGATACTACCAGCTGTTTCCCAGCAGGAAAGGCTACAAATCCCATCCGGTCACAACCGAACAGATGAAGCGTGAGCTGGAGGAATCACGTCAGGCTGATCCGGCGGCACCCGATTTCTATGTGGGGCATGTCAGACGCCGCACCATCGCGGAGGCTGTCACGGAAAGTGCCTGCGAAGTCGATCCGCAGGGCAGCTGGCAAAGCAACTGGTGGTCCGCTTTCGGAATGCGCGGCGTGACGGATGCGGCATGGATTCAAAAACATTTCGGCACTCTTCATTACAGCATGATCCTGTGCAACCCGGATCCGAAACTTCCTCTGCCGAACCGGGGAGCACAGTCACTCTCCATGGAACTTGCGGAACTGCCCCGGAAGGAATTTGCCGGCGTGCAGCTGGACTCCTTCAGCGCATTCGCCGGAATGCTGCATGGAGATTTCAAGCGCTCGCACTGGAAAAGCGCAACCATTCCGCTGGTGATTTCCTACCGTTACCGGAGGCCGGCACAGCTGCATTATTTCTCGGCCTTCGAGTATCTCCGGGAATTGCGGCGGCGCTATCCGGACAAATGGATCGGCATCAACAGCTGGCTGCCCTGGACAACGTTCCTTTCCCCGTATGTGGATGCGATCGGCGCAGGAGAAAACTCCATTCTCGGCAATGAGAACCGCTGGTTTCTGAATCTCCGCGCTCTGGCTCCCGCAAAAATGATTTCCGTGCTGGATTACACGATCCTGACCGCGCCGGAGACGGGAAAAGCCTATGAAGCACGGATGCGTCCTCGCTTCGAAGCCGGACTTCTCTATGCGGTTTTCCCGGGAACGGGCGACGCCTGGCAGAAACCGGAAAAAGTGGAGCGGGCAAGGGTCCTCTACCGGGAATACATTCCCCTGTATCAGGCCCTGGCATACTTTCCCTGGAATCCGGTCACCGGCGTGAAAAGAGACAACAACCGTGTGCAGCTGGAACGCTTCGGAAATCTGCTCTGTGTTTACAACCCGGGCGGACAAGCGGAAACCGTCCGGCTAACGGCGCTGGAGCCCGGAAACAAGCGGGTCTGGGATCTGCGGACTCTGGAGGAGATTTCCGCCCCCGGCGGGGTCTGGACACAGAAGATCCCGCCGCAATACTGCCGGATTTTCCTGATCGGCAATGCCGGGGAATGGGAGGAGACACTCGAACGGCGGAGGAAACGCTGCCGCGATGCGATCCGACAGCTTGAAAACTGTTACGGCACACCGGAACAGATAGCAGAAGCACGGGCTGCTTACCAGGCGGAACTGCTCCGCCTTACCCCGCGGAAGCGACAGAAATCCGCCTCGGATGGAAAATAAGGAAAGGATTCAGAAATGAAAGTTGCGATTGTTGGCGCTGGCTGTTCCGGCATGGGACACCTGCTCTCGTTTGAAATGTATGCACCTGGAAGCGTCATCGCGGTCTGTGATCCAGACAGATCGGTGTTTGACGAAACACTGGCGAACTTCCGGAGATCAGTCGAGGGGTCTTCTGATCCCTATATGAAAACGATCGGGACATTGCGCTGCGATCTGGAAAAGCTGCCCTTCTATGATGATTTTGAATCTTTGCTTGCCCATCATGAAATTGATACGGTTGCGATTTGCTCCTACTGTTGCACACATGCGCAAATGGTGGAAATCGCGGTCCGGCACAACTTGAACATCCTGCTGGAAAAGCCTGTTGCAATATCGGAAGCGGATGTGGAGCGGATCTGGGAGCTGCTGCGCAACTATCCGAAAGTGGCAACCGTGAATTTCACTATGCGGGGAGCGCCTGTCACACGTTCCGCGCAACGGCATGTCGCCGACGGTGATCTGGGACGGCTTGTCAGCGTGCAGTACATCAACAACGTCCACTACGGAGACGGATACTTCCGGAAATGGATGCGGACCAGACAGAAAATCGGTTCTCTCTTCCTGCAGAAGGCGACACACGATTTTGACATCATCAACTCGATTCTCCGCCTGCGTCCGCAGAGAATCGCTGCTTTCGGCTCCCGCCGGGTTTACGGAGGCAGCCGCCCGAACGACCTGCACTGCGATGAATGTCCCGATAAATGGCATTGCCCGCAAAGCAGTTTCGTTCTCAAATTCGACGCGGATAAATATTTCCCGCCGCGGCGCGAACGCCTCTGCGTCTTTGCTTCTGAAATCGACATTGACGACAACCAAACGGTCATCATCCAATACGAAAACGGAGTCAATGTCTCCTATTCGCAGACGTTCTGTGTTCCGCATGGGGCGGCACAGCGGGGAGGCATCTTCATTGGAGACGCAGGAACCATGAAACTGGAATATTATGGCGAATATGTCGACGGACCGGTTGGAAAAAGCCATCTGGATGTGTATCGTAATCACGCAAAACCCGACAGCGTCATTCACGAGGTCCATGACTGGGCTCGACGCAGTCATTTTGACGGGACGGACTACGGTTTTCTGGCCAAGCTGGCACTTCTGCGCGGAGAGAAAACCGAAATTGCAAACAGTGTGAAAGAGGGATACATCAGTGCGAAAATGTGCCTGGCGGCACAGCGTTCCATCGAGGAGGGGCGTGTGATTGCACTCGATTTGAATTTACGGGACGACTCCCAATGAAGAAACAGTGGCATAAGATCATGGACGGCGTCTGGCGTCTGCGCCTGGGCGTGCCGGAAGCTTTAACCCCGGTGAAACTGAGACGTGTTCCCATGGCGGAGCGTAATCTGTCCGCAGCAGGATTGACGGGAAATCCGCGCCCGCACTTCGCGGCAGACAGGGTCATATTCAAAACCACGCGGCGCGGATGTCTTGCCATGCTTCCGCTGGGAAAGGAGGAAGCTGTTTACGGATTCGGTCTGCAGCTCTCCTCTTTTCAGCAGAACGGACGGAAAAAAACAATCCGTGTCAACAGCGATCCCCGTGGGGATCTGGGTGATTCCCATGCGCCGGTGCCGTTTTATCTGTCAACCCGCGGCTACGGCATTCTTGCGGATACGGCGAGATACTGTTCATTTTACTGCGGATCACATGCCGATCCCCCGCATGGAATCGGCGTGACGACGGAGGAGCTGTATCGTTCCGGAAAAACGGAGGACTCCTTCACTGCACTTGATGTCCCGACGGCTTCCGGGATTGATCTCTATTACTTCGCCGGTCCGACAATGAAAGAAGCTCTGCAGCGTTACGTTCTCTTTTCCGGCGGCGGGGCAATGCCTCCGGAATGGGGACTGGGCATTTTCTACCGCGGCTACAGCCCGAACGATCAGAAGGCCACAGCGGAATTGGCCGCAGCAATCCGGGAGGATCACATCCCCTGCGATGTATTCGGGCTGGAACCGGGCTGGCAGTCTCATTCCTACTCCTGCAGTTATTTATGGGACAGGAAACGTTTTCCTGCACCGGAACAACTCATCGGACACCTTCATGACAGCAATTTCCGCATTAATCTCTGGGAACAGATGTTTGTCCATCCGTCCAGTCCGTTATACAGAAAACTGGAGAAGTATTCCGGAGATGTGAAGGTCTGGAACGGTCTGGTCCCTGATTACACGCTGGACACGCCCCGGCGGATCTTCGGAGAGTTCCAGAACAAGGAGCTGATCCAGAAGGGAATCGACGGGTTCAAGGTGGATGAATGCGATCATTCGGATTTTATCCGTGTGGCCTGGTCATTTCCTGAATACAGCATGTTTCCCGGCGGCATGGACGGAGAACAGATGCATGGTTTTCTCGGAATTTATGCGCAGCAGATCCTGAGCGAACAGTATCTGCGGAACAACCGCCGCACATGGAGCAATGTCCGTGCCTCGCATGCATTGGGGGCCCCCTATCCTTTTGTTCTATACAGCGACCTTTACGATCACCGCGACTTCATACGCGGTGTGGTCACATCCTCTCTGAGCGGTCTGCTCTGGACCCCGGAGGTTCGTCAGTGTGCCAATGCCGAAGAACTGCTGCGCCGTCTGCAAAGTGTCATCTTTTCCCCGATGGCGCTGATCAACAGCTGGATGTTGAAAAATCCGCCGTGGAAACAGTATGATATTGAACGCAACAATGCGGGAGTTCCACTGGATGACGGTGGAGAACTTCAGGAAAAATGCCGGAAGATTCTTCAGCTCAGAATGCGTCTGCTTCCTTATCTGTATGCGGCGTTTTACCGGTATTTTGAATCGGGAATCCCGGTTTTCCGTCCTCCGGTGCTGGAATTCCCTCATATGGAATCCTTCCGAGGAACAGATGACGCCTATTTCGTCGGAGACGATCTCTATTTTGCACCCATGATTGCCGGAGAACAGAGCCGCAAGGTCTTTCTGCCTCCGGGAGAATGGCATGATTTCTTTGATGGGAACAAAATCTGGCAGGGGAATTGTGAATACGAATTTTCTCCGGCTCCGGAAGAAATCCTCCTGTTTGTACGCTGCGGCGCGCTGCTTCCGCTGGCGGCTCCGGAAGAGTTCGTTTCCGGACGGACCGTTTACCAGATCACACCGCATGCCTACGGCAGAGCCGACCGCTATTGCTGCCGTCTCTTTGCCGACGACGGAGAAAGCTGGGAGCTGCTGCAAAAACCGGATTGCGGAATGACTCTTGAATTTCGTGCGGAAGACAAGGTCTGCCGGATCTCTGCCGGAAAACACGCACGGACCGAACGATACCGGATCCATGAGGTCAAATGCATGGGAACAGGCACAATTCCGCGAAAGCTTTCATAGAATACCGGTCAGCTCGGTTTCGTTGTGTCCCCAGCCGCGGGCGGCGCGGCAACACTTTGCCGCAGAACCAGCGCACCCGGGAATTTTTTCTGAAAGGGTGTGCAGCTCTGCGGTTTGGCCAGATACTGAACCAGATAGTTCACCGCCTGATTCACCATGATGTCAAGCGGCTGCCTGACACTGGTCAACGGAGGATTACACAGCAGACACATTTCCGCATCATTGAGCCCGATTACAGAAAGATCCCCGGGAATTTCCATATGCAGTTTCCTGGCAGCATGGTAAATGCCCAATGCCAGTTCGTCGAATGCCGCAAAAATCGCAGTCGGCCGTTTTTTCCTGCTCAGAAGATGGAGAGCCTCCTCATATCCCAGATTGTTCAGCTGAATGTCGGGGAGAGGCAGATAGGTATACTGAACCGGAAGGTGAATGAGATCCCAGGGAGTAAACGGCAACCCGCAATCCTGCTTTGCCTTTCGGAAACCGGCATAACGCTCCTGTACAACGGGATTGACCAGAAAGTTTTCCCGGGAAACAGTAATGTGGGTGATATTTGTATGCCCTTTGTCAATCAGATGCCTGGTTGCCAGATAACCGCACTGAAAATTATCATTTTCCGCTGAACAGATCCGCTTGTCATGATAGGCAATATCCAGCATGATCACGGGAATTCCGGCATCAATCAGTTTCAAGACGGTCTCCTTATTGCAATCTCCGGCAATCGGGATGAAAATCACACCGGAAACATTGGACTGCAGCAGCATTTCAAGATTCTGTTTTTCAATTTTGACATCCAGCACGGAGGAAGAGGCCAGCAATGCAAATCCATGGCGGCGCGCCTGACGTTCCAGCAGATTAAAAATCCTGGCCTGGATTCCGGCAAAATCGGTCGTAATCAGAGCAATCAGAGGTCGCCCCGCACGTGCACATAAAAAGGTTCCGGAAACGAAAAGACCGCTTCTGGGACGACGTTCCAGAATACCCAGTTCCACCAGTTCCCCGACAATCCGCCGGACGGTCATATAGCTGATCCCGTAAATTCCGGCCAGTTTACGTTCTCCGGGCAGACGTGTCCCCGGCTGCAGGATACCGTTACGGATTTTTTTTAAAAGATCATGTTTCAGCAGATCTTTTGGAAGAATCAATTCCTTGTTATTTTCGACTTTTTGTCTCATATTGTGATACCTGACTCCAGGATGAGGATAAGTATAATTTAGAAAATATAAATGAAGAATATCTCCTTTACAACAGAAATTTCGAGTTTCATAAGAAATTCTGATGGTTGGCTGTTTCAGAATTTTCACTTTCAAGCAACCGGCACTTCTGCTTTCAGAGCGGCAGGATTCTTTCTACTCTGTCTGCTGTCGTCGTGCAGATTCCGGCATGACAATGTCATGCATCCGAACATCTGATAAAGCCAGCCGTCTATGGCAAAAAGGAGCGCTCTCCGTTTTATGTAATCTCAATTACACCGGCGGTCAGAGAAGAGGGAATGGAAAGGAAAAAGGAGCGATCCGCTCTGACAGGAGCCAGAACTTCAGCATCCCGCTCCGGCTGATACAGGATGCAGCTTCTGATCTTGACCTCTCCCGGCAGCGTTACCCGGATGCGGACCGGCTCTGACTTCCTGCCAGGAAGACGGCTCATATTCTTAATCAGGCTGATGCAGAAAGTATTGCGTTCGCTACGGAAAATATTACCTTGAAAACCAATCGGAAACCCCAGCGGATCCGGATCAAAAACCCAACGCCTGCGATACAGTTTTTCCAGAAGCGGACGGTATTTTTCAAACAGATCACGGGAGGACATTGCTTCGGGATAACTGGCGAATCCGGCACCGTAAAGCAGAGCTTTCTGAAACATCATTTCGATGGAGGCGTCATCATATTGATATACAAGAAAAAACAGAGGTTTGTCTCCGATCGCGTAATATTGCAGATGTTCACACAGCCAGCTGTCGCCTTCCGCCATGCACCCGTCAAAATACTTTAAGATGCCGACTCCAAATGGACCGTTGGCAATGATCGCCTTTTCCGGATGCAGCAGGGCAGACAGATGCTCAAGATGCGGGAAATAGCTGAATCCACTCATATAGGCTGGGCGATTGTCGATCGCGGTAATGCCGTCGTCATGCGCGGTATCCACAAAATTATAACAGGGCTGATCCAGAAAGATGCCATCCATATCCGGATAGCGAGCCGCGATTCCGTCAATCTGCCGGGAAATATCCTTTCCAAAGGGCAGCGCGGGATCGGAATTCATCATGAGAGTTTTTTCCCATCCGCTCCAGCACTGGCCGCGACGGTCCTTCTGGCGGCTGGATTCCATCTCCGGAGGCAGGAGCGCTTCATCCCCGTCACCGGAAACCTGCAGATAGGGAAATGCCGCGACTCCTTCCTCGTGCAACGTCCGAATCGTCTGATGGATCATCGCTTCGGTGATCATAGTTTCATTCTCCCGGAAATGACCGCTTCTCCATTGTGAAAGGCCTTGAGGATGATAATTCCCATATGCGGGAAAATGACCGTGAATTTCATACCATTTCAATCCGAGATCCACCATTTTCCGTACTGCTTCCGCTGAAACACTGAATGATCCGCACACATGTCCGCCCCAGAGAGAATGGATCCGGATGGAACGGGGTTCAAAGTATTCCGTGAAGTTCCGGTAGATCCAGCCGAGAGCAGGACGCCAGTCCCCGCATGTGCCATGAAGCAGCAGACTGGTTTCCGCCGGACGTTCCGGGGAAAGAGCCAGAAAATCGAATTCCGCACGCAGATTCATCTCCCGGAAACCGAACAGGAAACGGAACCGGGGCGTCTTGAAGTCAAACGGCATGGCAAGCGCAATTCCGCTGTCCTGATCTTGGCGGTAACAGGAGAGCAGCGGCATCAGAATCCCGCTGGTGATCTCCCCGTATTCCAGAGCCAGCCCGGCAAAACGGCACACCTGGGAAGGCATCCCCTCTTTCGGCGCCCAGAAATTGACGCGGAACACGGGCTGCGGCCACGGAAGCTCCAGGGAAACCGCACAGGAGCGGTAATCGCCCTTTCCGAGAATCACCGCCGCACTCCAGCGGATCGCCTCCTTTGCCGTATCGTATGTTTCCTCCAGAACCCAGGGAGCTCCGTGAAATCGCTTCCGTATGACAAGACGTTCCGAAGCAGACTGGAAGTGAATGTTTTTCAGATCGCCGCGTCCAAATGTGCGTTTCAGCAGATCGTCCCGGACAGTTGCATCTCCCGGATATGCGGACCATGTTTTCCGTTCTCCGCAAATATTCACAATTTCCCGGATGCAGCCATCTTCTTTTGCAATGGAAAGCTCAAGCCCTCCGCCGGACACAATCCAGCAAGTTCGGGTTTCACGCAGGAATGATTGTGTTTCCGCATTCATGAAAACAGTTCCTTATTCCCCTCTGAAATGACGGCGGATGACCGCGACAGCTTCCTTCGGACGGCGGTATTCATCAAAAATGCCTTTGTTGTTGAATCCGCGCGGACGCCGCAGTATCCGTCCCTGCATGCCGGTCCGCGCATCGCAGAACATCCAGAGCGCGACTCCGGCAACGCGTTTTTCCCCGCATACAAATTCCGTGACCTCCTGATGAAAATCCGCCTGGTATTCCTCCGTCCATCGGGCATGGAATCGATCATGAAAACCCGGCAGGGCCGCTGCTCCGATCTCGCTGATGATGAAAGGTTTCTCCCTGGTTTCCGGAAGCGAATCAATATAGGAGAGCGTATCCCGGAGGAACGCTTTGATATTGCCCAGCGGCCGTATTTCCTCGTCTTCGACATCATACCATCCCGGATAGCAGTTCATGGAAACCACATCGGCAAAATCAAAAACCACATGATCCCGGCTCTGGATCACGGCAAACGTCAGCGGACGGGTCGGATCCAGTTTTTTCACGAGCTGTGCCAGTTCGCCATAGACCGCATGGGATTCCCTTTCCGACGAGGCACACTCATTCAGGAACCCCCACAGAATGACGGAGGGATGGTTGATGCTGGCACGGATCATTGCAGCAAGATTGACCCGCTGGGCTTCCCGGAATACTGGATCAAGAAGTTTTCCGGAAGTTTTTTTCCCCCATGCCAGCCCTTCCTCCCAGACCAGTATTCCCATCTCGTCGCAACGGTCCAGAAACGCCTGATTCTGCGGATAGTGCGAACCGCGGACAAAATTGCAGCCGCATTTCTTCAGCAGCATCAGATCATTGACATGGATGGCGTCCGGAAGCGCATAACCGAAATCTGGATGATGCTCATGCCGGTTGCATCCGAGCAGCTTCAGCGGAGACCGGTTCAGCAGAATTTCCCGACCGCGCACTTCAATGGTGCGCAGTCCGAACCGCTCCGTCACGGCATCTCCCGGAATCGAGCCGCGCACACAATGCAGATTCGGTGATTCCGGGCTCCATAGTGCAGGATGCGGCACATTCCGCTCCAGATACGCGTGTCCGTCCGTGATCCGGCAGAGAATCGTCTCTTCCGGACCGCCGTCAAAGGCGAGTCCGACCGTACATTCCGCAGGAATCCTGCCGCCGAAGCAGAGAGTCAATCCCACACGCCCGCTCTCGAGCTCCAGGGTGGTGACTTGCAGCCGCTCAATCCGGAATTCCGGCAGGACGGAAAGGGCCAGATCATAATAAATCCCGCCATACGCGTAAAAATCACATCCCAGCTGAAACTGCGGAATATTTGTTTCATCGCATTGATTGTTGATGGCAATAAGCAGGGAGTGACTGCCGGCTTCCGCACGGAAATCGAAATCCAGCGGAGTAAACGGCATGAAGGAAGCTCCGATCTCTCTTCCGTCACAGAAAATACGGCAGGCAAGTCCCATTCCGCCGATATGGAGGCGCAGACTCGAATCGTGTCTGAGGTGAAAATCCGCCAGATAGCATCCGGTTCCTTTTTTCCCCGCGAAAGATTCAAAACAGTCGAAACATCCCGGCAGCGGCAGATGATCCGTGAAGACCATTTCTTCCGGTTTCAGGACGTTCAGAGGCGTTTTTTCATAAAACGCAAACGCCCAGTTTTCCGGGAGTTCCACTTTTTCACGGAGATCAAAACGGGGATAAGGCATAATGGCACAACTTTCTCAGAATTCCAGTTCCGCAGAGACAGGACAATGATCCGATGCGACGGTATGCGCGCCGACGGTAAAACTCAGCAGTTTGACCGCTCCCTTCGGGAAGGTGGAGATGTAATCCAGCATCCGTCCGGAATGATGCGTCCATGCGCCCGGCTCGGCAGCGTCATTGCAGACATCCCATAATGTATGCAGGAAATCAATCTCCGGCGTTCCCGGCTCCACATTCAGGTCTCCGCAGAGCACAGCCGGGCAGAGATTTTTCTCTTTTACCGCATCCGTAATCATCCGGATGGCGGCAATCCGGTTCTCCCTGGCGGAGGGATATTCCGTCCGTGTGCAGAAATGGGTCACCAGCAGATGAAAGGGGGTCGGGGCATGAACCCGGGTGATGAGACAGATCCGCTGCTCATATCCTTCCGGTGTCGGAAGCTCCAGCTTGCCGAGCCGTTCGATCGGATATCCGGAGAGCGCCATCACACCGTAATCTCCCTTGCCGTCACGGGAAGTTGCACGTCCGAATACCGGGGTCATCCCGAGATATTCCCCGTAAAGGGCGGGAAGATCCAGATCCGGCTCAAAATCCTCATGAACGGAAACCTCGTTGCAGCTGACCGCGTCCGGGGCGATTTTCCTGAGAACCTCTGCGCCGCGCCTCCAGTCGGATTTCTTATCCTCCCCGAACGAAGAGGCTATATTGAATGTGGTGATTCTGATCATTTTGTTTTTTCTTCCTTCAACTGGAAGAATGCCGGAGCGCTCTTCATAAGAGCTTCCAGTTCCGCATTCGTGAACGTTTTCTTCGGAGAACACCAGAAAGCATAGGTAAACTCGCTGAGATCGGGTTTCAAGGTCAGCTTGAGTGTCTGATAGGCTCCATTGATGACCGTCGCCTTCAGAACGGGATCGCTCTGAAACGTCATATAGACCGGATTCTTTCCAAAGTTCGCATCGCGGAAAAGAAGCGTATTTTCTTCCGGTGCAAGTTCAAAGCCTTTCCTCGGATATTCTTTGAGCGTCCGCGAGGAAGTCACAATCTCACGTGCATAGGAACTGTTCACCCAGCGTTTTTTGAGCTCCTTGTCCAGATTAATGCAGGCAAAATTGGAAAACTCAATCGTCCGGATCGGTTCGATGGAACTTTTCTCCGGTGCAATCCGCACGAACAGAAGCCGGGAATCCTTCTTCATAAAAACACGGAACAGGATCTTTGCTCCGTCAAAATTCAGGATGACTTCGCATCCGGCGCTTCCCGCGGCCTTGTCCTCCCACTTCTTCAGGCTCTCCTTCTCCAGAAAGAGATTGCGGCTGTTGATGCCGTTGACCACCATTTCCGGCAGTTTCGGGACGGGATAAGCGCATCCATACTGGATGATGGACTGCTGTTTCCCGGTATTTCTGGTTCTCTGCAGGGTAACGTCATAATTCCAGAATCCGTTGGCAATGGAATAGCCCGTGACAAATTCCAGATGCGGAAACAGATGCGGACTGGTCGGTATCGCGGTCGCCGGAGTTTCCGCGCTCCGGAGATGAATGGCGGCGGCACAGAGAATCGACAGACAGAGGGCAGTCTTCATTTTCAGTCTCCTTTTCCAAGAAATTTCATGGTTCCGAACATTTCCAGATTGTGATTGTTTGCCAGCGTCAGCGAGGAAGACATATATTCTTCCGGCGCGCCGAGTTTATTGCTGACAATATTCATCCCCCAGCTTTCGTAAGGGCGCGGCGCCTTCACCTTCATATCCGCGAACGGAATGAAGAATTCCATGCTCCATCCTTTTTCATCTCTGGCAACCGCCTTGCGGAAGCCGGGCGATTTCCACTGTCCGTTGTAGGGAGTCGCAATCGGATACATCAGGCGGTAGCCGGTCGCCTGATTGCCAAACGCATCCACGGTAAAGTGATAGAAGTCCTTCCGTTTCTCCGCAGAGGGAGCGGGAGCGATGAAGACTTCGCAGCTGTCGTTGTGCCAGATATCCTTATCCGAATCCGCCAGCGGTTTGTGAGGCGCTTCCAGAAGCCCGTAGATTCCGGTGTCATCCCACGCAAGTTTCACGGAAACCGGATACTCCGGTTTTGCACCCGTTCCTTTCGGGTCCTGCATGGCAATCGGCTTGAGCTTCTTCCAGAATGCTTCCTGCCCTTTCCCGTCCAGTTCGACTGCATCCTGCCGGAGCAGCCGGTACACCATATAAACCGGACGAATATAGTTCTGGCGGTTCCTCTGCGCCTGAATCGCCTCCTTCCAAGGCAGCGAAAAGAGCCGGAAACGTTTTTCCTCCACAGAACCGGGCTGAATGCAGGAAGCGGCTTTTTGCAAACAGCTTTCCAGCTGATTGATGACCTGCGGCGGATAGAGCGGATTAATGGAATCTTCGGCATCGTTCATCATGTAGAATCTGATGTAGCTGTCCTTGAGGAGGCGGTGGAATTTCTTCAATTCAGCACCGGCCTCCTTCCCGTAGAACGGTTCCCAGTGCTCATCCACTGCGGCGTCCGCGTTGAAATCGGGATTCCAGAATGCCTTGGCTCCGCAGTATTCGGAATAATAGTAGGACCAGTTCAGACCGCCGTACTGATCGAAAAAGATGTTGGTTCGCCCCAAATACTTCCCGCAGACTTTGACGGATTCTCCGACGAACTGCGCTGCGATCGCACGCAGAAAGGGACTTCCCCCTTCCGCCGGGATATGATAAAACCACAGGGAATCAATCGGCCGGTTTCCGGTGGCCTCATACCACTCTTTCAGGCACTGCATCGTTTTTGCAATCTTCTTCGGATTGCGGGGCGTGCGCGGAAACACATGGGTGCAGACGCGAAGATCAATGTTGTCGGGAAGTTTCCAGCGCGGATCGGTCGGGGCATACGTTCCGCCCTGATACGGCATGAACGCAACCCGCAGTCCGGGAAATTCCTGTTTGACACGGCCGGCGTAATACTGCAGGAAACGCCCGTAGACATTCCGCAGTGCGACGCCGCTGTCGATATCGGCCTGCGAAATGAGATTGAACTTTTTGACAACCGGATTGCGGAGCATATCCGCAAGGGGAACCTCTCCGTCGCACTGCCCGATATTGATGTAATGAGTATTCGGCGGATACGACCAGATGTTGTAATCCTTTCCCTCCGAGGCGTAATACTTTTTCATGGCATCTATGATGATGTCGGCAAATTTCAGGTTGGTCAGGTCGAAGTCGTTGCCGATGTGCGCCCTGGGATTGTAGCGCATATAACCGGACTCATTGGTGAAAAAGATCTCTTTTTTACGCTCCGGATAGAACTTCATGATCCGCGACGGTTCCGGATCGTGCCCGGGATGGAAGGGCTTCGGTCCCATGAAGTTTTCCAGACGCCAGTATTCCTGCATGCGTATGAGCTTGTTTGGAGAATCGGTCTCCTTCTGATACGCGCCCAGAAGTGTTTCCCACTGTTTTTTCCTGTCGCGCAGGGACCAGGAAATCCAGCATCCGTCACGGTTGTAGAAGCGGGGATAGTCGCTGTATCGCACGGGAGGGAGTGTCAGATTCACGGTTTTCGGAAAAATCGAACCGTATTCGCCGGGAAAATACCAGCGGCAGCCGAGTATGCGTTCGGCAAAGTCGCAGACGCCCCAGAGCGTGCCGCGGAGAATCTCGCGGGGATCCAGACGGCCGTATTTCTTTCCCCGGTCCAGCAGAGCCGAATCATATCCGGCAATCACGACCCCCTCCGGACAGGTGAAGAGTTCATACCCCTGCTTCGGGCCGGAAAACGGGTCGGCTCCGAGTTTTTTTGTGATGTCGTTGAAGCCGAGATAGATCCGATACGGGTATTTCGACGCTTTCTCCACTTCGTTCAGTCCGAAGGTTTCCGGTTTGACGCCGGTGCACTTTTCCACGGCCTCGCAGAGAAGCAGCGCGCCGCGTTCCACGCTTGACGTGAAGGCGCGATCCCGATTGGATTTGTCATACACGACGGCAAAATTGAGTTTGCCGTTTTCCACCAGTCTGAGTTCGGCGTGCTTCGGCGCTTTCCCGAACTGAACCGGCGTCAATGCCGGATTTTTCAAGTCGGGTGAAGCCCATGCCGGGAGAGCTGCAAAAATGCACGACAGGAGAAGAAGGGGAATATGTTTCATGTTTTCCTTTCTGTTTTCCGATTCGTCTGTTTTTTAATTCCAGGGGGAATATTCAACTTTGGCGGCAATCCCGCCGAAATTGCCATAGGTGTCCAGTGTCCATGGGGTATTCTTCAGGTTCATATCCCAGGGAAGCCCGGTTGTTTTTCCGATCAGCAGCGTCGCCGCCTCGGCGGAAACGTGGCCATCCACCCATGCCACATTGGCCCGGCGGTTGTGGCGATAGGCTACGTAGTTGTTCGTGGTTTTGAGCGATCCGCGGTTTGCTCTTGTCTCGAACTTAGCGTTTCCTCCACAGGTTTCCGTATGAGTAATGTGAGCGGAGGGAGAAGGAATTTTTTCCACTTTGATCCCCGGAGAGGCCGTTGTTGACTCAATCACACTGGGATATTCCCCAAACAGAGAGCTGAAATATCCGTATGCAGGAAAAACTTTCTGTCTGAATGCCTGGGTGGGACATCCGAATGCACCGGTTATGGAATAATCTTTTGAAGTGCTTCCGGGTTCGGAACGCCCCATATAGACCAGCAGATATTCCGGCCATACCGTAGGTTTCTGCGAATAGTTATCGCTCGTCTGATTCCCCGTCAGGTATGGTCCCAGATACAGGGAATAAAATACGCCGTTGTAGTCTCCGAGATAAGAGGTTGTACCAAGTGCGATCTGACGGATTTTACCGGCGCAGGAGATTCCCTGCGCCGTTCTGCGCGCCTTGCTCAATGCGGGGAGCAGCAGCGAAGCAAGGATTGCCAGGATCGATACAACGACCAGGAGTTCGATCAAAGTGAATTTTTTACGAGTGAGTGATTTCATTCCGTAGCCCTTTGGGTTGAGAGATGAGATCTTTCCTTTTCTGTAAAATCTTTTCTTCTTATTCTAAATTATAATGATAAAACTGAAAACAGCAAGCTGATAAATGAAACAAAAAAGGCTGGAATCTGATGATCAATATCTCGGTGTACATCGATCATCATGTCAATACCCGGATCGACCTCGGGGAATTGTGTGAACGTTTTTCCATCTCGAGACGTTCGCTCTTCCGCTACTGGAAAAAACATTTCAACAGTACGCCCGCCGCCTATATCGCACGCAAACGCATGCAGCTGGCAGCTTATTTCATACGGAATACCGAACTTAAACTCTTTGAAATTGCAGAAAAATGCGGATATTCAAACCAGACTTATTTCAGCTCGGAATTCCGTCGTTTCCATGGAATGACTCCGCATGAATACCGACGGGAAAACATCTTCCGCTTGATAAGTGAAAACAGACAGAAAGAGAACGGATGACTCTCTCTTTTTCTCTGGAAATCCTGACAAATGCCTTCAGGAGCCGCGCAGACTGCATCTTCCATATCCTCCTGTTTTCAGGGCTGCAATGCAAAACTTGCAATCGCATGGATGTATTTCTCCATGGATACCGAATAATACACGGAAGACTGCTTTCTGTCTTTCATCGGCTGTTGCAAGGCACGGAAAGCAAAGCTGTAAAGAAGGATCTGCACGATACAGGAAAGCAAGGACCTTTACACAAATCTTTCAATGCTCTGTTCCGGAACAGAGCATGCGCCATATCGGGGATTCCGCCTGCACCGACCAGCTTGCGCAGCTGGACCACACCAGCTTTTTGCAGACCGCTGAAATCCAGGGCAATGTTTCTTCAGCAGACAAAGAGATTGCGCTGAAGAAGCTCAAGAGCAAGCGCGGAAGCAATCGGTGCGTTGGTCCAGCCGGAATAGATGCTTCCCGCTCCGCCCTCGAAACGGTTCCCCCCGCCCCACTGTCTCTTTTCCAGGTCATACATTCCGCGCCAGCAGCCGTTGAACTGTTTTTCGGGTGCAGTGTCCTGAATCCGGAGGATCAGTTCCAGAAGCTTCCGGCAGGGCTCCCGGAAATCCGGAAAGAGGGCGGAAGCCGCCTGCATGCCGAGCAGCGCCCAGTTGAGCGTATAAATCGTGTCCGCAAGATCTCTTCCCGTCGGGGCTTCATCATGTTCCGCGGGAAGGTTGCCGCGGGAATCCATCTTCCCCGAGAGAAGCCGTGCGAAACGCTCCGCCAGAGATGGATAAAAATCATCGTTCAGATAACGGCTGGCGGCACAGGCGCCGATCAGGGCATAAGCCTGTTCACTGGCGATGAACGCATCCGCATGTGCCCGTACATAATCATAATAACAGTGGACGACATGCGCATAGTCCAAGTCCTGGTTTTCCCGGAACGCACGCGCCAGCGCCATGCAGGAGAGAGCTCCCCAGTGGGGAAGATCAAGCCTCCCGAGCCACTTCCCTTCCGGATCGATCCAGTGCCCGTCCTTGTTCAGGAACTTCCTGTCCATGACCGTTTCCGTCGCGCGCAGAAGTTCGGCACCAAGAACAAGCCCCCAGGATTTCATCTCATATCTCCGGTCGAGTTCCGGATGGCGGGCTGCGATTTCCAGCTGCAGAAAAACACACCAGGCCTCATCATCAAAGTAGACCACGGACTCGCGTTTGATGTGTGACCAGTTCCAGCTTCCGGCAGGATATTCCTTCTGGAAGCGGTTCAGCAGTCCGCTGCGGAAGTAGAGAAAATCCAGCAGATTGACCGCAATGTCATAATACCTTTTTTCACCGAACACCTCGAATGCCAGCAGGAACAGAAATGCCGTCTGGAAATTGCAGTCCGCGCGGCGCTGCTCCAGCACGCAATACCCGTCATACTGCATCCAGGCGGGAAACGACTTGTGCATTTCTTCAAGCGCTTCGTTCCCGTCGCAGACGGCAATGCGCTCGGCAACCCCCCAGATACCGGATCCCGGAACCATGATTCCGGAATTCAGAAACCAGTTCAGATTTTTTTTCAGAGCATTCTTCATTGTTTTTTCCTGTCTGATTCTTTTCCGTTTTTCCGCATTCCCTCATCCGCACATTTCCCGGACGGGAACAGCGGTTCATTTCCCATCCACCGGCCTTTCCCGACAAAGGAAAAGCACCGATATTCCGCGCGGCATATCATTCTCATTTTTTCAATTTTCGTCTGTCTTTCCCACGCCCCTCCGAGGGCAAAAGCGCCGTTCCCATCCTTCCGCTCAGAATTTGGAAAACGATCTGCGACGCCCCCTGAGCTGCATCGAAACCGATTTCCTGCTTCTGACCTCCTTGAACACCCGCTCAGGCGGTTTCCCGCACAATCAGACGCGGTTCCAGCAGAACGGATTCTACGGGCCGCGCATAAATGAGATCGACCAGTTTGTCGATTGCCATGGCTCCCGCTTCCGCAAATGGCTGTGAAACGGTTGTCAGAGCGGGCGAAAGATACTGCGCAAGAAAGAGATCGTCATATCCGACCAGACGGATGCGTCCTCCGAGCGGCAATCCAGCCCGAAGCAGCAGTCCGTGAAGTGCTGCGGCCATTCGGTCCGCACAGGTGAATATCCCGATTTTCCCCGAGGATTTCCGACAGTGTTCGACGATGAAACGATAATAATCCGGATCTTCCGCTCCGGCATGAAGCTCCGCCCCCGCACGGCGCACCGTTTCGGAAAAGCCCCGGCAGCGCGCAGAACAGCCTTTTACAAGAAGGAAGGATTCGCATCCATGCGCCAGAAGATGTTCAGCGGCAATTTTCCCCCCGGAAAAATCATTGATGCCGATATGCGGAACCTTGTAAAGAGAGCGATCGGCGTTGAGCATTACCATTTTCCCCCCGTTGGCGCAATATGCCTCAATCAGTTCAACCGTAGCGCGATCCACCTGAAAATAGGGATAGGTGACAAGACCGCAGTTGCGCCGGCCGCTGGTTTCGAGGATAAAATCGCGATAGCCCGCAAAATCCGTGCGGAAGAAAAAGGATACAGGAAATCCGTGATTCCGCGCGGCATCGGAAATCCCCATTACAAGATCGGTGACCAGGCTGTTGCGGAAACCGGGCAGAAATACGCCGATCACAGGATCGCGCCCCCGTTTCAGGAATTCCGCATTACGATTCGGGCGATAATTCATCTTCCTGGCAGTGGCAAGGATCAGTTCCCGGGTTGCCGGAGCAATTTTGACCGCACGATCCGGCTTCGGATTCAAAACGCGCGACACGACCGGAATGGAAAATCCGGAAGCCGCTGCGATTTCCGCCAGTTTCACCATGAAAAATCCCGCCTTTCCCGAGGTAAAAAACAAACGTTTTCTTTTTAGATAGAATAGCATCATCCATAAAAAAAACAAACGTTTTCCTTAAAAAACACCACAGAAAAACTTGCAATGACTCCCATATCCTGAAAAAGCCGGAAAATGATATTGCTCCCTCTGAAAGGAAGTCCGTCTCCGGATAAGGAATCTTTGAAAAAGCATCACCCCCGTACACAGAAAAACTGCCGCAAGTGCGGTGCACTGCGGCAGTTCCGGAAACGGGAAAATCCCGGATCTCCAAAAAGAGAAGTCAGATTTCGACTTCGCGGTTCATTTCGCTGGACTTGTAAATGGCATCCAGAAGGGACATGGTGACCAGCGCTTCCTCGCCTGTGGCGGCGACCGGCCCCCTGCCCTGAACGGCGGCAACGAATTTTTCCATTTCCGCGGCAAAACGGTCGCGGTCATTCTGGAATTTAAGGTCAATATCCGCGATCATATTGTCCACCTCGGTATGGAGAACGGTCTTGCTTTCCCCGACGCGGACGCCGCCCTTGTCGCCGAGAAATTCCACATAGCTTTCATCTTCGGCATTGCACGCCCAGGCGACCTCAAAGGAAAGGGTGGCTTTCTCGCCGAAGCGGACAAATCCCGCGGCATAATCGTCCACATCGAAAGTTCCGTCATAATTCGGCGGACCTGCCCACATGCTCACATAATGATAATCCTTCATCGGGCTGCCGAATTTCGCATACGTTCTGGCGCTGACCCGGGTCGGGTTCCAGTAGTTGGTGGTCCACATGACCAGATCCAGGAAGTGAACGGCAATGTCGATCAGGCCTCCGCCGCCGGAACGGGCTTTTGTGGTAAACCAGCCGCCCAGTCCGGGAATCCCGCGGCGGCGGATCAGTTTCACACGAATCTGATAGACTTCACCGAGTCGTCCGTTCGCAATGGCGTCACGTACGACTTCCGCCTGCGGGGTCTGGCGCCAGACCATTCCCATCTGAAGCTGTTTACCGGAGGCGTCGCGGGCTTTGAGAATCTCTCTGCCGAGTTCCGCATTGAGCGTCATGGGTTTTTCCAGCAGGACATGCTTGCCGGCTTTGAACGCGTCAATCGCAATCGGGGCATGCATGTCATTGGGAACGCAGACGCTGACAGCATCGATCTCCGGATTCGCAAGCAGCTCTCTGTAATCCGTGTAAGTAACGGCGACTTTGTGGCGCTCCGCCTTTTCCTTCAGGCGATCCGGTAGAATATCGCACAAGGCAACAAGTTCCGCATCTTTCACCTTCCCATACGCATCAGCATGCACGGAACCGATGGTTCCGCAGCCGATGATGCCGATTTTGATTTTCCCGCTCATTTCTTAAACTCCTTGTTATTTCCGGATTCTCATGACCCGGAATTTTTTTCCGGATTATTATAGACAGAAAATCCGGAAAATCAAGGCAATTCCTCCATTTTCATTCAACAAAGATCCGGGAAAAAAATCCGCTTCCTGCCAAAGATATTCTCATTTTTTTCTGAAATCGGCTTGACAATCATCCTGTCAGCGGTTAAATTGCTTTTAGTTTACACGAGGGAAGCAATATTTTGCGGAGGTCGGCAAATGGCAACCGGAAGTCCGGCATTGACAATGAAGCAGATGGCGGCGGAACTGCGCCTGAGCAGGCGGGTGATCTCCGCCGTCATCAACGGCAGCTGCGACAAGGTGAGAATATCTTCCGCCACGGAAAGGCGGGTCCGCGATTACCTTGCCGCCTCCGGCTATGTTCGGTCGAAATCCGCGCTTCAGCTCAAGCGCGGCGGCGCCAGCGATCAGATCGGCATTTTCTACTGCGGAAAATTCGTCGCGCTCGAATATCTGACCGATGCTCTGGCGATCCTGACCGCGGAGATCCGCAACCGGTGCGGTTTTTTTTGAAATTTCCGGCGTTGATCCAGAACGGCTCTACGAGGGCGTCGGCGAGATCATCGCAAAGGGAATTCGCAAACTGATCTGGATTCACGGCAACACGCCGCACGAGGAATACCTTCATGCGGAAAAACTCTTTCCTCTGTTCCGGCAACTCGACAAGGTTGTGATCTTCAAATACGACTTTCTTTATTCGGAACTGGAAAAGGCATATCTCGACAACGGAATCGAGCTGGTCGGATTCGACAGCATGAAGTCCTACAGCGACGCAGCGCGGCTGTTCCGGGAGAGCGGCCATTCCTGTGTCGCGCTCAACGACATCTTTTTCGAAAGCAATCTGCCGCTACCCGGCAATGACCGGCTTCTGGATGCGTTTCAGAACGAGGGACTTCGTGTATTCGGTGTCCAGCCGCCGCTGGATACACCGCCGGAACGGGTCCCCGATGAGGTCGCAAAGAATATTCAGCTTTATCATCGGACGGAAGGGGTCCGCGCCGCCTTCATCCGCAACGATCTGCTCACGGCAAAGGTGATGATGAAGCTTCAGGCGCAGGGACTTCGCATCCCGGGTAAGCGCCCAGCCAGCCCCATCTGGATTTGAGGCAGACAGCGTGGTATGTTCTTCCACAAACCGTAATAATGGGAGAACGGCATGGGACGCGAAGGACGAGATTATTGGGAGGAGCAATTGTCCGAATATTGGGACAGCGGCTTGA
>CASEFP010000082.1 GCA_949287225.1 uncultured Lentisphaeria bacterium
CTTCGCCATTCTGGACGCGACCCCCTGCACCGGAAAATACGCTCACTTCCACGCGGGGAAAAATGCGCCGACCCTCTGGTGCGACGGACGCCCCTTCCTCGTCGACAGCGGCTGCTGCAGCTACGATGACCCTGATTTCCACCAGTGGTTCAAGCAGCCGGAAGCACACTCCACACTCCTGGTGAACGGCAAAGGAGACGGCGTGCTTCAGGGACGCTACAGCTGGAACCTCTATCCGGAACACGCCGTCGTCCCGGACGCTCCCGCATTGGAAGAGCGCTCTTCCGTTCCCGGCTGGGAGGGCGTGGTCTGGACCCGCTCGCTGGAACTGGAACACTCCCGCGCCGTCATCTGCGATCAGGTGCGGGCGCCGGAATCCAAGAATTACACCTTCCTTTTCATTCTCGCCCCTGAAATAGAATGCCGTATCACGGAGACGGAAATCCTTCTGGACAACGGCGGAACGATTCTGCGCCTCACGTGGGAGGCCGATGCTCCCGTCCGCTGGGAGCGTCTCCCGGGAAAAGTGTTCCGCGAATTCCGGAAGCGCGAATCGCTCCGTCTCGCGGCGCATCTTGCCGGAGACAACATCCATTTCCGCCTGACGGCGGAGATTGTTTCCGCGCATCAGGGAAACAACAACTGAGACAACAACTGCAAGTTCAGGAAACCATCCGCCCCGTTCCCGGCTCTTCGGGGACGGGGTTTTTCTTTTACCCGGACGTTTTTTACTTTTTCAGCAGGGAAAAAATCTTTTTTTGAGTTCAGGCTGCCGGTTTCAAATCAGAACAATCTCTGAAAAACCCGTCTCCGGGCACCACTTTTCTTTGACGCTCGGAGATTAGCAAACCAAGGAGATTTTCCATGACGAAAAAACTTGCAGAAGCAATCGCTTCGCCGGTCGTGAAGTACCGTGCGAAATCCGGACTCTCCTACGGGGAGAGAATCCGGAAAAACCTCCATGCCGTTCCGCGAAGCTCGAGCGGGGATTTCGACGAGTTCGCCTTCTCGTGGACGGCACTGAACGATCCGAAACTGAACGCGAATCTGATCCGGCGCCTGCTTGCGGCGGCGAACGAGGGAGCCCCGTCCGAACAGGCCGCGCTCTACCGGATCCTGCTCGAAAAGGAGCCCGCCGTCACCGCCCACATGCAGACGCGCATCCTGGCTGTTCTGGCGTGCGACTGGAGCATTCAGGGCACTGACGTGAAACGCGCCGCGGAAGTCCGGGCAATCCTCGAAAAGGCACGGATTCACGCGCTGATGCGCCACCTTCTCGACGCTCTTGCGCTCGGCTATTCCGGGGCCGCGATTCTCTGGGGAGAAGGGGGCAAGGAGATTTATGCATTCAAAAAAATCGACTCCTCGAACTGGCAGTTCGATCTTGCCGGCAATCCGGCGCTCCTGACAATCTCCGGGAAAATCCGTCCGCTCGCGGAATACCATCCGAACCAGTTCATTCTGCATACGCATAAACTGCAGTCGGGGCTCTGCTCGCGCGGGGGGCTGCTCCGCCCGCTGGTCTGGCTCTACTTCTTCAAGCACTACGCCATGCGGGACCGCGCACGCTATCTCGAAAAATTCGGTATCCCGTTCCTCATCGCCAGGATCCGCGACGATGATTTTGAAAACGAAAGTGTCCGCGCTTCGATCCTCCAGTCGCTGGCGAAGATCGGTTCGGACGGAACCGGCGTGGTGACGGCGGGCTCCGAGCTTCAGGTGCTGAATCCGGCCAATGCCGCAAGCTCCGACTATCAGTCCTGGATGGATTACATCGACAAGCTCTTTGCAATGCTCATTCTCGGCCAGACCGCCTCCAGCGGAAACGCCTCGGGATTCAGCAGAGGGCAGATTCAGGAAAACGTCCGGCGCGACATCCTCGAAGCCGACTGCCGGAATCTGATGGAAACAGTCAACACGCAGATCCTCGCGCCGCTGGAGCGTTTCCGCTACGGAACGGAAGGAACGCTCTCCTTCCACCTCGACTACGCGTCGCCGGAAAATCTCACGGAAAAGGCGCAGATCGTCAGAACCCTCGCGGAAAGCGGATTTGCCGCCGCCCCGGAATGGATTGAAAAAACCTTCGGAATCAAGCTGGATTCCGCCGCAGGAAAAAAGGAGGAAAAAGCATGAAGCACAGCAGACTGGCATTCTTCGACGGGACATCCCCGGTATCGGACACCAATTCCCGGACTCTCCCGGAGTCAATCCTCCTGCTCCGCTACGGAAAAAACGCCTTCACCAAGGGCGGTGTGCGGGGCGAATTCGAATTCACCGAGGCGGATGCGACACCGTCATTCAGGAGTTCGCCGCACGGGGGCGCGATCTGGTCATCGACTTCGAGCACCAGAGCCTCTCCTCCGGCAAGGCGCCCGCGGCGGGATGGATCTCCGAACTTTGCAAAACCCCCGAAGGGCTTCTTGCAAAAATCAAATACTGGACGCACGAAGCGGAAAAACTTCTGCTCCGCGGCGAATACCGCTATTTCTCGCCGACGCTCTATTTCTCCCGAAGCGGGAAAAACGTGTCGGCGATTCACTCGGTGGCTCTGACGAACCATCCCGCGATGCACGATGTTCCGGCCCTCGCGGCCGACGATCTCGATTCCGCGGCGCATGACGCAAGTGAGAGTCCATGTCTCACACCCGGCAACAAAAAGGAACACACAACCATGAACGAGATTCTGGAAAAACTCGGTCTCCTCTCCCTCGCGGACGCGGATGAGCCTGAACAGCGCAAAGCCGTTCTGGCAAGAATCGACGCGCTCAACGCGGACGCGGAAAAACTCGCAACCTTTCTCCAGCTCAACGAACTGGCATCGCTCGACGACGCCGAAGAGAAGCTCCTGCTTCTCGCATCGCACGAAGCGGACGAGGCGCTCCGCGCGGCATTCGCCGACGGCAAGCTCACGGAAAGCATGCGCCCCTGGGCACAGGATTTCGCAAGAAACGATCTTGCGGCATTCCGCGCCTGGAGCAACGCCGCTCCCCGGATCGTCCCCGACAACAAAGATACCGACGGCGCGCCGCCCTCCGAAGACGGTGCGGAACAAGACCTCACCCCCGAGGAGGCGAAAATCGTTTCGCTTCTCGGACTCACCGAAAATCAGCGCAAGGCAATCAGAAAAATGAAAGGAACCTGCCGATGACTGCTCTCTCCAACGCCCGGAACACCACGGAAATTCTCTGTCACACCCAGAAACTGCACCGGACACGCACGATCCGCGACGGCGCGAAAATCTATACCGGCTCCATCGTCGCAATCAGCAGCGCGACCAACAAGGCGGAACCCGCCGCGGACGCGGCAAACCTCATCGTCATCGGACGCGCCGAAGGCTTCACCGCCGACGGGCGCGTCATCGCCAAGAGCGGCGTGTTCAAGTTCGACAACGCAACCGACACGGATGAAAAACTCACGGCTGCGGACATCAACAAGACCGTCTACGTCATCGACGACCACACTCTCGGAAAAGTCGGCGGCACCAATCACATCCCCGCCGGCGTCCTCCGCGAAATCGACGCGGATTCGCAGGTCGTTGTCGAAATCGGAAACCATGTCATCGCCGAAACCAAAACCCAGGCCACAGCATAACAGCAGGAGACAGCAGAGATGGACATCAACAGAAAAAACATGGATTTTCTTTTCAAAAGCTTCAGCATGAATTTTGCTTCCGGCATTGAAAGCGTGCCCGACACCTGGCAGAAATTCTGCGGTTCGATCCAGTCCGGCGCCGCCGCGAACGTCTACCCCTTCCTGGAACAGTTCGGGGGAATGCGTGAATGGATCGGCGAACGGCAGCTCAAAAACGTATCCACGCGGAAAATCGAGGTCGTCAACCGTGACTTCGAGGACACCGTCGTCATTCCGCGCAACGACATCGAGGACGATCAGTACGGCATTTACGCGACGCTGATCGCGCAGATGGGCTGCAATGCCGGAAAAATCTGGCAGGACCTCGCCATCGAGGCTCTCCTCTCGAATCCCGCCTGGATTGATGATACGGCGTTCTTCACGGCGGACCGTGTCTACGGCGATTTCCCGATCGTCAACAACAGCAAGGAGGAACTCTCCGCCGAAACCTACGCGGCGGCGCGGAAGAGCATGATGGAGTACCGCGGGCACAACGGAAGAAACCTCGGCATCATTCCGAATCTTCTGATCGTCGGCCCGAAGAACGAGGCGGCGGCCTTTGCAATCCTCAAGGACCGTCTCCAGCTCCGGGAGCTGGCGTCCGGGGTCGGAGCGACCGACAATCCGTGGAACGGCAGCGCCGAGCTCCTCGTCCTGCCAGAACTCTCCGGCGACGCGGAAGACCTCTGGTTCCTCACCGCGACAAACGGCATTCTCAAACCGCTTTTCGTGCAGCAGAGAAAACAGCCCGCACTGGTCACTCTCGACAGCGAGAATGACGAAAACGTCTTCTGCCGCAAGGAATATATCTACGGAACCGACGCGCGCGGGGAAGCCTTCCTCGCCTTCCCGCACCTGATCTACCGGGGCGGCGCGTCCGCGTAACGCGCTCCGCGGACGGGGGAGAGGGGAGTCTGCCGGTTCCGGCTCCCCTCCCCCGTTTTTCCGTTTCATTTCCAAACATTCAGCAAAGGAAACGCTTATGGGGAAATATATTTCTTTTGAACAGTTCCACGACCGGGTCACACCGACGAAACTGGTGAATCTGGCCAATGTACCGGAAGAGGAGCTCGAAGCGCTGGTCGAGGGGATTCTTTCCCGTGCCGAGGCGGTTGTGGAAAGTTTCGCCTCTGTCCGCTACGCCCTTCCGCTTCCGCAGGACGAGATGATTATGGAATGGGCGCTCCGGATCGCCGAGTATGAGCTTTACAAACGCGGTCCCGGCACCGATGTTCCCGTCAAGGTCAAAGACTCCTACGACGATACGATGGAGCGTCTCGCCGATCTCGCGGCCGGACGCCTCAAGATCGCGGCGGATTCCCTCCCCGCCTCACAGCAAGGGATGTCCGTAGACATTCCTCCCATGGAACGCCATTTCGATCCGGAAAGCATGCGCGGTTACTGATTCCGCGTTTCAGAACGTCCTTTCTTTCCCGGCGTGCCGGAGACCTGTTCTCCGGCACGCCGGCTTTTTTTCGCGCCGCGGATTCCCTCCTCTTCTTGCATTCACAAAAATATCCGATCCGGAAAACATGATGATAAGCCGAATATCTGTTCCAGGAACAGGCAGCAAAGTTCCCTTCATTCTGCAACAACGGAATACGAAACAAACCCCAGATGCGGCCAGTCATCTCAATCGGGAATAAACTGGATCCATTCTGTCTGGGAGATCGAAATGAATTAAAAATTAACATTTTCTTTTTCCTCTTGACATTTCCGCCATTGACAAAAGGAAGAATACCGGCCTCCTGGCAGCGTGAAGATCCGGAAAGAGTCCCCCTCCCCTGCAGTGGAAGGCGTTCTCCCGTCCGCATTTTATCCAGCAAGAAATTCCCGAATGCGCTCCAAAGCACTTGCTTTCCGGAAACATCATGCTATTTTACCGTCCGATATCCTGAAGTCTGCCGGAAACGGCTTTCCCGTTATGAATTCATTTCAACAGAGGGGAAGCCGAAATATTGAAAGTTACGTCACAGACTGGTGCCCCGTCTGCGCAAGCGTGCTTGACTGGATGAAAGCGAACGACATTCCGTTTGCATCCGTCGGAATCAAGCATCTGCCGATGGGGATCAGGAAAAAGTCATACAGGCGAGCGGAGGAAACAGCTGGCGCGTTCCGACATTCGAATATGACGGAAAATGGCTGACGGCCATGGGAGTGATCCAAACGATGGAAAGCGCCGGAAAAAAGTCAGTGCGAAGGACAGAAAAACAAGTGCGTTTCCATACTTTTTTATACAGTCTGCTGTTTGTCGTCATTCTGCCGCTTGAGCTCATCATGTGGGCGGTTGCGATGGATCGCACCATGGGAGATACCTTTTTTGCCAGGCGCATCCTGATGAATCCGCTTTTCGAACTCTCCCCCAATGTGCTCCGGGTGCTGGCGGGAGCGGGTTTTCTGGCTCTCCTGGACGGATTCCGGATCATGTTCAAACAGAAGGCCCCCTGCCGGGAGATCCACCCCTACTGCGGGTTCTTCCTTTTTACAACCGCTCTGTTTGTGCTTCTGAAACTGCCTTACGGGGTGGCGATCGCAACACCGTTGATGATTGTCGGGATTGTCGTCGTCTATTCCAGCGTCCTCCGCGGCAATCCTGACTCCTTCCTGTCTGTAAACCGAAGCGCCTCCGCCACACTCGGGGACCGTCTTTCCGCCGCCTTCTGTCTGATTCCGCTGCTTGCCGGAGCACTCCTTCTGCTTCAGGAAGGTTTTCTTCACTGGCTGGCGTTTCCACATTCAAGATACTTTCTCTTTCTGCCTTTTCTCGGCTGTCTGCTCCCGAAACTGAAACAACTCCGTGAATTCGTGATTTTCTCTTACGCGGGCCTGATTCTTCTGACCCTCTGCTTCGCAACCGCAATGATCTTCATCGACGGCGGAATGCTTGCGGACGTGTCAATCGCTTCTGCCTTCCTCTTTCTGGAAGTGGAAGCGGCGTTCCTTCTCCGGGAGTTCCTGCCGTTCCGCCGTAATTTTTCGGTCTTCATACTTCTGCTGGCGATCTTCGGAACGAAATACATCATGCCGCCGGTCTGCGACTACCGGATTGTGGCGTTGCTGGTCTTCCTGATTTACGTGATTACGGAAAACCTGCCGACCATTCGGAAAAAAATTCTATCCCGGGCGGATTCCGCCTCCGGCAACATCCGCTTCATCACGCGGGAGGAATATGCGGGCCAGGCATGGGGGTTTGCCGCTGTTCTGGTCACGTATCTCGCAGGGCCGTTCAGTTTCCTGCCGGTCCTGATCATCATCGCGGCGGTTCTCGTGACCGCCCTTTTCCGACGCAGACTCGGCAGCACCACTCTCTGGATGGAGACAACCGTGATGGTCGTCGCGGCCTTCGCCGTGGCGGCGCCGGGATGTTCCGCCGGTCAGCTGATCGCGGCCATCGCCTGCGCGGCACCGATGATGCAGGCGATCTGGCAGACCGGAGCATTGATCAACAAGTTCGCCGCGGGACGGCCGCTCCGGAAATTTTATCTGGCCGTCATGAACGGCTGCTTCTTCTTCCTTCTGTTTGTTCTCTTTTTCTTTCATGCTTCCGATACGCTGATCGCGGGGCTGTTCCTCCTGTTCACAGGACTGATCCGGCTTGGAGAGTGCACCTATGAACGGAATGCCGGCAACCGCGTCAAACTGCTTCACGCGTGGCTCTTCATGATCGCAGGACAGATCGTTGCGGCGATTCCGGGAACTCCGGTGACGCATCCGGCATGGAGCGTCAACGCGATTTACGCCGGAGTCTTTGCGTTTTTCGCCCTCTACTTCTACCACACCTTCGACCGGACACCCGGCGGGGAGGCTCACCCATGACGGATAAAAATACCATGATGCGGCTTTTCATTGCGCTCGAAATCCCGCAGGATCTGCGCAAAGCCCTGAACCGCTATGAAAAGGAACTGCCCTTCTGGAAATGGACGCCGGGAGACCGCATGCACATGACCATGCGTTTCATCGGAGACACCTCGCAAGGCGCGGCGGACAGACTGATCCGGGAATTTCTGTCCGGTATGAACGATCTGCGCAAGGTCCGCTTCACCTATACCGGCTACCGTTTCTTTCCGAGCGAGCGCAAAGCTTCCGTGCTTGCCGTGACCATGCAGTGCTCCCACGCTTTTGAAGAGCTCAAATCGCGCGTCGACGATGTCGTGCTTACCGCATTGAATCTGCCGAAGGAGACCCGTCCATTCCTTCCGCACATCACGATCATGCGGATGAACCGGCCACCCGTCCCGTTTGACCTTTTCCGCATCAAAAAATGGGCGGACGCAATGCCGAAACTGCCGGAACCGTTTGCACAGAAGATCGTCATCTTCCGCAGTGAACTCAAGAAAACAGGCACAGTTTACACGCCGCTGGCTGAACACGATCTGGATTTTTAAGCGACATGGAAGAAAAAAACACTCCCGGAATCAGAACCTTCCGCCTGGAACTGAGTTTCGACGGAACCGATTATCACGGCTGGCAGCGCCAGTCCAACGGAATCACTGTGCAGGAGGTGCTGGAAAACAAGCTCCGCCATCTCTTCTGCAATGACGCCATCCGCGTGCAGGGCAGCAGCCGGACCGATTCCGGCGTCCATGCGCTGGGGATGGCGGTCTCCTTTCAGGCGCCCCCCTCCCCCTACATTCCGGACTGGAAACTCAAGAAAGCCCTGAACCGCCTTCTGCCTCCGAACATTAAAATCCGGGAGGCTGTTGTGGCGGAATCCGGATTCAACGCCCGTTTTTCGGCACACAGCAAGGCCTATGTTTATGTCATCAACACCGGCGACCTGAATCCATTCACATGCCGCTGGAGCTGGCATATTTCCGACATTGTCAATCCGGACGGCATGATCCATGCTCTGAAATATGTGGAAGGAACCCATGACTTTTCCACTTTCACGGTGGAACTGGATCCCTCGAAAGATCATGTCCGCACCATTTACAAAGCCGAGCTCAAGCGTTTCGGTCCGCTGCTCTGCATCCATATCACGGGGAACGGTTTCCTTTATAAAATGGTAAGAAGCATTGTCGGTGCCGTGGCGGAGGTGGGCCGCGGCAATCTCCCCCCTGAGGCGATTTCCCGGATGCTGGAGGCAAAAAGCCGTTCCGCGGCAAAGGATACCGCGCCGGCGCTCGGACTTTTTCTGCTGAAAGTGTTTTATGACGATTCCTGGAAAGATCATGAACTCAACCAGGTGCCGTTCTGGATGATGTAAGCACAGACAGGAAAAAATTCCTTCTCTGCCGCCTTTATCTTTCCCCGAGTCAAGCCGCCTGCAATCCCCAAGCTTACGGGGTCAGCTTTTTTTGAGAATGCACGGTGTGGGAATCTTGATAATTGCAAAAGCGCGGTTACATTAAAACAGAGAACAGGGAAACTTATCATTTACAGACAGGAGAAAAACAATGAAAAATCTCTGGAAATGGATCGGCGCGGCCATAATCTATATCGGGGCGGCGCTCATCGTGATTCTGGTCATGCAGTATTTCTACCACACTTCGGATTTCTTCCGTTCCCTGTTTGAAGGCGGGGCCCTGCAGGCCATGCCGTCCGCGGAAACCGCAGAGGGCGCCGCTCAGGCGGGGAACCTGGCGGAAACCACGGCACGCCTTTCGTTCTATATTCTCATCTTTGTCATGCTGCTCCAGCTGTTCGCGTTCATCACGGCGCTTTGGGTTTTCCTGAACATCGCAAAGAGCCAGGAACCTTACGACATCCGGATGAAGAAGATGGAGAACGCCGATCTTTTCCTTGACCTGCCGCTCTATTTCGGGTTGTTCGGAACGGTATCGTCCTTCATCGTCATGTCCTTCAATCCGCAGATCAGCCGTCTGATCGCCTACTCCTCCACGCTGGTCGGGATCATCTTCAGCGTCGTTCTGCGCGTGACGCTCCAGTATCCGATCAAGCAGAAGCTGCTCGGAGAAAGGATCGCAAACGCCAACCTCAAACCGGGAGCAGGGAAACAGTGAACCGCTCGATTCTGATCGTCATCTGCGATTTCCTCGTGCTGTCGGCGATGTCGCTGTCGATCGGCGTCGGGGAGACTGCTTCGACCCCGAAAGGCGGAGCGGTCGTTTCCCGTGCTGCCGCACAGTCGTCCTACATCGAGCAGATGCACAGGGAACTGGAAAAACGCGCACTTGTCCAGAAGGAGAAGGCAAAGATTGAATCCGAGCTGGAAACTCTCCGCAAACAGCTCGCCCAGCTTTCCGGCGATGTGGACAGCCGCACGATGAAGCTCAATGAAACCTCCAGAGCGCTTCTCGCCGCGCGCACCACGCTTCAGGAAAAGGAAAAAATCCTGAAAAACCGCGAGGAGAAACTGGCACGGCAGGAGGAGGCCTTGAAGCATGTGCAGGCACAGGTCCGCGATATTTCCGCAAAATATGAAAAGACCAGTGCGGAACTTCGGGAGTCCCGCGAGGAGACCGCAGTAAAAAGCGCCGAACTCAAGCAGTCCCATGCGGATCTCGCCGCCGTTTCCGGAAAACTGAAGACGGCGGAAGGGAAA
Source organism: uncultured Lentisphaeria bacterium (assembly GCA_949287225.1). Classification (GTDB taxonomy): domain Bacteria; phylum Verrucomicrobiota; class Lentisphaeria; order Victivallales; family UBA1829; genus UBA11452. The sequence goes on from CASEFP010000082.1 coordinate 10,136, forward strand.
CTGCGCGAAAGTGAAGTGGGGCTCGCCTATGCCAGAGGCTCCCTCAGCCGGACGGAAAAGGAGCTTGCCGATTCCAGAAAGCGCGAAGAGTCCGCGACGAAAACCCTTTACACGCGCGGCGTCGAACTGGAACAGACACGCGTGGAACTTGCCAATGCGAAACGGCTTCTTGCGGCCGCCGCGGACAAGCTCTCACGGACGCAGGGGGAGCTCGACCGCACGAAAAAGAGTCTGGCGGATTCCGCTTCCAGACTCTCCCAGACGCAGGAAAGCCTCTCCCGGACGCGGGAGAATCTTTCCCGGGTCGCGGCGGAATCCGAGGCGCGCGCGGAGAATCTCGCCGACACCCGCCGCCGTCTCGCCGCAACCGAGAAACTCCTGCGGAGCGATGCGCTCACGGCCTATTCCGCCGCAGCAATGCAGCTCGGGTTCCATTTGAAAAACGCGCGGTTCATGAATGATTTCGAACTGAATGAAACGCTTTACGCGCCCGAAATCACCATCGGCGGAAAGACCTATCTGCCCGGCGCGTTCCGCTCTCTGACGGGGCTTCTCAAACGTTATGCGGGATACACGCGGATTGTCGAACTCGTTTATTCCGTGAAGAAACCGGGCACGCAAGGGAAAAGCGCGCTTCTTGCCGGGCCGCTCTGGTCCTTGAACGCCGAACCGAGAGCCTGTCTCTTTGAAATTGCAAAACCTGCCGGTACGCCGCTGAAGGCGCTCACCGGCGCGGAACTGAAAAAACGCGGCTTGCAGAATCTCACGCTCTTCAAGTTCGGCAGTTTCGGAACGGAAACGGCGTCGCTGAACGGGCGCTGTTCCCTGCCGCTGGGTGCAGACAACTCGTATCTTCATATCCGGAATTCACAGAGGAATGCAAGCGAGCTGCCCGCGGAAGTCGGTGATTATGTGGTTTCCAGGGAGGGCGGGTTCGTCGGCGTGATTGTGAGTGTTTCGGAAAATACGCTTGAAGGGCGCGAGGATGCGCTCTGTTACCTCTATCCCGCCTCGATCAGCACGAAGGACGCCGCAGCGCTGCCGCTGAACCGGAGCGGGGAATACTATACGGGATTCGCCGAGGCGCTGCAGAAGGTTCTGAAAACGGTCACGGCGCTGGACCACGGAGAAAAATCCGCGAAATGAGGAAGCCGGAAGGCTTGTTTTTTATGGAAATCCGGTCTATGTTCCGGAAAAGGAAAAAGACCGGATTTCATCATGCTCGACACATTTCAGAAACTTGACATTCTCTCCGAGGATTCGCAGTATGATCTCGTCTGTTCCTGCGGTTCGCCGGGGAACAACCGCCGCAGGCGGACGCTCGAAGGCAGATGGCTGTATCCTGTCCCGCTGTCGCGCGGCGGATACGGGATCATGCTCAAGACGCTGCTTTCCAACACCTGCTCAAGCGACTGCCGCTACTGTCCGCTCCGCCATGACGGCAGCGGGGTGCACCGTTGCACGCTCACGCCGGACGAGACCGCGCGCGCCTTCATGGATCACCTCTCCCGGCAGTGGCTGCTGGGCATTTTCCTGAGTTCGGGAATCGTCGGAACGCCCGACCATACGATGCAGCTCCTGACGGACACGGCGGCGATTCTCCGTTACAAATACCGCTATAAAGGCTACATCCATCTAAAGATCATTCCCGGCGCGTCGGACGCGGCGGTGCGGCGCGCGCTCCAGCTTGCCACGGCGGTCTCGCTGAACATTGAAACGCCGGGGAAAGAACATTTCGCCAAGCTCTCCAGCTACAAGAATTACAACAGCGACATCATTGCCCCGCTCAAGCTCATGGCCGCCGAGACGCAGAAAGGGGCGCGGTATGCCCGCGTCAAATGCACGACGCAGTTCATCGTCGGCGCATCCGACGAGAGCGACCGCGAAATCGTCCGCTACATGGACGGCATCTACTCGCGCCTGAAATTCGAGCGGGTTTATTTCTCCGCCTACCAGCAGGGGCTTGGAAAACCCGATCTCCCCGGCGAGCGCGATTTCACGCTGGAGCCCGGCGACCGCCTGACGCGGGAACATCGGCTGTATCAGGTGGATTTCCTGATGCGCTCCTACCATTTCAGCGCAAAGGAAATGGTTTACGATAAAAAGGGAAATCTCGATCTGACCCGCGATCCCAAGGAAGCCTGGGCGCTCTCCCATCCGGAATTCTTCCCCGTGCGGATCAACCGCTCCGACCGCGAGGCATTGCTCCGAGTGCCAGCCCTCGGGCCTCTCTCTGTGGAACGCATTCTTTCCGCCCGGAAAAACTTCCGCATCCGCGCTCTCGAGGACGTTGGAATCCGTGGGAAACTGGCGAAAAAGGCATTCCCCTATCTGGATTTCTCCTGAAAAAACGGGAGGAACTGTTCCACAAGCGCGGGATTGCCGCAGAGAATTCCTCCTGCCGGATAGTCCGTTCCGCCGTGCAGATCGCAGACGCGGCCTCCGGCAAGCGCGCAGATCAGGGCGCCTGCCGCGACATCATATTCCTGGAGGCAGAGCTCCCAGTAGGCGTCGTAACGTCCGGAAGCGACGAAGCAGAGGTCGAGCGCGGCGGAACCGCAGCGCTTGATGTCGCGGATTTCCGGCACAATCGCATTGAAGTAGGGCAGATTGTTTTTCTTCAGCCCGGCGCGGACGCAGGCGAATCCCGTGGAACAGGCGGCTTCCGCCAGCGTTCCGCAGTCCGACACATGGATCGGAGCACCATTCTCGAATGCGCCGCGCCCGGCCTCCCCGGAAAAGGTGAGCCCCAGCACGGGCGCATGAACACATCCGGCGATCGCTCTCCCCTTCCTTTTCAAGGCAATGGAAATCGAAAAATAGGGGTGATTCTTCACAAAAGACTGCGTGCCGTCGATGGGGTCGATCACCCAGCAGTATTCGGCGGAAGCATCCGAACGGCCCGACTCCTCGCCGTAAAAACCGTGTTCCGGATACCGTTCGCGGATCGTGTCGATAATCACCTTCTCCACCGCTTTGTCCGCTGTGGAGACCAGATCCCTTGCACTCGCCTTGGAGGAGACGGCGTTCGCCTTGAGGTGATTGAAATAGGTCATCGCCTCGACTCCCGCGCATTTTGCAACGGATTCAAGAAAAGGAAGCATGCTCATACGCCACTCCATTTCCGGGAGAAATACTCCGCACATATTTTGCAGAATTGATTCGGATAATCCACTGCGAAGGAGCGAATGCCAAGGTCAAGAACCGCAAAAAGGTCATTCCGTTCAAACTGCCATGGCAATGTCTGGAGCAGAACACCGTATTTCCTTGTGATATCCAGCATTCCGGACAGGTCGGATAGAAGAATCTGGTAACGCCATGTACCGTTTTTGATTTCTGCGTCGTTCAGATGAATCTGAACCTCCTCGAATCCGGGAAAGCCGCGTTCCGCAAGGGAATGAAACTGCTGGAGAATTTCCCCGCGTGTTCCGCCGACCCAGCGTTTGATCCGCATTTCCGGGAGCATCGTCTTGATTGCCGCACATTTGTCTTCCTCACAGGATGCGAAGGTTATCTGACGGGACACCCCCTTCTCACGGATCAGGGCGGCCAGGAGACTCAGATCAACCCGTTTGTAGTCAATGATCATCTGTCTGTCCGGATTTGCCTTCAGGCGTTCGAGCAGTTCGCGGATCGTCGGAACCTTCTGGTGCGGATACTCTTTCCAGCCGATATCGACACTGCGGATTTCCGCCAGCGTCAGCTCCGAAACAGGTCTGCCTTTCAGGTGCGCGGGCAGTGACACGGCAGTCCGGTCAAGCGTGGGGTCGTGGATGCTGACCAGTTCGCCGTCCGCTGTCATATTCACGTCCGCTTCCGGACGACCGCCCAGCATCCAGCCGTATTCAAACGAGAGCGGACAGCTTTCCGGCATTTCCTTTCCGCCGCCTCCGCCCCGATGCGCTTCCCATAAAATGATTCCGTCCTCTCCACGATTGCCTGCCGCCTGCGCCATGCTGAAGATCCTCCATTCTGATTGACGTATCTTTCAAACATAATGGAGCGAAAAAAGAAATCAAGATTCAATCATAAAAAAAACGGGAAACAATCATTTTTCTGATTGAAATCTGATTGTTTCCCGAATGTTTTCCGGAGGCGGCACTTAAATTCTGCGCCACTTTTCGTCGATGCCGGAGACCTTCCAGTAGGCTTCCGCCATATAGATGGCGTCAAGCAGGACGCAGCGCGTCATGGCTTCGATCACCGGATAGATGCGCGGCAGAAGCGTCGGGTCGCGCCGTGTGATCGGCGAGAGAACCACATCCTTCATCTCCTTGACGTTGACCGTATGCTGGGGCACGGAGACGGTCGGTGTCGGCTTGACGGCGCAGCGGAAGCGGATGTCCTCCCACGTCGTGATGCCGCCGAGGATGCCGCCCGCGTGATTGGTGCGGAAACGGACCTTTCCGCTTTCCGGATCGACATAGGCCGCGTCGTTGCTCTGGCTGCCGAGCATGTTGGCGACTTCGAATCCGGCGCCGAATTCGATACCCTTGATCGCGCCGATCGAGCAGACCGCGTGGGCGAGAAGCGCGCTCATCTTGTCGAAGACCGGTTCGCCGAGACCTGCGGGAACGCCGTGCGCAATGCACTCGATGATGCCGCCGGCGGTATCGCCTTCGCCCTTGATCTTCATCACGTCGGCTTTCATTTTTTCCGCCAGCGCCAGATCGGGGCAGTTGATCTCGTTTTTCCGGTAGTTCGCCTTGACTTCCTCATAGGTGAGCTCGTGATCGACCTTCAGCCCGTGCGAGGCGATCGTGTAGGCGACAACGTCGATTCCCATCTTTTCCAGAATCGCCTTGGCGACAGCGCCGCCCGCGACACGGCTGGCGGTTTCGCGTCCGCTGGCGCGTCCGGCTCCGACCCAGTCGGCGTATTCGCCGAATTTCTTGAAGAAGCCGTATTCGGCATGACCGGGACGGATCTCATCCTTGTAGCTCCGGTACTGGTCGATGTGCACATCCTGAATGTCATTGTTGGGAATGATCATGCCGACGGGCGCGCCGGTCGTGAGGTCATTTTCCATCACACCGGAGAAGATGTAGACGCGGTCTTTCTCCTTCCGGGGGGAATCCAGGGGGGTCTGTCCGGGTTTGCGCTTGTCCAGTTCCGCCTGAATGAGTTCCGCCGTAATCTTGATTCCCGGCGGCACGCCGTCGACAATCGTGATCAGCCCGCCGTAAAGCTCGGAGGGGATATTGGGGTTTTTCCGGAATCCGCCGGAGTAGGATTCTCCGCTGCATGTGATCTTGAAGAGTCTGCCGAACGTGTTGCCGAACATAAGAGGTTCCTTTCTCGTTAAATCGTTTCAAGCGCAATTAATATAGCATGTTTCGGTGCTATGGCAAGATGGGCAGCCGGATAAAAACGGCAAGATTTTCCGGAAGTGGCGTGCGGAATGATCTTACGCGCCTTTCCGGCTGTTCAGGATGCGGACCGCCGCGCAGGCTGCGCCGAATCCGTTGTCGATGTTCACGACCGTCACCCCGCTGGCGCAGCTGTTGAGCATCGCAAGCAGTGCGGCCATCCCCTGGAACGACGCCCCGTAGCCGACACTGGTCGGCACAGCGATGACCGGAACCGGCACCAGTCCGGCAACGACGCTCGGAAGCGCCCCCTCCATCCCGGCGACGGCGATCACGACGTCGGCAGTGCGCAGACGCTCCGTCTTGGAAAGCAGTCGCCTGATCCCCGCCACTCCGCAATCCGGAATCAGATCGCAGGCATATCCGCAGAGTTCCAGCGTGACGGCACCTTCGCGCGCAACAGGCAGATCGGAAGTGCCCGCGCAGATCACGGCGACACGTCCTTCCTCCGGACGGATCCAGCGCCGGATGCACAAAGTCCGCGCGCAGGGATCATACTCCGCCTCCGGAATCTCCCGGAGAACGCTCTGCGCCTGTTCCGGTGTGACGCGTGTCGCCAGAACCGGAAGTTGTTCCTGCTCCAGTTTCCGCATGATTCCCGCAATCTGTTCCGCGGTCTTTCCCGCGCCGTAGATGAATTCCGGAAATCCGCAGCGCGCAGTTCTGTCGAGATCCAGTTCCGCGTATTCCGATAGATCGTTTTCCCGCATGACGGTGACTCCTTGTGATTTTTCCGGGTAATGTATCGTGCCGGAGAGAGAAGTTCAATGTGGAAAAATCACGGAAAAATCTTTTTTTCCGTTTTTCATTTTCTCCTTTGCCGTGTATAGTTCTCCGCAATTCGTATTTTGAGAAAGGACAGCGATGAAAAAAGCATTTTTTCTTGACCGGGACGGCGTTATCATCGAGGAGCGGAATTATCTGTCGGATCCCGGACAGGTTGCGCTCTGTTCCGGCGCGGCAGAGGCGATCCGGACAATGCGGCAGGCAGGCTATCTGGTAATCGCAGTCTCCAACCAGTCCGGCGTCGCAAGGGGCTACTTCACGCGCGAACAGCTCAAAGCGGTCGAACACAGAATCGACGCCCTGCTCGAAGCCGGCGGCGCACGAATCGACGCGTGGTATTACTGCATGCACCATACAAAAGGGATCATACCGGAATTCACCTGCGACTGCGACTGCCGGAAACCCCGGCCAGGACTCTTTCTCCAGGCGGCAAAAGACTATGACATCGACCTGGCGGACTCCTTCATGATCGGCGACAAGGTGTCCGATATTCTTGCGGCGCGCAACGCCCGCTGCCGGAATGCGGTTCTTGTGCTCACCGGGCACGGTTCCGAGGAAAAGGATCTCCCCGGTCTGGAAGATACGCCGATTGAAAAGGATATTCTTGCGGCGGCGCATCGCCTGCTCGCTCTTCCGGAATGAATGCACCCGGTGCTGCGTACACGCTCGTATCGGGGATTTCGTCTGCGGCAACCGGCTTGCGCAGCTGGACCGCACCAGGACTGACTTGAGAGCACAAATTATAATTTGCAACGCAAATTATTTTTTCAGTTGCGCAGCTTCGCGCGCATTTTTGTTTCGCCTGCGCAGCTTCGCGCGCATTTTTGTTTCGCCTGCGGCGACCAGCTTGCGCAGCTGGACCGCGCAAGGGTCAACGACCCTTGACCCCGAGAAAAATGCATGCGCATTTTTCCGTTTCATGCAACGGATTTTTCTGATAAATACGGGTTCAGCCCCGGCAGTACAGCACGCCGGAACGGATCTGTGCCGCCTCCCCGCAGACAAAGGAGAGCGAAGGCAATGCGTGTCCGAATGCCAGTCCCGCGTAAACCGGAACGGGGACCGTCTGCGCGAACCGTCGGAACACGCGGAAAAGTTCCTCCTGTGTGCCGCAGTCTGTGAAATCCCCGAAGATCACGCCCGAAGCCCCGGCAAGAATATCAGAAAGTTCCAGCTGGACCAGCGCGCGGTCGATTCTGCGCGGCGCTTCCCCGATGTCCTCCAGAATGACGATTTTTTTCCCGAAGTCGGGCAGGTATCCAGTCCCGAGCATGGAGGAAAGAAGCGTCAGATTCGCGCAGAGAAGGGAGCCTGCCGTGTCGCGTGCATTCCCGACAGGGACAAGTGCGGCAATCTTCCGGAATTCCGCGGGGTCTTCCGAAAATGCCAGACGCAGTGCCCGCTCCATTCCGTCCGTGGTCACAGCATCCTCCAGCGCGGCGGCAAGACGCGCCGCCATCTGTGCGGCTACGGGAATTCCGGCACCTTCTTTCAGCATCGCCAGATGAAGCGCGGTGATGTCGCTGAACCCGACCACAGGCAGATTACGTCTCCGCAGCGTCTCCCAGTCGATCAGCGGCAGAATCTGCATCGAACCGTATCCCCCCCGCGCACATAGAATCAGATCAATGGAGGAATCGTGGAGAAAGTCGTTGAAATCGGCGGCGCGGTTTTCGCGCGACGAGGCGAAATAGGTCTCCTCGGATGAAGCGAACACATGCGCGCCGAGTTGCGTCTCCACGCCGAACGAGGCGAGCAGGGATAGCGAACGCTCCAGCGCCCCGCAATCCGGAACTCCGGCGGGCGCGGGAATGGCAATTCTGCGGACGGACGGCGGAAACGGGTTTTTCACAGTCTGCCGCCCGCGTTTTTGATTTTCACAAGAATCTTCTTCACATCCACAGGTTCCGGGGTATAGTTGGATACGGCTTCCTTCCAGCAGCGGACCGCGTTTTCGTGGTCGCCGAGTGCGGCGTGAATGTCGCCGGCATGATCCGGAATCGTCGCGCTGAACGGTTTGTCCGGTTCAGCCTTGAGCGCCTTCTGAATCCATTTGAGCGCTTCAGCGTATTGTTTTTTCCGGTAAAGCACCCATGCCATCGAATCCAGATAGTCGCGGTTGCCCGGATCCAGTTCCAGCGCGCGGCGGATCACTTTTTCAGCCTCATCAAGATTCACACCGCGTTCCGCAAACAGATAGCCGAGAAAATTGAGCGCTTCGGCGGAATCCGGGTTGTCCTTGAGATAATCGCGCAGGAGCTGTTCGGCCAGCGCATAGTCGCCGGCCTTTTCCGCCGAATCCGCATAAGTAAAAACCAGTGAATCCTTCCCCTTGCCGCTGCCGGATTCCCGCTGATGGAGCGCCTTGAAATGTTTGAGCGCCTCGGAATAATTCCCCTGAAGATATGCACAATATGCCGCCATGCGCTGTGCAGCCGGAAGAGAAAGTCCGCCGAGGAGTTCCAGCACTTCGCGATATTTCCCTTCGGTGAACAGAAGCTGTGCCAGGCGGAGTTTGAGCGCATTGTTTCCCGGCGCCATCCGAAGGGCAGTTCGATAGAGCCCGATGGCTTCTTTTTTCATCCCCGCCGCTGCAAGAACGTTACCTCCCGCGGGATAAAAACCGGGAGGCAGTTTTTCTTTTGTCCGGAAAATCTGCTGCCAGACACGTGCGGCGGAAAGAGGTTCTTTCCGCTGCGCATACTGTCCGGCAAGGAAAAGAAGCGACGGAAGATCATTTGCATTGTTCAGGAGGTTCCCGATGACAGGAGAAAGGGCGCCGGGATGTTTCTCCTCCGCCAGGAGTTTCAATGCCGCACTGTGCCGTTTGAGATTGACGCTCTCCCCTTTCGCCTGAACAGCGTCCAGCTTTTTCAGATAGGTTTCCGCGGTCTCCTCGAATTTTTTCTCGGCACGTTCCCTGTCGGAGGGAAAGAGCCACAGGAAAGGGCGGTCGGAAGCATCTCTGCGGAGCGCCGCCTGATTGATGAGCCGCAGCTGGGCGGGAAACAAATTATCCTTGAAAATTCCCCAGGAGACGATTTTATCAAGCAGCTGTTCGGATTCGGCATATTTTCTCTCCATGGCAAGCAGAATGGCCAGTTTCAGGAGAACATATTCGGCATAGGCCGGATCTTTGCGGATCAGGGCATCCCGGTCCTCCGCACGGTCGAGAAAATCCGCCGTATTCCGGAGAAGAAGCACCGCGTCCGGAATACGCTTCCGGAGCTGGAGCAGATCACTGGCAATGGCATTGAGCATAAACTGCGAGGGGTGTTTCCGAGCGAGAAGGAAAAACTGTTCCGTGATGAAGTCCGCCTTGCCGGGCCGCCGAAGTTCGGCAAGCAGAGTCGTCGCGAGGAACGGAGAATCCGGCGTCTTGTCAAGAACTTCAAAAAGCGCTTTGAGTTGAGCATCCGTAACATCCCGTGTCCGGGTCAGTTCACTGAGCAGTGTGTAGAACGAGGCATAGGCGTGGAGATTACGCTGCGCCTCCTCCGACGGCACAGCCTCCATGACGCGATCAGGTTCCATCTCAAGCGCATCGGATACGAGGTCGGAAGCGGAAAGAGCTGCACAGGCAAAAACGCATATCGCAGCAGCAAGCGGCGGAAACCATTGATCCGGAAGCTGTACAAACATTACGGTATTCCTTTCCCGGCGGAAAGTCCGCCGTCAGGCGGTCTCACGGGAAGGAATACCGCAGATACGTGTTTCGGAACAGGCAAGCCCATCCCTGCGGAATCCGTTTGCAAACGGAGAATAAACACGTATTACTTGTTCTTGTGCCGCATCGCCTTGCGCATTTTTTTGCGTTTATGCTGCGCAATTTTCGTGCGGCGTTTTTTTCTGAGGTTTCCCATGAAAGACTCTTTTCCTGACTAGTAAGTTCCTGTTGAAAAACAATGGGGATAAATGTAATGCCAAATTTTAAAATCGCAAGTCCGGAATCAAGAAAAAATTATTTTTTTTCGATCCCACTCACATCCGGTGACATTTCCGCACTCAACTTGGAATGCCCGGAAAATCCGGCGGATTTGTTCGCTGTCGTTGAAAAAAAGCTGCAAGGCAGTATATTTTCTTTGCCGGGAAGCGGAAAAGCATCCCGGGATCAACAGGGAGTTTTCTTATGCCGGAATCCGTCTTTCTGAATCAGCTCGGGAAAAGACCGTTTCTCAGCGGCGGAATCGCGCTGTTCTGCTGCTGGCTTCTTCTGCATCTCTTTTCCATCACATGGGAACTGCCGCACACCATGCCGCCGGAACCCGACGGCATTTCCCCGAGAACTTCGTTCAGCGCCCGTTCTATGATGGCGGCGGAGACCTTCAAATATCCTCCGCTGCAGTATCTGATCGTGGATACGCTCACACCGGACATCGACGAAAAAGGCATGAATCAGGAAGAGATTCTGGAAAACCGTTCGCGCCGTCTCACGCAGATGCGCTGGATCACAGCTTCCATGGAGTATCTGACCGCGCTTCTTCTGCTGTTTTTCTCCTTGAAAATCCTGAATCTGGCTCTCTTTCCGGCATTCGGCGGAGCCCTGGCGTTTCTCCTGTTTCCGCCGGTCCTCTACTATTCGCAGACGACGAACATGGACATTCCGTATACCTTCTGGTTTTTCGCCTCGGTCACTTCGGCAGTGTTTGCCGAACGCTTCCATGCAGATAAGAGAAAATACATTCTACTCTCTCTCCTGACCGGGCTTCTGATCGCCTGCGCCTTCTGTTCCAAGGATCAGATTTACGCCAGTTACCTGCTCCCCGCCGCCGGATTCGCGTTCTGGCGCTTCCTCCGTTACCGGAAATGGAGTGCCGTCCTTCTTCCGTTCCTGCTCTGGCTCGCCGCCTTCCTGATCGGCTGCACACTGATTTACTCCGCGATCGGCTTTGACACGTTCCTGCCGCACGTCAACTGGATTGTCGGAGAGGGATCAGCACCCTATGCGGAGGTAGAAAACACGCTTGCGGGGCGTCTCCGTCTTCTGCCGATCCAGCTTGCGGATCTCGGAACCGTGCTGGATTTCCCCTTCCTGCTGTTTCTTCTCTTCTCCGTTGTGTTTCTTCTTTCGCAGAAAAAACGCCTGACGGAAGACAGGCCCCTGCTTCTGCTGACGGCGGCGCTGTTTCTTTTCCTTCTTTCCTATCACCTCTTTTTCTGCCAGGTGGTCCGTTACACCTATCCGCGTTTCCTGCTGCCGGTTCTTCCTTTTTCCGCACTGCTGGCCGCATATCTGGGACAGAAAGGAACGGAAAACCGGATTCTGCGGTGGGCGTTTCTGCTGTTTCTCCTGTTTCAAGCTGCCGTTGCCGTTCAGTTCCTGTATCTGATGACGCATACGCCGCGCGCCCGTCTGACCGCGGAGCTGGAGGAAAGCAGGATTTACACGCAGGTCCGCATGAATACGGCTTCCGCACGCATCGGGGCGCGGTATGTTATGCGGGAAAACGGTTCGCTGCATCCGAAAAAGAAAATCCAGCCATGGGGCGCTCAGCTCGGACTCAACCGCTTCGGCGTTTACGACATCATGCCCGACGACATTTCGATCTATATGGCCTCTCCGGCTCTGGTAGTGTCCGAAGCGCCCTCTCCGGAGCTGGAACAGTTCGGGTTCCGCCCCAAACAGACCTATGGAAGACTCCCCCTGTTTCTTCCGACCCTCTATATGCAGGATGTCAATACGCTTTATCTCCATGCGGCGGAGGCATCTCCGGAAAGCGGGGATCCGCTGGCCGCCTTCCGGAGGGAGGATCTGGAAACACAGATCATCAAGCTCGCCTATCTGGTCGGAAAAAAGCCGCCGCTCAGCAATACGAAACTTGCGGAAATCGGCCGGGCGCTCGCGCCGTTCCGCGAGCCGGATTCGGAAAACTATGATCTGCCTTACTATGCTTTTGTCTTTCTCCATTTCGCGTATCGTGCCGCAGACAGGAAGGAAGATGCGGCGCGTCTCCGCGCCTATATGGCAAAGATGTTTCCCGGACTTCCGCCTCCTGCTTGAAAATTTTTCCGTTCCCGGGATTGAAAAGCGTCTTTCCTCCTGTAAGTTACCCGAAAAAGGAAAGGATCGGTCATGAAATACATCGGAGCCCATGTCTCCATTTCCGGCGGAGTCGAGAATGCCCCGCTGAACGCGGCGGCGATCGGCGCGAAGGCCTTCGCCATGTTTACGAAAAACCAGCGCCAGTGGTCGAGTCCCCCGCTGACGGAAGCCTCCATCAAAGCGTTCAAAGCAAACTGCCTCGAACACGGATTTTCCGCAGAACACATTCTGCCGCATGACGGCTATCTGATCAATCTGGGGAATCCCGATCCGGAGAAGCGCGCGCAGTCTCTCAAGGCGTTCACCGACGAGATGACGCGCTGCATGCTTCTCGGACTGGACCGTTTGAATTTCCACCCCGGCAGCCATCTGCGCGAAATCCCCGAGGATGATTGTCTCAAACTGATCGCGGAGTCGGTCAACGCCGCACTGGACGAAACCCAAGGAGTGACGGCGGTGCTCGAAAATACCGCCGGACAGGGAAGCAATCTGGGCTACTCGTTTGAACAGCTGGCGCGCATCATGGAACTGATCCGCGACCCGTCGCGCATCGGCGTCTGCATCGACACATGCCACTCGTTCGCCGCCGGTTACGACCTCAAAAGCGAAGAAGGCTACGAAAAGACGATGGAATCCTTTGAGCGCATCATCGGCTTCCGGTATCTGCGCGGCGTCCATCTGAACGACTCCAAAAGCGTCCTCGGCGGACATCTGGACCGTCATCACAGCATCGGCAAAGGCGAACTCGGACTCGAAATGTTCCGCCGCCTGATGAATGATCCGCGTTTCGACGGCGTTCCGATGGTTCTCGAAACCATCGACGAGACCCTGTGGCCGGAGGAGATCAAGCTCCTGTATTCCTTTATCAATCCGTAATAATCACAAGGGCCTCCATCCCGGCCGCGTCCGGAAAAAGGATCAAGCCCCGCCTGTCCGCAATCCGCTGGAAACGACATCTTTGACAGCAGGAAAAATCCGTGCGGGAACCTTTTTCCCACTGCACTCCTCCAACCCGGACTTGTTGACAAATCCCTAATTCAAGTCCCCTGTTGTATTATTTTCCAAAAAAGCTTCTGTTTTTAGGTTGTCCCATATTGACAAGTCATGTTGTATCATTTATAATCTAATCAACGAAGCAAAGTGTTCTCATCGGAGAATGACACAGTGAACTTGCATGCCGGCGAATTAAAAAAAGATTATGTTTACCGTTGTATCATGGAAATGATCATCAACGGAGAAATGAAAAACAACCATTTCCCATCCGAACCGGAGTTCTGCCGGCAGCTAGGGGTTTCACGTGTCACGCTGCGTTCCGCATTGAAACGTCTGGAACAGGAAGGAGTCATTACTCGTTCTCATTATTACGGAACGCGAATCACTCCGTCCGGGCGGACGACAAAAAAACTTCTGATCGTACAAAGCGGCTTTCATGATGAATGGGATAAAAAGATTTTCGAACTCCGTATGATCGAAGATGCCTGTCGGGAAAATCACGTGCAGTATGATATCTGCAACCTGTTCTATCTGCTGGATCCGGAGAAAATTGCGGAACGGTATTTCGGGATCGTATTTTTCGGAGCCATGATCTATGGAAACGAACCGTTCATGGACGTCATTCGGAAAAGCGGTCTTCCCGCCGTCTACTGCCGGGAGGATGAAAAGAATGTCATCACCGATACAATTGCCAGTGTTGGAGTCAATATGAAAAAGGCCTGGTGCGCAGGTTTTGAGTATTTGTCTTCCCTGGGATTCCGGAGAATTGCCACACTGTTCCTGAAATCGGATCACGCCCCGCTGCGACTGGGTTTCACAGTAGAAACTTTCGCTGAAAAGCTCAGGAAGGACGGTTTTACCGAGGCTGCTGACATGGTCTTCGAAGTGGAACAGGAAACGCTGGATGAATCCATAAGGGAACAGATCCTCATGTTGAATCCGGATGCTGTTTACTGTTATTCCGATTATTGCGCCGTTCATGTCTACCGGGTGCTCCGGAGTTTGGGAAAGCACATCCCGCAGGATGTCTCTCTGATGGGATTCGGTGTCGGTTCCGAACTGATGACACCGACTCTGGCCTCGGTCCGTCTGATTTCACCCGCTTTCGGAGTCACCGTGCTTCGTTTGATTCAAAACAGGGTTGTCACGGAAAATCCGCCCCCTTTCATTGAACTGCCATTCACGATATTCTGCGGAGGAAGCGTTTCAAATGTCAATCTCGACGGATTGCTTTTCATATCAACCTGAATCCGTGAAATAATTGGTGAAATCGACGATAAAATAGAAGAAAAAGATGTTGAGTCGCAGTATATTATGTATGTGTTTCGAGACATGGATAAACTCAACCCGACGGGTGAAATGAATGGCGACTCGGTTTAA
>CASEFP010000083.1 GCA_949287225.1 uncultured Lentisphaeria bacterium
AACTTGAAAATTTGCGATAATACGGTCATTTTATGCTTTGATGGTTTCATGGATGCTCCTTGTTTTTTTTGCTGAAATATAAGTTGCATCCAGAACCATCATCTTTCAACTTTTTCTTTTCCTATGGGATGGCTGTGAAATAAATAAATAAAAAAAGCATGAGGGCTCCTCGCCCTCATACTTTCCCGCAGGCCCGTTTTACTGATACAGCGGTCCGAAATTCATACACGCACGGTAATCCGCGCCTTCCAGATCCATCCCGAACGCATTCCAGACAGCAGGCCGGAAAATCCGTTCTTCCGATACATTGTGCATACATACAGGAATACGCAGCATGGATGCAAGAGTGATCAGATCCGCACCGATGTGTCCGCAGGAGAACGCCCCATGGTTTGCCCCCCATTTCGCCATGACACTGTATACATCCGTAAACGGCCCTTTCCCCGTAAGTTCCGGTATGAACCAGGTGGTAGGCCACGCGGGATCCGTTCGCAGATTCAGTTTTTCATGAAGTTCAGAAGGAAGTTCAAAGGTGTGTCCTTCGGCGATCTGCATCACCGGACCAAGCCCCCTGATCCAGTTGATGCGGCTCATTGTGACAGGCATTCCGCCGCGGGTAGTGAAATTGCTGGAAAAACCGCCCCCGCGGAAATATTCGGAGTTGGCAGGACACCAGCGTGTGGCATTCAGACAGGCTCGGACTTCATCCGGCGAAATCTCATAGAAAGGTTTCATCACAGGATTTCCCCCGGAGTCACTCTGCCTTCCGGTGGCGTCGAGTGTGGTTGCACCGGAGTTGATGAGGTGGATCAGACCGGGAACACCGATTTCGCGTCCGCAGACGCGTTTGAGCGCATCCGGACTCCAGTAGGTGCGGACATCCGAAAACCCCTGAGCCGTTCCGGTGAGAAGATGGCCGAAAAGCATTGCGACACCGTTGAGAGCATCGTTTTCGGTTGCCATGACGAAAGCCTCTCGAATGCCGTTCCAGTCGAAAGAGGAACAGAGAATGGATTCCATGAAATCTCCGTTCGGCATATGATCGGTCCATTGTCTCTGGCCCTGGAATCCTGCGGCGATGGCGTTGCGGCCCATGGCTTCCTCGGCGAATCCCATTTCGGCGAGTTTGGGATTGCCGATCATGAGGTCCCGGGCGATGAGAGTCATTTTGACGACATAGTCCCAGACCTCTTCCTTCCTTGATGCCGACATCCGGTTTTGCGGCTTGTTGTAATCAGGGCCTTCCTTGCAGTTTGCACGGACCCAGGCAAGGGCTTTTTCATATTCGGAGCTGTCATAAATTTTTTCGTCGACTCTCCGTATGATTTCGCTCATGTCGGCGTATTCACAGCGCATGTTGAGATAGTTTTCAAAAAGATCCGGATTCACGATGGATCCCGCGATTCCCATTGCGACATTCCCGATGGAAAGATACGACTTTCCGCGCATCAGCCCCACCGCAAGGGCCGCACGGGCGAAACGCAGAATCTTTTCCCGCACATCTTCCGGAATGCTGCGGTCATCCGCATCCTGCACGTCTTTCCCGTAGATTCCGAATGCGGGGAGTCCCTTCTGTGCGTGAGCGGCAAGCACGGCGGCGAGATAGACCGCTCCCGGGCGCTCCGTACCGTTGAAGCCCCAGACCGCCTTCTGGGTGAGAGGATCCATGTCCATGGTTTCGGATCCATAACACCAGCAGGGAGTCACGCTGAGTGTGGCAGTCACATTCAGTCCTGCGAATTTCTCTGCACATGCGGCCGCTTCGGCGACTCCGCCGATCGTTGTGTCCGCAATGACGCACTCGACCGGCTTCCCGTCCGGATACCTGAGAGTGGATGAAATCAGCGCCGCGGCGGCCTGAGCCATATTCATTGTCTGTTCTTCCAGGGATTCCCGGACTCCTTTGCGCCGCCCGTCGATGCAGGGGCGGATCCCGATTTTCGGCATTTTCCGGTCGGACATGGAAAATCTCCTCTCTTCATGTTGTTGTTTTTTCAGATGTCACGGATCTGCTTCGGATCTCCCGATGCGCGTTTTGTCCGCATGGGGAAAGAATAACTGTATACACTTATTCTTTTGTTACAGTAACGTGTGAGTGGAAGGAGTCAAGAAGGAGAATTTGCAAAATCATGGGAAATATTGATTTTTGCTCCCATTTTTCCTTATCCTCCGCACGCATTCAGGGAAACGGGGAAAAAAGGAGAAATGGAAAAAACAGGGAAAACAGGGGGAAAAGGGAAAAGAAAGAAGAGTGGGAAGAGAGGGAAAAGAGGAGAGATCTTATCTTTCAGATGGAATCCAGGTCATTGAAAGCGGCGCCGAGAGTGACGGGCATGGGGATTTTTTCCCCTTCCAGCAGTTTCATGAGGAGGAGTCCGGCCTCCCTGCCGAGCTGGAAATAAGGACGGGTGACGGCCGAGTATTTGGCGGTGAAGGCGGGATCAAGCGCACAGTAATGTTCAAAGAGGAAGACGGAAACATCTTTTCCAGGACGCAGTCCGTGCGCACTCATGACACTGTCAAAATAACTCAGTGGGACGTTGCTTCCTTCAAGAACGAGGCAGCATTCATTTTCAGGTCTGGCCGCTTCGAGCACACATTCTTCCATGGCACGGTAGAGTTCTTTCCGTTCGAGTTCCGAGAAGATTCTGGTCCGGAAATGGAGTCCGCCTCGTCTGCCTGCCGTTTTTCGTGCGACCTGCAGGGAGCGCATGACAGAGAATTCATCGGTTCCCGGGAAAAGGAAAGAGGTTTTTCTTTTTTCCGCAGCTTTCTTCATGGCGCGGGCAAGCGCCTGCTGTTCGGAGAGATAAATCCCCGGCAGCCTGCGTTTTTTCATTTCGTCTGCGAGGGGGCATTCCGCGGAGAAAATGAGCAGGAAACGGATTCCGCGGGAATTGAGAAAACGGAGAGTCTGCTCCGCGTCATCGGGAGATTCAAAGCGTTGTCCGTTGATAAGGATTCCATCCGGGGGATTTCTTCCTAGAATCTGGTCGAGCCAGGCGATTCTGTCCTTCGTATCGCTCTGTTCCGGCATCAGGAGCACGCTGTATTCCGGAGTGCTGACGGCGGAAAGGATGCCCTTCTGAATGGCCGGGTCGTCGCTGGAAAAGGTTTTGAATTCTCTGGCGGACCAGAAACTGAGGCTCCGGATCGGGACTCCTCCTGAACTTTCGGGAGCGGGGGGAGGGGGATTGACAAAAACTCCCTTCCCGCGGCCCCGCTCCCTTCGCAGGAGTTTTTCGTCCGAGAGGATGGAAACCGCCTTGCGGATCGTGATTTCACTTACACTGAAAAGGAGGCAGAGTTCCTTGTATGAGGGCAGACGGTCTCCTGTTTTGTATTGTCCTCTGAGGATCCTTTCTCTCAGGATATTGGCGATCTGAAGATATTTGACGGTTCCAGGGGAGGTGAGCGCCGAATCAGTGCGTTTCCCCTGATGCGGTTCCTTTTTCCTTCGGGGATGTCCGTTTTTTTCTTTTGTCCTGCGCATTTGCTTCTGCATCTGTCTGTTTCTGCTTTTCCGGGTCTGCACTGGGAATCATGCGGAGGAGAGGATAATACATTTCCGAGTCCGAATTTTCCAGCGGGAGAGGGGATTTTTTTGAATGAAATCGCCTGTTGATGCATCATATCCTGCATTTCTTTCACCTGCTTCGATGAGCCTGTGAATTTCTGAATTCCTGCAGAGAGTGCCCGGCACCGGAAAACCGCGTTTGATAGATAAAATCAATAAAAAATACATTTTATCAATTGAAGAGAGCAGTTAAAGCGATATAATAAACAGAAGAGGATATTTTTCGTTAATATCCAGGGAATCCAACAAAGAGAGATCACATCGAGGAGAAGAAAAGATGGCGAGACCGTTGGCAGTCCAGTTGTATTCACTGAGGCAGTATGCAGAAAAAGATTTTGTCGGAGTTCTGAAACGGGTGGCGGAAATTGGTTACAAAGCCGTCGAGCCTGCGGGATTCTGGAATCTGAAACCTGCTGAATTCAAAAAGGTCATAGATGATCTTGGGCTGAAGATGTATTCCTCCCATTCTCCGTGGGCGCGGAATGTGGAAGGACTTTCTGAGATTATTGATACTCTGGGCGTGCTCGGGCTGAAGAACTGCGTCTGCGGCTATGGGCCGGACGATTTCAAGGATCTGGATAAAATCAAGGCGACAGCGGAGAACACCAACAAGATGCAGGAAAAGCTTGCGGAAGCCGGCATTACGCTTTTCCAGCATAACCATTACTGGGAATTTGAACGGATAGACGGCAAACTCAAATATGATTACTATCTGGAATATTGCCCGGACATCAAGTTCCAGATTGACTCCTTCTGGTCCACGAACAAGGGGACAGAAGACGCCGTGGAAATGCTCAAGAGATATGCGGACCGCACGATTCTTCTTCACATGAAGGACGGGATCTGCACTCAGAAGGCGGGCGGCGGCGAAATGGTGAATGGTCTTCTGGACATGAAGATCGATCTTCTTCCGCTCGGGACGGGTTCTCTTCCGATCGGGGACATTGTGGCGGCGGCGCCGGAAAGCGTCGGTTCGATTGTGGTTGAGCTTGACTATTGCGAAGTGGAAATGTGGAAGGCCATTGAAGAAAGTTACCGTTTCATGACCTCCAACGGATTTGCCGAAGGCAACAAGTAAGCAGTTTGAGCATTCATCCAGAGAGGAAACATACAGGAGACAGAGAAGAAAATGGCTGTACCCAAGGCGAAGAAATTCAAGAAAGTGAAGATGGGCATCATCGGCTGCGGAATGATTTCCGACACCTATTTCAAGGCTGCCCAGAAATTCAATGTGATTGAAGTTGTGGCCTGTTCGGACATCATTCCGGAACGTTCCAAGGCGAAAGAGGCTCTCTACGGCTGCAAGGCCATGACGAATGAGGAACTTCTTGCGAGAAAGGACATTGAAATTGCCCTCAATCTGACGCCTCCGCAGGTTCATTCCCAGATTGCGATTGACACTCTGAATGCCGGGAAGCACGCCTATTCCGAGAAACCGTTCGGAGTGGATGAAGCGGATGCGGCGAAAGTGATGAATCTGGCGAAGAAGAAAGGTCTGCGCGTCGGCTGCGCGCCGGACACGTTCCTGGGCGGCGGACTTCAGACCTCCCGCAAACTTCTGGACGACGGCTGGATCGGGAAACCCATCAGCGCCACAGCGATGGTTCTCGGCCGCGGTCCGGAGAAATGGGGACAGGCGCCGTTCTTTTATGATTACGGTGCGGGTCCGATGCTGGATCTGGGCCCCTATTACATCACTGCGCTGGTGAACTTCTTCGGTCCCGCGAAGAGTGTGACGGCGATGACAAAGAAGGGCTCGGAATTCCGTACACTTGGCGCCGAGGTCGGGGAAACCTACAAGAACGTGTACAAGCCTTTTGATCGTTATCCTGTGAATGTGACCACCCATCTGACTGGCGTGATTGAATTCAAGAACGGTGTGCTTGCCACCGTGATTGCGAGTTTCGAGGCTTATGCGCACAATCATCCTCCGATTGAGATTTACGGTGATGAAGGCACGCTTCTTGTTCCCGATCCGAACACGTTCGGCGGACCTGTGAAGGTTTTCCGGCGCGGCGAGAACAAATGGATTGACGCTCCGCTTTCCCACATTTACACGGAAAACAGCCGCAGCATCGGTGCGGCGGACATGGCGATAGCGCTTCAGACGGGGCGGAAACACCGCTGCTGCGGGGAGCTTGCAAACCATGTTCTTGAAATCATGCTTTCATTTGACAAATCTTCCAAGCTTGGGAAGAAGGTGGATCTCAAGACCACCTGTGAACGTCCCGAGCCGCTTCAGCTGGGGCTGGAGCCTGGAGAAGTCGAAAAGTAAGCCTCTGTCTTTAAGTTTTTCAAAGTTATCTGCAAAGAGCGTCTCCCGGGGTGCCGGGGGACGCTCTTTCTGTTATTCAGGATTGTCTGTGGATTTTCAGATTTGAGTAGGATTCTCCCTGGCAGATAGGAAAAAAGAGATGGCATTCTGCAGGATAGTCCGGCCTGGAAGACGGAGGAAAGCTCAGAGTAGGAGAGAGAGGTTGAGGGGAGGGGTAAGAAAGGAAAAAGGGGGGAAAAACAGAAAAAAATGGAGAAGAGTGCTTGACAAACGTGAAAGAGGTGGTAAAATAAGGGCCTCACCGGATGAGGGAAC
>CASEFP010000084.1 GCA_949287225.1 uncultured Lentisphaeria bacterium
GAAAAATTCATGTCAGATACGAAAAAACCGCCTGCGCATACAATGCCTTGCTGTACTTGGCAGCTATGATGATAACGATGAATAAAATTATGGCAATTTATCCTCCGTTATGATATTATTAGTTGATAAGTTCTAAGTCTTTTATCCATTTGACATGATTCAGAAGCCCCGTTGTCACTGCCGCTTTTGTTTCCGTTTATATGTTTCAATCGCAGAAGCAACTTTCTCACGATATATCTGGATTGCCTCATAATCTTTCGTGTAGGATTGCAGGGTAATAAGTGAATCGGGAATTTTCAGCAGAGGATGTTTTCCTCTGGAAAGTTCTTCCAGAAGTTTAAAATATTCAAAATCCTCAATTCCATCGCGAATCGAAACAAGTCGGAAAGACGCCAGAAGCGTATGGTCCGGCGCTGGATGGAAGAGAAACCCGTCGCCATTCCTGGCGAGGTTTGAACATATTCCGTACTGTGTCCTGTCCCAGTCAAGAGAAAATGGAACAGGATCCGGACAGCAGTTTTCATTGCAGATACTATATCCCTTTTCATTATTATGCGCCAGTCTTGCTTTTTCGGGCGTAAGTCTGTTTTTTGAGGTAAAAGAGGAATGAAGGCGAACAGAAGAATAATATCCAATCCCGTCTGCATTTTCCTTAAATGCCATCCAACTACACATGCGCGGGGCAATGCCCGGCAGATCAAGCATGAAGGAAGGATCTTCATAAGCCCAGTAAAAAGCAACATTCTTTCCCCGACGTTGTAGATGACTGAATTTCTTCTTCTCCATAGGGATATTATACCACATATCCATCAGTTCAGGCGAAATACTCATCAGCCTTCCGATATTGGCTATCTTGCAGTCAGGGTATGCCTGTTTGATGCGCCTGCATATCTTCTCCGCCTCTTTCAGATGCCTGCTGCGAACGGCGGCTGACCGGTGCATGATCTCATCGAACCCCAGCATATAGGCAATATCCCACGCTCCTTTCTCTTTCAGGAATGGGCGCCATCTGCCGATCCAATTCAATACAGCCTGAATGTATTCTTCGTCAAAACATTGCGAGTCTTTCGACTGCTGGTCTTCCATGAAACCAAACGTCATGAAATTCATTCCCTTCCTCAAACAGTATTCAAGATCCTCCGGGAACGGCAGGAAACGGGTATTCACTTTCTTCTTGAACAGCTTCGGGTACATGGTAACTGGATTCAGGCGGTAATCAAAAACAAGATCATACACCCTGCGCCGCAAGACTGGATCGTCCGGAGCATAATTGAACGAGATGAACGTCTTCGCCTTTCCTTTCCGCGGCAGGCTGAATGAATATACTTTCACCCGATACTCCACGGTTCGCGATTCCATGCCATCCGCAGTCAAGGTCAGTTTCCCGGTATAGATTCCAGCAGACTGCCCAGCGGGAACCGCAACCGTCACCATGAACGGCTGAACACGTTCCGGCAGATCGAACGGACGGTTCTGGTGCAGAATATCCGGCCAGAAACCGGTCCGGCTGGATTGATAAAAAGTTGATTCCGTTACCTCCACATACCCGACCGGGTTGATCCGGACATTTCCGGCGGGGATCACCTTGCCGCCCTCTCCTCGCAGTTCACCAGCCGTAAATCGCACTTGTTTCAATGGTCGGGAAAGTACCAGAACTGCCTGAAAGCTTTCCCGCTCGTTTCCCGCCGCGGAAATCTGAATAGGAAAGCTCCTGTATGGAAAAATCGTGTCACGCATGACTTTCTCCGAGGAATCTACCGCGACAACCCGCAGTTCCTCATTGCCGAGAACCGTCGAATTCACAATTTTTTCCTTCAGTGCAGTCACGCCTTTGTCCAGAGCTTCATATTTTCCCGATTCGAACCACTGCTCCAGCGCTTGGATTTTCCCCTCCCATTTCTTTATCGTTATATCGGGAACCATGTTGCGGAGTTCCGCAAGTTGTCTGCGGTATCCATCTTTCTTTTCTTTTGCCAGCTCCTCAGCGGTCAACAGCTGTATATCGTCGAAATAGAAAACGGTTTCACCAACAACCGGCGTCGAACTCCAGAAAAACTGAACCGCCATGATATTGGAAAGATCAATGCCGGGATTATGCTTCTTCAATGCCCGCAGGTCAAGCCTGAAAGTCCTGCGGCTTTCCTGGAACAGGTCAAGGCGTCCCATCGGAATCGTGTCGTTGATGGCGGGGCGATGTACCGTCTTTCCGTCAAACAGAAACATGTTCCGGTTACGTTTTCCGGTTTCCGGATACCGGACCTTGAAACGCAGTTCCGCATAACGTGTCCAGTCCCGCTCCCCTGGAAGCAGGGAAACCAGCTGGTGAGTTCCCCACTCCGCCCGCAGGCAGCCTTTTCCCCCGGACGGGTATTCCCCGCTCCACGAAGCTTTTGCGCCAAGATTCGCAGTCCAGATACCGCTCCGTTCCGGCGATTCAAAGTCCAGACCTTTTGAAAGATCATCTTCAAGAAAGACCACCGGCAGAACCTCATAAACCACGCCACCTGCCGGAACACCGGAAATCGTAATACCGCACCGGGAGGTCAGTTTCCGCACCGTGCCAAGCGATGCCTCAAAATCGATCTCCCTGCTTCCGGTGACAGGATTAAGCGGGACAAGTCTTCCGCCGCAGGCAAATACCCCGTCTTTCACAGTAAAATCCATTGCCGGCAGTCTCTTTAAATTAAAATTCTCACGGAAGCGCATTTTCAGGATAAAACTGCCGACTTCCTTTGACATTTTCAATGGTTGAAGTTCCAGAGAGAACAGAGTCAGGGAAACGGAGCATAGTAAAATAACGAACAGTAATCTCATCAGATCTTCTCCACTCTTTTATTGACGCTGATCCATGTAATCCATATATTTCTTTTGGGAGACCTTATCTCCACCAACCCATAAATGGGAAGGATACTTCAATGCGGAGACGTGCCCTCCGATTGCCAGGACATTCATTTGAGTGCGATGATTGCGGGAATAGGGGGTTCCGACATACGGAATGGAGTCCGCTGCGATGAAATTCCCCGGAGCAACCGTTGTTCCGCTGTTCCGATCCCTGCCGTATTTTCCGGGTGTGGCAAGCCCGTCAGGAGTATACCAGCGTTTCATCAGCATATCGTCGAAAACAGCCAGAGCATAGGATATATTCGCATCACCGCCCCATGAATCCGGCGCATAAAACATTCCCTTCAGCTTTGCTCCGGTAGGATCGCCGGGATCGGAGGGACATTTGAAATGTTTCCGCAATACGGGCAGATAGAATCCGGTCATATCATTTCCGCCCCTCCCGTAGTAGCCGAGAGTAACCAGCAGAAACGACGGCATCCCTTTTCTGCGATCCATATACGTCGCAACAAATATTCCAACGGCATTGATTTTCAGTTCATTGTAAGGCATATGCGATTTATAGTCGTCACAGTACATGTTCATGGCTGTTCCGAGCATTTTCAGTTTGGCGGCACAGGAAATAAAGCGTGCCTTCTCTCTTGCCTGATTCAATGCCGGCAACAGCAGTGCCGCCAGAATCGCGATGATCGCAATTACGACCAGAAGCTCGATCAATGTGAATTTTCCCTGATTGCGTCCGCCTTCCGATTTGGAACGCGTCAGACGGAAATGGAGGTGATAGTTGTTCATGATACGATCCTTGTCTGTTGTGATATTTGATGTTTGACTTCAGTTCTTTTCCAGATGCTGTCAAAAGAAATTCTGCTGTTCCGGGGAGTTTTGAAAAGAAAAGGCACGCGGATTTCCACAACGGACGTGTCCCCCGCGAGGAGTTCCAGCATACGGCGCGATGCGGTTTCCAGAAGAAGCGGAATATCCTCGTATACGGCGATATCGCAGTCGCAGCGGACGCCGTAAGAGGGAAATGCGGCAATTTTCAGGGCCGGTGCCTTTGCCCGGATGAAGGGGACAAAAGCCGAGGTGGTCACGAGAGCATCCGGCGGGTTTCCGCGCCAGGATCGCCAGGCGTCATTCGCAACCGCTTCGTCGTAGGCTTCCCCGTAACGGGCGTAATAGTCGAACATGTCATAAGCGGAAAAGAGCCGGGGATCGAACCCGCTCCCGAGCTCCGTCTGAAACGCATTCCGGATGTCGCTGATATAATATTTGAATTCGTCCTGGCGCAGGTAGTTGAGAAAGGCGATCCGGCGGCAGCCCGCGTTCCGGAGCAGGCGGAGAACCCGGGCATAAGCCGGACGGTGATCCGAACCGATGTGATTGATTTCCGGAAATTCCGGGTTGATTGTGGCAATGACGGGAATTTCGTCTTCCTGCAGAACTTTCATGATCCCGCGGCTGAAAAAACTGCCGTAGAACACATAGGCATCAACGGGAAACTGCAGCAGCAGGCGCGGATTTTCAAAAACGAGCTGCCGGTTGACTGAAATGTCCATGATCCGGTATCCGGTGTTGGCTAATTTCGCATTCCGGTCTGCAAACGCGATTTCGCGCGCCGTGGCTTCCGCGCTTACTCCGACAAAACCGATCACGTGGAAATTGCGCCGCGTTTTCTCTCGTACGAACGTCCCGCGCGTTCCCTGAATGGAGAGAAGCCCTTTTTTCTCCAGAAGCCGGATTGCCTTGGTGAGCGTCACATGATGCACGCCGAGCTCTCTGCTGAGCTTCAATACGCCCGGCAGACGGCCCGTGATCCCGTGTTCCGTGATATAGGCTTCCAGTTTTCTGCTCAAGTCCTGATAGATCGGCGCAATCATGCCGTTCCTCCCTGTATTCCATATCCCTATTATATGAACTATTACATATGGGTGTCAAGGGGGACTGTCTGAAAAAATGCAGATTTTCATAGAAAAAATAAAAAAAATCAATTTTTTTGATTTTTCCTGCATAAAATTTATTTTTCCAGCGAATAAGTAAGTATCTGCTCTTTGATGAAGTCCGTCTGTTTCCGGAAAATTTCGCGGATATTCTGTTTCGACAGATGACCGGGGGGATGCGGAGAACTTCCGGAAAACAGAAATCAAATTCATGCGATGAAGTTGGTTTCCGCTGATTTCAGGGGGGACGGAAACTGATGCGGGAAACCGCACGGGGGGTGAATTTGAGCAGACTTCCGCGCCGGGAGTCGAAGTCGGGGGGCTTCGCACTCCCGGCGCCTCTTTGTCCCCTTCAGGACAATAAAACTACCGGCTCTGCCGGTATGTTGAAAAGAACTTCAGATTCAAGTTGCAAATAAGAACCTCCTATCCTATTTTAGAGTTAGGTTCACCAGCCGAACTCCACATAGAAACAGGAGGTTA
>CASEFP010000085.1 GCA_949287225.1 uncultured Lentisphaeria bacterium
ACTCATCACGATCAAAACAAAATAATCCGCCATCATTAAATTTCATCTTTTTTCCCTCCATTCGAATGGTAGATCCGGCTGATAGCAGTACACCTTCCGCGGCGGTGTGTATGTTTCTGTTTCTTTTGATGACCGATGGAACAACGCTAAAATTTTCTCCCACATGATGCGGCTGCCTTTCATTTTCGGTTTGATTTTTGTTTCTGACCATAATATACTATGAGAAAGTGGACATCTTGTGTCCACTCTGTGAATCCGTGATACAAAAATCGAAAAAAAATTGGAGATACCCCGTATGCCGCTGCAAAAATCCCAGATGCACCGCCTGATGCGAATTGCCGCACTGCTCAAGGAAAACCGTTACCCGAACTCGGAAACGCTGGTGAAGGAATTCCGGCGCATAGCATTGGAGGAGGAGTTGGAGATCGACTGCGGGAAAAAAACGATCCTGCGGGACATGAAGGTTTTGGAGGACGAATTTCACTGTCCTCTTGCTTTTGACCGCGTCCGCAACGGCTACTATCTTCAGCATCATGGCTGGGATTTCATTGCCCCGGCCCTACTGGACGAAAACGAGATGCTGGCCGCGGTCATCGGAGCGAGGATTGCGGAAGAAATCTTCCCGGCTCCCTTGAAAAACAGGATCCGCAATGCGGTGGACTATCTGCTCCAGAACAACAATCCCGACTTTCTGGACACGGCCAACATGGAAAGTCTGAGCATTCTTTCCGGTCTGCATATCAATTTGGAAGCCGACATTTTTATGACGATCTTTCAGGGATGGCTGACTCATCATTGTGTAAATATTGAGTATGCGGACTGGCGGGGACAGATTTCAAAACGCGTCATCGAACCGCACACTCTGGTCTTTTTCAACAACTCCTGGTACAGCAAAGCGTTTTGCCATGAGAAAAAACAGCCTCGCACGTTTTCTCTGCAAAGAATCAAAAGCGCGGAACTTCTGAAAGGAACATTCAAACCCGACAGAGAGATTATCGCTTCGGTCAATCCGGATGTCTTTCTCGACTTTGAAAAGATCGGAAACGTGAAACTGCACGCGGACAAATACGCACTTGACCGACTGAAGGCATCCCCGCTGCACAGCGGCCAGGTTATTCATGATGACGGCACGGTCGAAATCCCGGCAGTCGCCAAAGAAGTCCTGTTTCCGTTCCTTCTCTCTCAGGAAGGGTATGTCAAACTTCTGGAGCCTGTTGAGTTGAAGGAAGAATTCAGAGCAAAATTGCGGAAAATTCTTGACAACTGCTGAAAAGTCACTTGAACAGCACGGATTCGCTGTCATCCGCAATTCGATATCTGATGGCACAGCGTATTCAGAAAAGGATCATCGAAGCCTTCGCCAAGGAATTCTCCCGTTACTTGTATCCGCCCGGTCCCGCATTTGCGCAACACGCCCCGTAACTTTGCGAACAAAGGCGAATTTATGAGCAGGGCGATGCGAGCAGTGCCTCAATCATCAAAAAAAAAGGATCGCAGCAACGGTGTATTTCCGCGTCGATCTTCCGGTATTGATCCCAGTGCCAGGCCGAGACGCCGATGCCAAACATGACCATGCCTTGAGCAGATTCAATACTTTGGGCAGCGAGGAGCCGTCGAAGCCTTTTCCTACCACAATTTCAATGCCGTCAACCAGCAACCGAATCCCTGGGCCATCCCTCGCAGCTGGCTGCAATGGTGTGACCTATACCAGCATCAGAGACTGAAGACTGATTTTGATTTTTACATAGATATTATGAGAGACACAAAGGTTTGACGTAGCAGTCAGCTGAAAGGAGTTTCTCATAATATCTATTTGCAAATCCAATGCTACCAGTCGCTTCCCGATGGGATTCCGTTTGTTTAAGATGATTCCTGTCTCCGTGGTTCTGGACTCGAATTCGGATTTGCGCCAAACCTCGTGAAGCACACCGCAGATCTCCTTTTTCCGTTTCCGGATCTCTGTTTGCAACGTTTTGAGATACTATTTCCGGATCGCGGGATCCAGCGTGTTTTCCACTGCGAAAAAGTGCCTCTGCACTTCCAAGATGCCTTTGACTGCCATGGTACCTCTCCTGTCCGGGGCAATGCCGATGCGCCTTGATGAGAAATCCGGTACTACTTTTTTCTGATTCCGCCGCGTACCGGATTCCCGTGTCCGGCATACTTTACCATGTCTTTCGGCATTTTCAATCGTCATTCGCCGGGAAGGACCGAGGCGTGGGATGTGACGGAAAACCGTCCCTTTTCCCAGAAACGGCGCAACGCTTCGACTGCGACTGTCCCGATGATCCGGCATCCGTCCGGTGTCGGATGGGCGAAATCGTTGCTCCAGCGTCTGTCCGCCCGGAGCACCCGGACGAGCGTGCCGGGCGCCGGCGGTTCCGTGAATTCCAATTTCATGGCGTTGCGAGGACATTTGGCAGTGCGTCTGACCCTCCAGGAACCGTCCGGCATTTCCTGCGGGACATAATACCAGCCGGAATGTATCCTGCACGTTTTCCCGTATTCGTCCTTTTCATCGACCAGCACCCGGAATCCCTGCGCGTGTCCTTTCCACGGCAGAGGATACACGCTTGCCCCTGTGGCAGTGAAGATATAGCTGTTTTTCCCCGAAATCTGCGCGTCCGTCCATTCCCAGACTGCGGGAGAGGCATCCGCCGCCACGATGGAGCGCGGGTTTTCCGCAGCAATCCGCGCCATGGTTTCTGCGTATCCCCAGACTTCCCGCAGGAAATAATTCGGCGTGTAGGTGTTCAGGAGAATGATCTTCATCCCGGGATTTGCTTGCAGAAGACGTCTGGTCATCCTGCGGATGTTTTCCGTGTAATCCTGGAGTGTCCGCACGGTGAATTCGGCTCCGACAAGATCAGAAAGCGACCGGATGCCGAGAATGGAGGAGACGTCCAGGGGGTTATCCCAGAAAATTTCCCCGTTTGCCGTGTCCGCACGGGAGACGGTCCGCACTGCCGTGGAGCGGTTGTCTCCGCAGTAATTCCCGATCCTGACGAAATTCCCCGCCTTAACTTCGGAGCCGATCAGGGCGGAACTCTTCAGGGAGCAGGGGGTGATCGACTCGATCAGGGCGCTTTTTCTGATGACGTCGAAGGTTCCGTCCTTCCGGGGAAGAACGGCTTCCAGCTGCATGGATGGCATCCTGTCCAGCTCTTTCCGGGACACGCCCGATATTTTCCGCCGCACTAGACGTTTCCCCTCCGCCCAGTCGTCGTTCCCGCCCAGCACGATGAAGGCGATATCGGGAACGAAGTCACGCAGGAGATCCTCCAGGGAGCGTCCATACCGGTCCGTCAGAAAGCGTGCGGCGGTGAAGCCGCCGATTCCGGCGTTCTGGAGCATGTGCGCGCGGTTCGAGACGAAGTCAATCATCAGATAGGGATTTTTTCCACCTTCGATTTTCAGCCGTATGACACGTTTTTCCCTGTTCGGGAAGCGATGGAAAAAAAGCGCCCCGGGATTGGTCCGCCGGAAATCCAGTCCTGCGCTGAATCCGCGCGGATTCGCCGGGTCGAAGGGGACATTCCCGATTCCGAAGGTGCTTTCCAGTACATTCTCATCCGCGGTTCCTCCCACAGTGCAGGCTGTGTATCCGATGGTTTCTCCGTATCTGCAGCGGATTCGGATTCTGCTTCCCTGTTTCGGTGGCGTGAAAAAGTAGACGAAGTGTTCCACGCGTTTTTCCGGCGCCGCGCGCACGATGACACTTTCATAACCCGGAAAATATCGTGCCACGTCACCGGTCACGTAGTTCAGATTGTAGTGTGTCGTTTTCGAAATGCGGCTGTCAACGGTGATTTCGTGCGCATAAGTGAAGGGGCGGCCCAGTGGAAAGACGCGTGTCACGCCGTCTCCGGTGAAGCTCTTTTCCATTTCTCCCAGGGTCGGATTGCGGTTGTCGAATGTGCCGATTCTTCTGCCGTCTGCGTAAACGCCGATGATTCCGTAATCCTCCGTCCGCGCAGACGCATGAAAAACGGCGAGTTCGTCTCCGGTGATTTCAAACTCCGCATAACTGCCCATCCCCGTGATCCGGACGGCATCTCCGCGGAAGAATTTCCGGTTTTTCACAATTTGCGGACGGATCCGTTTTCCTTCGGAGAAGAAACGCATCCGGTCCGGATAAACCGAATCGCTCCATTTGTCGCGCAGAATATCATCCAGTCTACCTGCCATACTGCGTTCTCCGATGAGTCCGCTTCCCCATACCGTGGAGGAGCCGATAACGCTGATGTTGAGTGTGCGCGGCGGTTGCATTTTTTCGGATGCGGACAGCTCCGGCAGAAGCAGGCATGCCGCGGAAAGCAGGGAAAGCGAAGGCATCGTTTTCATTTCACTAGTGTCTTTCAGGAATTGTTTTTTCTTTTTTCGGAGTGCGGCGGACATTCGTATTCCTCTTGTTCATTTTGTATAAATGCTCCAGTAGATCATCTGATCCCTTCTCCCCCAGAAAGGATGCTTGAACCAGTTGCTGTCGGTATGGCTTGAGGGGTAGGAGCTGTATTCCCGTCTGGCCGCATGACCGTCCAGGTAACCGATATTCATGGCCCGGTTGTGCCGAAACTGTTTGAAACGGTTTTCCACACTGACGGTTGCCGTATCCCCGTAGAAACGCATCATTTCCGCGCTTGTTTCATACCAGGCCTTGTCTCCGATCCATGCGACTTTTCCTGGTAGCGGAACTTGATGCATTTTCTGAAAATAGTTTTTGATTGACGTGGTGTTCCGCCTCCAGTACCATTCACCGATATTCTGTGCCATGGCGTAGCTCAATCCGTTGAACAGGTTTGTTTCATCAGGTTTGCCCGTCAGATCATCTCCTGGGCAGCGGAAGATTCCCCGGGGATGATCCGTGCGGTCTGGATGCCCGCTGCTCGTGTAGTTTCCCCAGCTGGATTTCGGGATCAGTCCGTTTTTCAAAAGATATTGGAACCAGAAGGTCATGACCGTATCCCCCTGGGTAGTCAGGGGAATAAGATAATCCTGATGTTCATTCGAGTAACTGGTACAGAGAAAAACAAACTGCCTGACATTGGACAAACAGCTGATCGAAAGTGCCGTCTGTTTCGCCTGATTCAGTGCCGGCAGCAGAAGACCGGCGAGAATCGTGATGATCGCAATCACGACTAGAAGTTCGATCAGTGAGAAATATTTGCGTTTCATTCTATTTCCTTTCGTTTCGGGTGTCTTTCATGATAACTTGGAAATCCGCTTTTTCACCGCGGACCATGGTGGAAGGTTCCTGCCATATCCGGACGTTTCCGATTGCGCCGTCCGCCGGTCTTTCGCCTGAGTTCAATGCGCCGAAATGCGGTTCATAGAGCATTCGGACAGGTTCGAATTTTTCCTGAAAACGTGTTTTGTTCATCCTCAGCGGGACGGCTTTTTTTCCGTTGAAGTAAATCTCCATTTCCGGAACTGTTCCGCGCAAGTCCCATGCGACGGCGAGATCCAGCCATGATTTCCGGTCCCATTTTTCCGGACGCGCACAGATTACCACGCTTTTCCCGTTGTTGATGCAGAAATAGAAATATCCCGTGCCCGGATTGTAACGGACCAGCATGATATTCCTCAGGCGGAAGTTGTCCTGCCGCAGCTGCGGACCGCAGTGAAACAGGATTCTGTCTTCCGGCGGCGGAGAGGAGGAATCATTCCACTCCGGCAGAAAGCTGAGGGCGAGCGCGCCCTTCTCCTGCGTGATTTTTTCCTTCACGGAGAAGGGAGTCCGCAGGGAAGGGGATCCGTCGGGCAGCTTCCTGCCCGGGAACGTGATTTCCCCTGTGAAAATCTTGCGGGAAATCCGTTTTTCCCTTCCGTTCTCCAGATAAACGAGCTGGAAATCCAGCATGACCCCGGGATGGGAGACCTGAAGCTGGCACCGGATCGGCGAGGGAGCTTTCCAGCATGCGGAGAGAAAAGCGTTCTTCATAAGCGGAATGGTCGGGGAAAGTGCCTCGCCCTTTTCATTCCTGACGGTGCATGTGAAACTCCTGATCTGAACAGGAACAGTCGTTTCCAGCACGGGCTGAAAGGTTGCAAGCGTTCCGCTTCCGTCCGTATGGGTTGTTTCCTCAAGTGTGATTCTGTCTGCCCTGACAAGGAAATCCGCACCTGCCGGTTTTTCCAGTTTTCCGAAGACCAGGGTCTGCCAGAAGGAGGAATCGGTGAATTTTCTTCCGGCTGCGAAGCTGCTGGCGTAAGGTTCGCTGCCCCGGTTGTATTCCAGAAGGATTTTCCATCCTTTCCCCGGCTTCGCGTTCAGCGATGCAAAGGGAATTTTCACATGAAATTCCCAGCCGTCCGAATTCCGTTTCACTTCCGGATCCAGTTTCAGATCAACAGGAGTCCGTGTCCTGACGCCGTTCCGGTCCGTGTCGTGGCGGCAGACGAACGCACCGCCGGAGCTGCCGACGACAATCTGATATGCGGTCTGCTTCCCGGAAACAGACGGTGTCTGCAGATGGATTCCCGCACTGTCGCCTTCCGGCCATTCCCGGTATGTGACCGCTTTCCCCGAATATGCTCCGGGATCCTTCCTTGCGACCGTTCCGGAGAAAATCAGAGCGTTTCCGTCGTGCCGGATCCGGAACTCCACTGGTTCCGGGGCCGGTTTGATCGACTTGTGTCCGAAGAAATGCCTCCACGGCGTGTCTTCCGCGTGGCATGCGATTCTCCGGAAGGTGTAACGTCTGAAATATTTTTCATACCACGCGGGAATGTTATGGGCGGCGAAAATGCTGCCGCGTTTTTCATAACTGGCTTCGAGCCTCTTTTCCAGCTCCTTCAGATCCGGTTGAAGCATCTGTACAAAACGGTAGTAGGAGCCTTCCAGAATCCATTTTTTGTTGAAATGCCGGAAATCGGTCCGGGAAGGCGCGTTTTTCAGATCCGCCATCTCCCGGAGATACTTCTGCTTGCCGGCCTGCAGCTGCTTCTTAGCTTCGGCATAATATTCAGTGCAGCGACGGATTTCACCCCGCTTTGCCAGATTTTCCAGTTCCTGCGAGGCGATGTTGACGCCGCTGTAAAGCACTGCGCTTTTCAGCATGCGGAGGAGATCCAGAAAATAGGGATAGCTGCCCGGTTTGAATTCGCGCTGTTTTTCCGGAGCTTCTTTCATCTCTGCGAACAGTGCGGAGGCGGCTCTTTCCGCCCGCAGCAGCGCCTTATGGTTATGCTTCAGATACGGCAGATCCTCCATCAGACTCAAAACGCGCGCCTTCCGGAAACCGACAGGATCGTATGCGTACGCCAGGGAAAGCATATCGTCGAACAGCGGCGCAAGCGCCGGACCGTGTTTCATGCCCCAGAGACCCTCTGCCGCGCGGCGGGCGAGAGTCTGGAGGAAATCCGCCGGATAAGAGACCGGAAAATCTTTTCTGCTGAATTCCCTGTTCCCCGGAAAATTGCGGTTCCATGCAAATTCCGCGAAGAGGACTTTGCACTGTTCCCAGAATTCATAATCGTCTGAAAGCCACAGCTTCAGCTCTCCTTTTCTGGGGGACTGAAAGGCGGATTTCGTCATGGCGATTTCCGGAGAGAGAAGCGGAACGAGGTCACGTTTGATGTTCAACACCTCCCAGTAGATCCAGAGCGGACGCTCCGGACAGGTCGCGTATCCGGTTTTCATTTCCCCCGTGGTGCCTTCCCGGAAACACAGAGAGATATCCGGAGCAAGTCCCCTGTCCAGGCGTTTCAGGTAATCCTGATTGCGTTGTGCGATTTCGCGTGCATATTCCGCCGCGGCGGCCGTATCCGGCAGATGCAGGGTCCTGCGGATTCCCTCTTCGGTCAGGAAATATCCGCAGTAGGGATACTGTGAGTAGGAGAAATCCACTTTGAGCCCCTGAAAACAGCGGTGAATTTCGCGCAGAACCGCAAGATCGGCTTTCACTCTGTCGCTACCGAACCTGGTTTTTGTTGCATCGTCACGCCGGCTCCATAATTCCGGATCGTTGGCTGCCCCACTATCCACACTGTGAAAATTATAGAACGTAAACCCGGATTGTTTATAAAATTCCGTCAGTCTTCCGGCGGTTTCCGCGAACCATTCCGGATGCGCCCAGGTGGTCAGTCTTCTGCGATTATAGAGCATCAGTTTTTTGAAACGCGGGTCCACAGCATCGGTTTCGTTCGTCTGCCAGGCAAGCGTCATGGTTCCGTTGGCGCGACCTGCCGCAATTCCATTGGCCGCAGCGTACTCCGTGATCTGTTTCATCAGCTGCGCCGCGCGGGGATTGTAATAAGGCGGCTTCGCGTTAAGGCGCATCGAATCGTAGGACGGCTGATAGGGCAGATGGGCAACGGCGTTGATTTTATTGCGGAGCGCCCATTTCAGCGCCTGTTTCATCAGGAGGAGACATTGTTCTCCGTCATTCCATTTCGCCTGTCCGAAGAGAATGTTGCGCAATCCGACTCTGCGCACGGCAAAATCCGGCCAGTCCGCAACGGAGGCGGCATGAATCATGATCTCCTTTCCCTCCCGGACGATCA
The DNA here is from genome assembly GCA_949287225.1 of uncultured Lentisphaeria bacterium. Lineage (GTDB taxonomy): Bacteria > Verrucomicrobiota > Lentisphaeria > Victivallales > UBA1829 > UBA11452. Next base: position 8,506 of record CASEFP010000085.1, read on the forward strand.
GGGCGCGCAGCGTCACCGCCGCATAAAGCAGTCCCGTATGGCCTTTGCCGCGGAGCACAATACCGTTTTCCATCGGGGTGAGGGTGTATGCCTGTTCAAAACGGGAATCCGCGTTGAGTGGAATCTTTTCCGCCTCCTTCGTCTTTCCATTCCATGGTTCCAGAATGATGTTGAACGCTCCTGGCACAGGTTTTGCGGTGCATTGCAGCTGGAAAGGGCTTTTCAGTTCCTGAAGGCGGCTGTTGATTTCTTCCATGATCACCGCGCGGAATTCCGCTCCGGGGAGACCGCTCAGCGCAATTCCGGAGATCCGCTGTGCGGGAAAGATATCCAAGTGTTTGGGTACCGGCAACAGAGCAATCTGTTTTTCCTGCAGTGATTTCCAGTTCGCCTGCAACCGGGCTTCTTCCCCTCCGAATGCGGGGATCAGCAGGACTGCAGTCAGCATTCCTACGGTTATTTTGTGTCGGATCAACATGATTTCTTACTCCTTTTTGCCTAGCAGCCTGTCGGAGTGAGATTTTTGGCTTTGGGAAATCAATGTCCATTCCGATAGACGCATAATGCTTGTTTTTCCGTTTTCTATTGTCAGTAGCGAGAATTTATCCGCTCCGACATTAAATCCATATCTTTGACACG
>CASEFP010000086.1 GCA_949287225.1 uncultured Lentisphaeria bacterium
CAGTCTTTTCCGGCAGACCGAAATTCGAGTTCAGGGAATGCGCAAAGTTCAGAACCGGAGAATCATGAAGCCCGAACAGCAGAGCGTCAAATCCCGTTTCGCGTTGAAAATTCCGCAGACGTTCGACAAACGCCATCGGCGGCTCATTGACTCCGCCGATGTCGCAGAGAAGCGGCGGATGGCTTCCGGGAAGATGTTCCAGTGCGCGAAGGTAACCACTTTTGAGTGGATTGAATTCGTTGTCAAGGAAACTGGCTGCCAGCGCAATTCTCGAACAGCCCTGCTGTGCGAGATGTTCGAGAGCCTTTCCGACTCCTGCTGCAAGGTCGGCCTTGCAGCAGACCCATTGTTCCACGGCCTGCTTCAGAATTGAATTCCGGTAGTTCAGATGGTGGATATGGGCAATCCGGAATCTCTTGCGGAGAAAAAGCGGAAAGATCGGCGCATACCAGTTGCTGTAGAAGATGATCCGGCTTCCATCCGGCAGCCGTTCGAGGATTGTCTCGTCGAAATCCTCGATCCGGTTGGTCGTTGTCAGCGGGAGGGTGACGACATGGGCTTTCCGGAGGCACGCCTCCTGGAGACAGCCGCTCAGGATGTCGCGCAGAATGCTCCGTGTCTCGAAATCGGATTTCAGGAAATAATCGGAACAGGGCAGGAGAAGAAAAACGTTTCCAACGTCGCCACCGGAGCGGTGCGGCAGAAATGTGCCTTTTCCGGGTATGCGCTCCAGAAGCCCTTCCTTTTCCAGAATGTCCAGTGCTCCGCGGAGTGTTTTGCGCGTGATTCCGAGCATGGCGGCCAGTTCCGGCTCGACAGGGAGGCGGTTCCGGTTCACATAGGCGCCGGAGAGGATCTCCTGTTTCAGCTTCTTGACGATTTCGAGGCGTTTGACTGGCGGTCTCATGGCATCAGGCTCTTTCCGTTGTGAACGATTCTTTCCGCAAGGGGGGAGAAAGTTGTTTTCCTTTTATTATTATACATCATGTTCCCTTAAAATCAAGAGCCGTCTCCGCTGTTTCCAGAAGAAAAATTTATTTTTCATGTTTTTTAACGGGTTCGGATGGTCACCTGCAAGGAAGGAGCAGACAATCTTCCCATTTTTCTGGAAAAGGGCTGTTCCTCATTCTGCAGGCACGAAACAAAGGAACATGCATCTTGAAATAATGGGCGTTTCATAAAGAAAATCCGCTGAATCAGAGAGAAATGTCCAGATCTGCTGATTTCCTGCAAAAAAAAATCTGTTTTTTCCTGAAATCCCCCTTGTCTTTAAGGGTACAATGGTGTATAATTAAAAGCAGAACAGTTCCTAAGCAAAGGAGATCGATAATGAAAAAATACTGCTTTTCGCTGATCGAACTTCTGGTCGTGATTTCGATTATCGCGATTCTCGCCTCGCTCCTGCTCCCCGCACTGAACAAGGCGCGGGAAAAAGCACACAACATCCAATGTGTCAACAATATGAAAAACATCGGAATGGCATGGCAGATGTATTCGAACGATACGGCCTACTGCATGCCGCTCATGGTGCAGAAGGACTTCACATGGGTTCACGAGGTGGCCGCCAGACTTTCCAGGAAAAAAGATCAGAACGGGGAATACATGATCCCGTGCCCCGCCTGGAAGCTCTATCCGGCCAACTCCTACGGTTTGAACACATTCTTCTCCGGAGAGTGGAACACGGAAAAGACCTGCATGAAAATCACGCGGATCCGTTATCCGTCGAAAGCGCAGATCCTGATGGAGAACAACACCGATCCGCGTTACAACTGGCCGTCCAATGTCGCCTATCTCGTCTGGGTCTCTTTCCGGCACAATCTGCGCTCGAACGTCTTTTACTTTGACGGTCATGCCGGATCCATTCTCCAGACGCAGGAACAGCTGACCGATCCCAATTACGGCAATCTCCGGAAGGGATTGTGAACGGTAGAAGAGAATTCCGGAAAACATATTCTGGCGGCGCTGAAACAATCCGCCGGAAACAAGATAGAAAAAAACATTTGATAAGAAAGGTCTCTTCCATGCATCCGCTTGTCTTCACCGCTCTTCTGGCCGCATCCTGTTCCGTTTCAGGCGCCGCGCTCGAGTATTCGGGCTGTCTGGGACAGAGTCAGGAGGAATCCGCTCCCCCGGTGCCTTACACGGCGGTCTATTCCGCCGCCGGGGATTCCTCAAACCTCTATTTCATCACCGGGCCTTATCCGGGCGCGGGTGAACTCTGGCGCCTTCCGCACGGAAGCCGGACTGCGGAAAAGGTCCGGGGCGCGACAGGGGGAACCCTGCTCTCTGACGGAACAGACCTCTATCTGGTCGAAGGCAGATATATTTTCAAACTGGAAAACGGCGTCAGAGGAGAAAAGCCGCTGCTCGACATGAAACGCACCTATGACCGTGTCGTCGTCGCGGACGCGCAGGCAAAAGCCGGATTCGGCGCAGCGGCAAAGTTTTTCGCCTATGACAGAAAAGCGAAGAAAGTCGATGCTTGGAAGATGGACGGGACGATGCTTCCCGCCGTTCTGGATCTGGGGAAAACCGCTTCAAGGAGTCCCTTTTATTCGCTCGGGTATCATGCCGAAAGCGGCTGCCTGATCGCCTCGACGGCCTACCCGGAACTGCGTACCTACCGTTTTACTCCGGACGGTGCGAAGCAGAGCGGAAACTGGCCGCTGCGGGGATCGGCTTCGGTATTCTTCAATCTAGACGGTGTCTGCTGGGGGGTCGAGGCGGGCGCGACGACATTCCGCAGCCATCCCGTTTCCGGCGGGCGCGAAAGAATCGGCGCGGAATCCGACCGCTACACCTATGCGATCGCGGGCGACGGCGGCGATGGCTTTTTCCTTGCCACATCGCAGGGATTGAAGCACTACGCACGGGAAAATCTCTCTGAATGCGATTTCCGTATCGGAGGTCTGCCCGGAATTTCGGCGCTGGCGCTTTCGAAGGGGAGAGTCATTGCCGTCTGCGACGGAGCCATTCACAGCATGTTGCTTGACGATCCGCAGTCCGCGCCGCTGCAGAACGCGGGCAACGAAGCGTGGCGTGTGGGTGCGAACTGGGCGTCACGCGGCGTCGCCGTCCAGCCGGGAGAAAACGCCGTCTTCCTGATTCTGGACAGGACGAAAAAAGGAGTATGGCGCTTCGACCCGTCACGAACCGCCTGGGGCGATGCGGCGCGGTTCCGTTTTGAAGACGGAAAATTCCGCGCACCGGATGACATGGTGCTCCGCAACGGCTCCGTGATCGTTGCCGACGCGGGCAGACTGAATGTGGAAAACGATCTGACGGAGCTTGTAACCAAGGTGGATATTTTCCCCTCCTGCGAGATCGTCGCCGCAAATGCCGGGAAAGTCTTTTTCCTGAAAGACGGCAGAACGCTCTGGCAGTTTTCCGGCAAGGTCGCGGATATCGCCGTGCTTGGAGATTTCATTGCTGTTTCCGGAGAAAAACTCCTTCTGCTCGATCGGAACGGCAAGGTCGTCTCCGAAAAGGCGTTCCGTCTGACGGCGCTGGCAGCCGAAGGCAGATGGCTGATCGGCGCGTCGCCGGAAAGAAAAGGCATTCTGCGATTCAAACTCAATACGGGAAAGGAATAAGCTTCGATGAAACGGCACTTCATGATTCCGGGATTGCTCCTGATGATTTTATCCTCCGCCTCCGCCGCCGTGCTGACAGGGGAAACCTCCAACCCTTACAACAGTTTGTTCAAACCCGGGGAGAAAATTACATTATTCTTTCACGTGGAAGGTCTTCCAAATGAAAAGAAGGAGATGCTTCTGCTGGATTTTCAGGATCAGAACGGGAAAAGCCGGAAAACGATGCACATTCCGTTTCAGGCGGACGGAAAAGGCACATGGCACGGCGAAGTTCCGGATGTCCCGCGCGCGGAATACGGTTTTTACCGCGTGATGGCAAAACTCTCTGACGGCACGCTTCTCCGGAAAACCGGAAGCCGTCCCGCGGGCTGTCTGACCTATGCCGTGGTTCCCGATCCGGCATTGCGCAAAGTGTATCCGCCGGAAGATTCATTTTTCGGTCTGCACGGGAATTCGCGCGGGAAAGCCACACTCGGACCGTGGATCGGATGCCGCTGGGGGATGCGGATCATGGAAAAAGACAGAGAGGCCTTTCTGAAAGCCAGGAAAAATGCCGCATGGGTCTACTATTCCTACGAAGTATTCCGCGGTCCCACCAGCGTCTTCAATCAGCTGACCCCTCAACAGAAAAAAGGCAATCTGATCGGGAATGAGCAGTCGCTCCGCCCCGTAACGCCGGAAGGCGAGCGCCTTTTTGCGGAGGTTTACCGGAATACCGCGAAACGCGGACTGGAACAGAAGGGGTTTGATAAAACCATGCGTTACCAGGTGCTCTGGGAACCTGATCTGTATCTTTCCGATGATGACATCGTCCGAATCTACCGGATTGCGCGCAAGGCCATCCGCGAGGCGGATCCGGAGGCGCTGATTCTCGGACCCTGTTTCTCGCACATCGGACTGGGTTCCGTCGACGCGCACCGGAAGCTCTTTGAAAAAGGATTCCTCGATTATGTGGACGAGGTGACGCTCCACCCCTACATCCCGTATCCGGTGGAGGAAAACGGTCTTGTGGAGAATATCCGCGCCCTCAGGGAGACGGTCGAAAAATATGCGCGCGGCAGAAAAATCGGAATCCGCGCGAACGAGGCGGGATATTCCGCAATCGGCACGCCTGAAGAGGAACGCATCCAGATGTACGGGCAGCTCCGCGCCGCGCTGATCCTTCTGGGTGAGGGAATTCTCTCCAACGAACCCTTCTACGGCTACGATCATGACTCTTCCGGCAAAGGGGACTACGGACTGACCTACAATCTGACGATTCCGCATCACATCTGGGGTACGGAACGCGTGGCGCCGCGCCCGGTGTTTCCCGCGCTTGCCGCAGCAAGTTTCCTGCTGGAGGGTCACCGCCCCACCAGCGTCATTGAATACCTAGGCGACACTGTTCTGGGATACTCCTATGCGGACCGGAACGATCACTGTGTGATCGCGCTCTGGGATTTCAGCGGACGGCCCGCCCGCGTGCGGATCGAAACGGGACGCGGAGAAATCCGCGTCGCGGATATGATGGGAAACGTGAAGCGTGTGAAGACCGACGCCGGAAGCCTCGCACTGACCCTCACGGAAGCGCCTGTCTACATTCTTGACGCGGATCCGAAACTCTGGGGGCGCAGCGCCGAGAGAAAAATCGTTCCCGACACCCTTGCCCCGCAGGGAATCGCGGGCGAGAGCGTGACACTCTCCGGCACCATTCAGGAGAACGGCACTCTCACCGTGAAAGCGCCCGGCGCATTCCGGACGGGAGAAACCACTGTTCCTGTGGGGAAAGGCTCCCGGTATTCCGTGAAAATCCGGATCCCGCTGACGCTGTCCGAGGGCCGTTATCCCTTCCAGCTGAGTCTGAAAAATGCCGAAGGGCGTATTCTCTCTTCGACAGGCGTCCGCGTGCAGGTCCGCCCGCCGGTTGCGCTGGAAGCCGAACAGGCCGTCTGCTCCGGCGACGGCACATTCGGGCTCCGCTTCACGCTCCGGAATCTTTCCGACAGCGCGTGCGGGGGAAGTGTCTCCTCGCGGATTCCCGGCGTTCCGGAATGCTCACAGAAAATAAAGTTCCGGCTCGAAGGAAAACAGAGCGGAGAATATCTCCTTCTTTTCCCCGGCTTTGAACCTTCTCCATTTGAAATCTGGAAAAGTGAACTGCTTGTCGAGGTGAATTCCAGATACCGGGCGAAACGGAATGGGGAATTCAACTTCCTGGCGGCCTCCTATCTGCCCGGAGTCGGGCGAAATGCGGATTTCTCCGCCTGGAAAACGCCCGATTATCTGGATCTGCCTCAGGAGTGCGTCCGCGCACCGGGCTTCCACAGCGGAAAAAACGATCTCTCCGGACGCATTGCCTTCGGCTGGAACGAGGAATACTTTCTTGTGAACATCAGAGTCCGGGATGATATATTTTCCCAGAAATCCACAGGAAGAAACATCTGGAACGGGGACAGCGTCCAGCTGGGATTCGCCCGCGCCAGAACGATTCCGCGCACGACCAACAGCGTCGGAGAGCAGATGCTCCTCGGATTCAGCGAAATCAACGCGGCCCTGATGCCGAACGGTCCCGAAGCATGGCGCGCCTATTCCTTCGACCCGGAAAACCTGAAAACGGGAACGCTTTCCAATGCGGAACTCCCGCGCGACATTTCCGTATCGAAAAACGCGGACGGTTCCACGGAAATCCTTTACCGGATCGCGGTGCCGTGGCATTTCCTCAACCTGAAGAATGTGCAGGCGGGAATGTCGGTCTACTGTGCGGGAACGGTCAACGACCGGGATGCGGAATTCACACGCCAGAATGATGTTTCCGCAATCGGATTCTTTCAGCTGAAACGGCTGCCGCCGAAGAATTTCGGCGGTGTCATCCTGAAAAAATGATATCATGCCATGTATACGGAATTTTGAACTGGACTTTCGGTCCCGTCAAAATTCCGTTTTTTATTTTCCTGCGAAAATAAAAAAACGATTGCAGGACAGAGAGGCCGGAGCATTTTTCAAAACAAGCACAATGCAGTTTCCCTTCTCGCATCCGCCTTTTGCAGAATCGACTAATTAGCGTTGCAAATTATTTTTTTGATTGCGGAACTGCATGAGCAGTCTCTTCCAGCGGTCGGAAGACTCGCTTTTCGCAAGGATTTCCTCCGGCGCAAGCGCGGCGATTTCACGAATTTCCCCGTCGGACAACCGCAGCAAAAGCGGAAGCGCGGCCAGTCCGGCTTGGTGCAGATGCTCCGCCGCCCGCGCAAGGCGAATTCGCAGAAATACCTCCCGCAAAACGACTCCAAGGGGAAGAAGAAGCGGCAGAAACCACCATGATACGCCGACGGAGGCAAGAACGGGCGCCGCCGCAACTCCGCCGAAAAACAGTAGAGGCAGTTCCCGTCGCCGGAACAGATTCCCGACCGTCCTCCGGAATGCGGACGCATTCACCTGACAAGCGAAATATTCCTCATAGACGGAAGGGGGAAACGCCGTCCGGACCGCGTGAACCATCTCATGGGCAAGGGTTTCCGACGCATCATATCCCATTCGTTTTTTTCTGTCCGCAAAGGCTCCATGCAGAAACACAAGCGGAAGCAGATGGTCGATTTCCAGCAGGACACCGGCGGAAAGGAAACCGGTCTGTTTCGAGGAACAGCGCACAGGCACCCATTCCGCGCGGAAACGGTAGATTTTCCAGGTCAGTTCAACAGATTTTTCCCACACTTCCGGCGGCGGAGACGGCAGGGATGCAACCATTTCCTGAAGATCGGAAGAACCGCTCCGAAGCGCCTCCAGTTCCCCGTGCAGACGTTCCATACGTCCGGAAAAGCGCTCCCCGGTCTCTCCTGGCGCGGGAAACAATCCGGACGAATCGAACTGTTCCAGCAATGCGGCGCGTTCGCAGGGCGCACATTCGCAGAGTGTTTTCCAGAAAAGCGGCACCATGTCACGGAATCGGCAGTGAGATGATTGTGACAATCCGCTGGTAGAGCGCAACGATGCTTTTGCCGATCGGCCCGAAAGAGCCGCCGCCGAAGCCGGACAGCGAATAAATGGAGGCGGAAGCCGCAAAAACCAGCGGCAGAATCGAACAGAGCAGGATCGTATATTCCAGAAGAACACTCCGTTTTCTGGCGATGGTCCGCTTCCTAGTCATTCTTCTGACTCCAGATCCAGTTGACCACGGGATCGCCCGGAATGCCGTTTGCCAGAATGGCATCCCCGATCTTTCGTACGGTTTGCTGCTTCAGGGGATCGTATCCCTCCAGACGCTTCTGCTGTTGCGCACGGAATGCCTTCCATGCGGCAGCGTAACGCTGCATCTCCTCGCGGGAAATCGTCGCAGCCGGGGAGAAGTAGAAATACGCCGCCTTTGCGGCAAAATACGTGCGGGTCCCGGGAGCGCCTTCCGCCATTTTATTGAGCGTTTCCAGCATCGACGCACGGCGTTTCAGAAGGGTTTCGCACTGCTGTCTGAGCGTCCTGGTTTCCCCGTTGAGCATCCACCTGTTCTCCGGAAGCGAGAGCCAGAGGCGCGTCTCATCGACGGCGCGGAACAGAGCGGCAAGCGCGATGCAGTCCGGCTGGAAATCCAGATTGGAAGCAAGGTCGTCGGAATAGACATTGGTCTGAAGGAGCGCCGACTGCTGAATGATTTCATAGAAGAAACGGATGCCGAACATCCGGTCATATGTGCCGGATGGCGTTTTCCTGCGCGGACTGGGCATTTTCCCTTTCAGACAGTCGAAGCGGAAGGCCTCCGCCAGCGTCTTTGCGGAGGCAAAACGCTCCGCGATTTCAGGAATCCGTCCCTTGTCCAGACCGTTGCCCTTCAGGTTTGCCAGAAGGTATTTCAGGTTCTCCATATTGCGGAGGATGGCCTTCTGGCGCGCGGCAAGCTGATTGCGTTTCTTCAGGATCCGGGAACTGATCATGCACTCGTCGCTGGAAACAAACGGCACGTCAAGCTGAATGTCGCTGAAACGCATGGCGCTCAGCGCGGCCTGATTCGCCGTGACGACCTTCTGGTTCTTCTCCAGCTGTTTCAGGACATCGGCGAGATCCCGCGCCCGCACACGGATACTGCCGGAAGCCTCCGCGCCCAGACGGTTCAGTTCCGCGATCAGGCTCTGGAAATTGGTATTTTCCTCGTCCAGGCGGTTCATGGCTGCGATCATTTTATCCAGAACCGCACAGTTGTTTTTCAGTTCCGCCAGCAGTTTGTCTATTTCCGTGCGGAGCGGGCGAAGCCATTCGGGCTCCTGTTCCTTTTCCCGTTTGAGAAGCGCGTCTTTCTCCAGTTCCGCCAGCAGATTCTTCTGGACGGCGGGATCGGAATCCATCGCCGAGAGCGCGTCGCGCAGTCTGAACTGCATATCCAGCAGCTTTTTCGCATGGTGAACGACGGCCATGCGCTCGTCGACGGACGCATCCTCCCAGTTCCATGCGAAACGGTTGCCCGCCTCGAGGCGGCCGAAACATTTTGCGGCGTCCTGCCACTCGGAAGCGTTCAGAAGGCGTTTGAATTCCTCCCATGCCGCGAGCGTCTTTTCATAGCGCGCAATGTTTTTCAGATGCTCCTGATGGTATTTCTCGTATTTCTGGTAATCCCGGGAGCCGGGCATGTGGTCGAGCACGCGGCGGGCCGCGCCGAAGTCCGCGCGCCGGATGTAGTATTCCGTCGCGGCGAGCACCTGCGACGCTTCCGGCGTAGCGGCATAGAAAAGCCCGAAAATACCGAGAATGACAATGACGGTGATTCCCATGATCAGGATCTTGCGCCCGATCTGCGAACGGGTATGGGGAACGTTCCGGTCGAGGAACATGAGGTCGAAAAAGGCGACGGCGATCTCGTCGGAGTCCATCAGCATGCGTTCCTGGCGTCCCAGTTTCGCACCGTTGACGAAGGTGCCGTTGAGGCTGTCGAGATCCTTGATCCAGGATTCCCCGTTTTCCGCAATGCGGATTTCCGCATGGAAGCGCGAGACGACGTCGTCTTTGATGACAATGTCGTTTTCCGGCGCGGAACCGATCCGGATGAGATTTTTTTCGAGACGGATGAGTTCTCCCTCGCGGGGGCCGTTCAGAAATTCCAGGCGGTGCACGTCGCAGGGGCGCGCGTCCCGCAGTTCCGCCGGTTTGACGAAGAGTTCGCAGTCGCCGACGGCAACCCGGTCGTTCGGCTTCAGCACATACGAGAAGAGCGTCCTTCCGTGCACATGGAGGATGTTTTTCCCGCATGCCTGGATCCGGATCTCCCGCTCGGCAAGGCGCAGTTCCGCCTGATAGTCGGCGGAGACGCGGTCCTGCTCGGGGACAATCCAGTCGTTGTCCGTGGCGCGCCCGATCCTGACTTTTTCCCCCAGTGTGTCGGTATTCGCCGAAACAATCAGCCTGCCGCGGCAGCGGAGTTCCAGAATGCGCGCATAGGTCCGGCGCTTCTCTTTTTTTCCGGAGGACTGTGCCGCGCCGTCCTTGTTTTTGTCATGTTTCCGAAACAAACTTTTCATTCTTCAATCGTCCAGATGTTTTTCATGATCTTCACATGTCTGTGGTCGTCCGGCGAGGGGAAGCGCCGCAGACATTCGTTGACGATCCGGTTCATCCCCTCGGTATTTTCCGCCGTCTGATAGGTCTGATACGCCAGACAGCACTGCGAATACCAGACCTGCTGCTTCTCCTTGAACTCCAGCCAGAGCGGCAGCACAGCGGCACTCAGCACTTCGTCGCGGCTTTCATACGCGCGGCAGAGCAGCGTCCGCAGCATGGCATCGAGCTCGTCCCATACGGCGACAGCGATATTTTTCCGCAGCTCCTGCGAAGCGCGCTGGAGCAGACGCGTCGTGTCGCCCTCGACGCGTTTCTCCGGAATCTCCCAGTAGCGGTCCGTCATCGAAGGAGATACGACAAAGGCTCCGTAGCTCTGGAGAACCCGGTCGGTACGCCAGAAATGCCCTGCGGGAACCTCCCGCAGCAGCACAAGTTCCTTGTCGTGATAGCGCATATAGCTGGCGTAGCCCTGCCAGCGGAAGTTTTTGTCCTGTCTTGTGTAGGCAAGGCGGTAATAAGGGAATCCGCCCTCCGCGGGACGGTAGAAATCCTGTTTCGGGTCCTCAAGAAACGCGAACCCCTGCTGTTCGGAAAGGCGTTTCCGCCAGTCGTCGAAACTCTTTTTCCGCGTCGTGCGGAAGCCGTCCGGCACACTTGTCACCGTAAAGACGATATGGAACGGCACATCAAAATTTCTGCCGAGCGCGGTCATGATCTCGCAGTTGTTTCCGTCGGTCTTCACCACGGTCGCGGACATCTTCGGGAAGTAGACGAGACACTTCCCGCCGGGAGCGATTTCCGTCCGGACCTCGCCGTCATTGTAATCCCCCGAGACCTCCCCCGGCCATGTGACCGGATTCTCCAGCCGGAGTTCGGAAAGCAGATACGCCCCTCCCAGAATCAGCACAAACACCAGAAAACCTGCCCCGAGGACAATCTGCTTCCTGCGTTTCTGGCTGCGGTTGAATTTGCGCAGATCATCAAGTTCCGCCGCCGAGGCGTAGCGTGTGCGGTCTCCCTCCTGCGGACTCTTTTCCTCCGTGCCGTCCCCGGTCAGTTCCTCGGTCGGCTCCTCGGTATTCTCCTCGTCCATCGCCGCGGAAACGGGCGGCAGCGGTGAATCGTCGTTTTCCAGTACGAATGTGAGCTCATTTCCGAGCCGGACGTCCGCGCCGGGCAGAAGCCGGCGGTCCTGTCCCCCGGGAACCGCCTCGCCGTTCACAAGCACGGACGCATTTTCCGCCACGTGCAGCAGAACGCCGGAATCCGACTGCGGCATCAGCGTGACATGTTCCGGTGCGATGTCCGCTCCGCCGGGACGGATGTCCGCGTCGCGCCGCCGCCCGATCACGATTCCGGAATTCCGGATCGCGAACGTGCGCCCGGCCAGCTCGCCGGAGAGGAATTTGATCTGATAAGCGGATGAAGCGTTTTCCATATACCCTCCTCAGAACAGCGGAACACCGGCTTCCTTCATCTTGAGGAAGACCGGAGTCAGAATAATGATGAAAACGGCAGGCAGAATAAAGAGCGCCATCGGCAGAAGCATCAGCGAGGGCGCACGCTGCGCCTTGCACTCGGCCAGCGCGAAACGGGCCTTGCGCATCTCTTCTCCCTGAATCTCCATTGTGTCCGTGAGCGGCGCGCCCAGTTCCGTTCCCAGCGCGATCGCGGCGGCGAACGACGTAAACTCCTTGATCTGAATCCGGTCCGCCATGTTCTGCAGTGCGGTCGTCCGGATGACGCCAAGCTCCATTTCCCGGAGCATCTGGGAGTATTCGTCCGTCAGCGGCCCGGCGATTCCGAGCTTGACGTAAAAGCGGATTGCCGCGGAAAAATCCAGCCCGCCGCGCATGGCGGAGGCGATCAGGTCAATGGAATAGGGAATCGCCTTGAGGATTTCCGTCCGGCGTTTCTGCGCAAGATTGCCGATGATGATTCCCGGTATGCTGCTTCCGAGGAAGGCGGCGATCAGCGCGGCAATCGGAATGGAGATGCGGTGTTCCTGATCCGCCAGCATCGCAGTGACACATCCCGCCGCCAGACCCGCCGCCAGTCCCGTCAGAAGCTGGGAACAGTAGAGCGCGCCCGGCGTAAGTTTCAACCCCGCGAACGTCAGCTTTTTCTGCAGCGCTTCCGTATGGCGGGAGAAAAGGAGCCGTAACAGCGTGCCGACTCCGGCCTGCTCCAGCAGATCGGTCAGCGGCCTGAGAAGACGGAAGAAGAGCGGCGTATTTTCCTGCCGTTCCGCCTTTTTTTCCTTTTTGTCAGCGAGAACAGTGAAAAACAGCGTCGGCAGCAGCACCGCCAGAAAAGTCAATGCGTAAATAAACATCTGTTTCATAGCTTCACACCTTCACACCTTGATGTCCACAATCGTCCGGATGACAAAGTACCCGATCACTTCCAGCGTCAGCATCACGCCGATGGCGCACCATCCGATCAGGGTCTGCACCATCGGCAGCATCAGCTCGTTGTTGATGAAAAAGAGCAGCAGGAATGCCGCCAGCGGCGCCAGCGACATCGCCAGCGCCTCGAAGCGCCCCTGCGCCGTCAGCGCCCGGAGCTTCTGCTGGAATTCCGTCCTGCTCCGGATCATCCACGTGATTTTTTCCAGCACGTCGACCATGCTTCCGCCGGACTGCGTCGTCAGGCGGATCGAAATGATCAGAAGCTGAAGGTCCTCGCAGGGGATCCTGTTGTACATGCGCTGGAGCGCCTCCGCCAGTTCCAGGCCGAGCCGGTATTCCCGGATCACGATCATCAGCTCCTCCTTCAGCGGTCCTTCGCTCCGCCGCGAGAATACCTCCAGCGCCTGCGGCAGCGCCTGTCCCGCACGAAGCCCGCTGGTCAATCCGAGCGCAAGATCCAGAATACTGTTTTCAAACCGCTCCGCCCGTTTGCGCGCCTTGAGAGAAAAATAAAACCACGGCGCCGTCATGCCGAGAGCGAAAACGAGTGCTGCGGCGGGCACGATGATCAGCGGTTCGTAGACCTGGCAGAAAACGAGTATCGCAACCAGGGTGCCGGAAAGCAGGATCCCTGCGGAAAGCTGAATCTGCTGCAGAGTGACGCGGTCGATGAAATAATAGACGTTGTTCGCCTGTCCCTCCGAGCGGTTCTCTTTGATTTTCCGGTCGGTTTTCTCCATGCTGAACGACTGGATCAGACTGATGAGAATGTAGATCAGAAGCGCGACGGCAAAGAGCACCAAAAGGTAGACGCCGTAGCGTTCCAGCACCGATACCGAATTCATTCCCATGGCTCCTTTCTATCCTTCCGGCACAAAGACGGACATGTCAAGCTCCAGATCGCCTGCCTGCCGCAGTTCATCGACGAATTTCGGAATGTTCCCCGTCGCGGTATGATGCCCGACCACGTGGAACTTCTCGTCGAACCCCTCCTGCTCGAACGTGAAGATGTCCTGCAGCAGAATCGTGCTTCCCTCACGCCCGGTCACTTCGGTGATCCGGACGATTTTCCGGGAACCGTCCGGAAGCCGGGTCTGCTGGACGATCAGGTGAATCGCCGACGCGATCTGTTCGCGGATCGCCGACGACGGAAGCTCGAACCCCGCCATCATGACCATGTTCTCCAGACGGGACAGCGCATCGCGCGGATTGTTCGCGTGGCAGGTTGTCATCGAGCCGTCATGTCCGGTGTTCATCGCCTGAAGCATGTCCAGAGCCTCCGCGCCGCGGCACTCCCCGACAATGATCCGGTCCGGACGCATGCGCAGCGTGTTGATGACCAGATCGCGGATCGTGACGCGCCCCTGTCCCTCGACGTTGGCCGGACGCGCCTCCAGACGGCAGAGATTCTCGTGGCTCAGCTTCAGTTCCGCCGAGTCCTCCACCGTGATGATGCGCTCCTTTTCCGGAATGAACTGCGAGAGGATGTTGAGGAGCGTCGTCTTGCCGGAACCCGTGCCGCCCGAAACCAGAATGTTGCGGCGCGCACGCACCGCCTCCCGGAGGAAAAGCGCCATCGGCCGGGTCAGGCTCCCGTAGGAGATCAGATCCTCGTCGGTCAGTTTTTTCGACGGGAATTTGCGGATCGTCACCAGAGAGCCGTCAAGCGCCAGCGGAGGGATCACCGCATTCACGCGCGAACCGTCCTCCAGACGGGCGTCCACCATCGGGGAGGCCGCGTCGATATGGCGGCCCAGCGGCTCGACAATGCGCTGAATGATGGACTGCAGATGCGTCTCCCCGTTGAACTTCGCGGCGGAACGGTAGAGCAGCCCCTTGCTCTCGATAAAGATGTTTTCCGGCCCGTTGATCATGATTTCGGAAATGTTCGTGTCGCGCAGCAGCGGCGACAGCGGCCCGAGCCCGATCAGGTCGTCGAGCAGAATCCGCCGGAACTGCTCCAGATTGACGCCGGAAGGGATCTCATGGCGGATTTCGCGCAGAATCCGTTCGACGGTCTCCTCGACCTTCGGGCGCATTTCACTGCTGGTCATCTCCTTCACGGAGGAGTTGGCGATATTCAGAAGCTCCAGCACGCGGTTCTGCACCTGCCGCGCCAGACGGATCATCGTTTCGGAGTAAAGGGCGGTCAGCGAGGTCTGCGCGGCATAGATCGGCAGTCTGTGCCCTCCCGTTTCCATTTTCGGCTTCATCATCGGAGCGGGAGCGCTCCCCGCCGGCTGCGGGGAGGCCTGCGGCACGGAAACAGCCTTTTTTTCCAGAATCAGTTCCGTTTCCCCGATCTGAATCGTGTCGCCGGGCGCAAGCGGTGTCCGGGAGGCGATGCTTTTACCGTTCACGCGTGTTCCCGTGCGGCTCGCCAGGTCTTCCAGAAAGAGCTGTTCACCTTCCACGGTGATTTCCGCATGGCGGCGGGAGACTTTCCGGTCCGGAACACAGAGGCCCGCGCCGTCGGAACGCCCGATCGTCAGCGGGCATTTCCCTTCCAGGGAGACAATCTTCTCCGTTCCATCCGCATTTCTGATCTTCAGCTGCATCATAAGGCGTCTTCACCAGGTGAACATTTTCAGGAACCAGTTCCGTTCCTCGCGCTCGCGCGCCTTTTCGCTTTTCTTCCGGACGGATTCCGTGACCTTCTTTTCCGTTTCCGCCGTTTCCGCGGAGGGTCTGCCGGTCATTTCCACCTTGCGCTCCGAGATTGCGGGAGACGCCAGAATCAGCAGGAACATCTCCTCACCCTGTTTCTCCTCGGAGGAGAAAAACCAGCTGACAATCGGGATATGCCGCAGGAAGGCGTATCCGGTCGGGCCGCTTTCGGAATAGGTCAGCTCCTTCTGTCCGGCGATGACGGCCGTCTTGTCGAGCTGGCAGAAAATCTCCGCCGTGGTTTTTGTGGAGCGCTGGAAATAATCCTCCTCCTGCTTGATGGGCGCGAGGCTCTTTTCCAGTTCAAGTTCCAGACGGACCATGTCGGAGCGGACCAGGCCGCCGCGGACCTTCATTTTCAACCCGAAATTGATCGGCTGCAGATTCGCCACATCCTGACTGTAGACTTTGACATTCAAGGTTCCGCCGTTTTCATACACCGCATAGTTTTTGCTGTTGTTGGTGAGCGTCAGATGTCCCGCGTCGCGGAAATCGGAGATTCCGTTGTTCCCGAAAAAGAGGAGCGAACCCTTCAGACTGGTATTGATCTGGGAGTAAAGCCCCTTCCCGTTGGTCGCGTCCGCGAACTCTTCCGGCGCGCCGCCCGCCAGCGCCCGGAACCATGCGATCAGGTTCCAGGAGAGCACCGTTCCGTCGGCGGAGGAGTTGCCGAGGCGTTCCAGCTGTGTCTTTGTCACGCCGACGAACACGATTCCCACATCCAGCTGGGTATCCGCGATGTTCAGTTCCGTCACCGCTTTCAGGGCGTTTCCGTTCCACTCCGGGGAGAGCCAGGTCTGCGCATCGAGAATCCGCTTGACGGCGGCGATGTCGTTTTCACAGAGCAGATACCCGGAAACCGTGAGGACGCCGTTGGACACCTGGAACCTGAGCTGTCCGGGCGCGTCCGGGGAAACCGTGTCGGCGACTTTGAATCCGGCGCTTTCGAAACGCTTCTTCAAATCCGTGAAGAGCGCGGGTCCCGGGCGGAACGTCACATAGTTGTGACAGCGCTCCTCGTAACGCTTCACGACCCGCCGGAAATACTCCCAGTGCCCGGGTCTGGTGATCTCGCCGCGCAGCGTCAGTACATTGTCGGAAAGTTCGACTCCGACCTCGGGCAGATCGCCCAGCTCCCGGCTCAGTTCGCGGTAGACCTGCATGACCGAACTGGAGACGGTCACGCGGAACTCCTTTCTCATCCCGTTTGCCGAGGCGGTCACGACGGCATTCCCGACGGAGACGCCTTCCAGTTCAAAGGAACGGCCGTCGATCAGGCTGACTTTCGCATTGGCTGTGCTGGATTTGCAGTGCTCGATCTGGAACGGAACTTCAAATTTCCGGGTTTCGCCGGTGGAGATTGTGACGCTTTCCGGAGGCAGCGTCACGGTTGTCCCGTTCCATTTGAGGGTGGCATCTGACGCGGCGGGCTCGGCAGCGGATGCGGGAAGCAGAAGAATCCCCGCGAGCAGAACAGGCAGACTGGAAAAAAATCTCATATCATGCACCTCATCTGTGGTCTTTATTGGGCACTTCCGGCAGTTCCGCCGGGGCAAGTCCTTTGCGGATCTTCGAGAAGGTTTCGGCATTGACGACGCCGCTGTCCTTCCGGTTGAGAGCGGCGGAATCGTTCCGTTTCCGGAGAACCGGATAGAGTTCGGACTCCCGCTGGGCGGCGATCAGGATCATGGCCTGCTGCGGCGGCAGGGAGACGAAAATTGTTCCGCTGGAGGAGCCGCCCTCCCGGAAGGAGCCTTTTTCATTGGCGATTCCGATGACCCTGACGCACGGCAGAAGAACGGAGGTTTCGCGCGACTCGTTCATCTGCACGCCGGAACCGTCGCTCACTGCCATGTTCTTATCAATCGAAACGTTTTTGGCGGCGTAGGTGGAGACGATGGCGATCTCGTCATCGGGCATCAGCATCCTGACGAGGGCGGGATCGGAGAAGGTCACGGGAACGGTCCATTCCCCCTGTCTGGCGCAGTCGCTGAGGGTGGTCTGAATCCGGATGTCGGTCATCAGGATGTAATCGTCCTGCGAGACCGCGTGCGGCAGCTGCTGGCCGTAAGCCAGACTGACGTTTTCCCACAGAAGCGCATTTTTCGGGACGGCGGACTGCGGGATGTCCTTGTAGGTGAGCGAGCCCTGCGTCAGTTCGTCATGCGCTTCCAGCGCCCGGGCGGCGACGACGACCGATACTTTGTTTTCCGTGTCGTTCTCCTCTTTTTCAAACAGAAGTTTGCTGACGATGTAAACTGCGGCCAATCCCAGGACAACCGATACGATCAAGGGGATGATGTTTTTCATTTTTGCATTTGCTCCGGTTCAGTTGATCTGTATTCTACAAGGCGTTAATTTACTGTGAAATGCACTTAATTTCAAGTTGGCTCATTTTATTTTTTCCATAACAGAATTTGTTTTTCCGCAGCATCTTTGCTTTTTCCGGAAAACAAGGTATATTGCCCGAAATACAACGGAGTTTTTTTATGAAAATCGGCGTTTTATGCATCGGGGACGAACTGCTCAAAGGGGCGGTCGTCAATACCAATCTTGCCTATATGGGACAGAAACTGCTGGAGCTCGGGATTGTTCCGGAACTTTCTCTCGAAGTGCCGGACCGTCCGGAGGACGTGGTGCGCGGACTCGAATTCGTTCTGAACAGTGCCGATTTTGTCATCACCTCAGGCGGACTGGGCCCGACTGCCGACGATCTGACCAAACCCAGCATCGCTGAATATCTCGGATTCCCGCTTGAGCTCTGCGAGGAGGCCGCCGAGGCGATCAAGGCGCGCTGGTCGACGCTCCGGCATGCACACGGATGGGGAAAGAACACACAGGGAACTCTCCCGTTCCATTTCCTGAACCAGGCGTATGTTCCGAAAGGGTGCCGCGTGCTGATGAACCGTTTCGGCACCGCGCCGGGAATTTACATCGCGATGAAGGAGGGCGACCGTTTCCCCGGAAAGAAAATTGTCATGCTGCCGGGACCGCCTTCCGAACTGCATCCGATGTTTGACGATCAGGTGATCCCGATTGTCCATGAGAATATGGATGGGAAAATTTACTCCCGGCTTTTCCATGTTTCCGGCGTGCCGGAATCGAAGGTCGAGGAGAGGATGCAGCCCGTCATTCAGGCGCTGCCTGGGCTCTCGGTCGCCTACTGCGCGGCGCCGGAATTCGTGAAACTCTTTCTCAGCACCCGGGACTCCGGAATACTGGAACGGGCGTCGGAGCAGGTGCGCGCGATTTTCGCCGATTCGCTGCTTTCCGACACTTCGCGCACGGTTGCCGAGGAGGTTGTGCATCTGCTGGCCCGGACGGGACACAGGCTCGCGACGGCGGAATCGTGCACCGGCGGGCTGATCGCCTCGCTGATCACGGATGTTCCCGGCGCGTCGGAAATCTATCTGGGATCGGTTGTCTCCTACGCGAACGAGGTCAAGGCCGGGATGCTGGGGGTTGGAGAGGAGACGCTCCGGACGGCGGGCGCGGTCAGCGCCGACTGCGCTTCCGAGATGCTCTCCGGCGTCTGCGACAGGCTCGGCGCGGAGTGTGCCGTTTCCGTGACCGGCATTGCCGGGCCCAGCGGCGGGACTGCTGAAAAACCGGTCGGGCTCGTTTATATCGGGGTCCGGTATCTGGACCGTGTCCGGATTCTGGAGAACCGTTTCCGCGGCAGCCGCGAACAGATCCGCGCGCGGACGGCGGCGGTTGCATTGAACACGCTGCGGCGTCTGATTCTGGGGCTGGACTGAAATGTTTGAGGAAGCCGGATTGTTTTCATCACTTGCCGGGCGTCCGCTGGCGGACCGCCTGCGGCCGAAGACACTCGACGAGATCGTCGGGCAGGAGCATCTTGTCGGCCCCGACGGACTTCTGCGGCGGATGATCGACTCGAAAAAAATCTCCAGCTTCATTCTCTGGGGACCTCCCGGCTGCGGCAAGACCACCGCCGCGCGGATCATGGCCAATCACACTTCCCTGCATTTCGTGGCGCTCTCCGCCGTGTTTTCCGGCATCGGGGATCTGCGCAAGGCATTCGAGGAGGCGGCGCGGAGACGGGAAATGGGGGAGGGGACGCTTCTTTTCGTGGACGAAATCCACCGCTTCAACCGCGCGCAGCAGGACGGGTTTCTCCCCTATGTCGAAAACGGCACCGTGGTGCTTGTCGGCGCGACGACCGAGAATCCCTCGTTCGAGCTGAACAGCGCGCTGCTCTCCCGCTGCAAGGTCTTCATCCTGAAGCCGCTGGATCATGACGCGCTGGAAAAGATCATCGAACGCGCCGAGAAGGAGCTGAAACGCACACTTCCCGTTGACGCGGAGGCGCGCGAAACGCTGAAGGATCTTGCCGACGGCGACGGGCGCTACATGATCAATCTTCTGGAGAGCGTCTTCAACCTGACGCCGGAGGGCGAAGCGCTGAACCGCGACGGGCTGCTGAAGATCGTCCAGCAGAAGGCGCCCGGCTATGACAAGGACCGCGACGGGCATTACAATCTCATCAGCGCGCTGCATAAATCCCTGCGCGGTTCCGATACCGACGCCGCGCTCTACTGGGCGGCGCGGATGATTGAGGGCGGCGAGGATCCCCTTTATCTTCTGCGGCGCCTGACGCGTTTTGCGATGGAGGATGTGAGTCTTGCCGACCCGAACGCGCTGAACGTCGCCATCGCCGCGTGGGACGCCTATGAACGGCTCGGTTCGCCGGAGGGCGACATCGCCATCGCGGAGCTTGTCATCTACCTCGGCACCGCGCCGAAATCGAACAGCGCCTACACGGCCTGGAGCAGGGCGTGCCGCGCCGCGAAGGAATACGGCACATTGAGTCCGCCGCCGCACATCCTGAACGCGCCGACCAAACTCATGAAGGAGATCGGCTACGGCAAGGACTACCAGTATGACCACGACACGCCGGAGGGTTTTTCCGGACAGAATTATTTTCCCGAGAAGATGCCGCGTCAGCGCTTCTACTCGCCGCCGGAGCGCGGCTTCGAGCGCGAGATCCTCAGACGGCTCGCCTACTGGGACCGTCTGCGGCGCGAGAAATCCGGGAAATGAATTTCGCAGGCCGATTCCGGATAAAAGGCTCTTTCCAAATGCGGAAATTATTTGCAATTCCGTCATTTTCTGTTAGATTACCTCTTTTATCAAACGCAATTTACCAAGGATGAAAGATTATGGCTGAACAACGCAAGATCCTCAGCGGCGACGAAGCGGTCGCCGAGGCGGCTCTCGCCTGCGGCGTGAAACTCGGAACCGGATATCCCGGCACGCCGTCGACCGAGATTCTCGAACATTTTTCCGCCATCGGCGGCAGCGCCGAATGGGCGCCCAATGAAAAAGTCGCGCTGGAAGTGGCTTCCGGCGTCGCGTTTTCCGGCGCGAAAACGATTGTCACGATGAAGCATGTCGGACTCAACGTCGCGGCCGATCCGCTCTTCACGCTCGCCTACACGGGCGTCGAGGGGGGGCTGATTCTGGTCTCCGCCGATGATCCGGGAATGGCTTCCAGCCAGAATGAACAGGACAACCGCCTTTACGCGGCGGCCGCGCAGATCCCGATGCTGGAACCCTCCGACAGTCAGGAGGCCTACGACTTCACTGTCCGCGCCTATGAGATTTCCGAACAGTTCCGCGTGCCGGTCCTGCTGCGCATGACCACGCGCGTCTGCCACTCCCGCGGCGTGGTGAAGTGCTGGAAGGAGCGGGAAACGCCTGCTTCGAAAAACTACCGCCGCGCCGTCCGCGAGCGTGTGATGATTCCCGCTTTCGCCAGAGGGGCGCATGTCCGGCTGGTCGACGGCATGAAGGCGCTGGCGAAATGGAACGAGAGTTCCGATCTCCACGTTGTTTCCGGGCCCGGGAAGGCGGAGCTGGGCATCATCTGCGCGGGAGCAGCTTATCAGCATGCGCAAGAAGCGTTTCCGGAGGCGCGGATTCTCAAGCTCGGCATGACCTGGCCGCTTCCGTATGAGGCGATCCGCGCGTTTGTGAAGGGGAATGACCGCACCGTCGTGGTCGAGGAAGGCGAGAAGTTCATGGCGGGGAAGATCCTTGCCGAGGGAATCAAAGTCGAGCCCAAGGGCGACGCGTTCCTGTTCGGGGAGCTCAATGTGGCAAAGGTGAAGCGCCTGGTCAATAAAGACGAAACGCCGGAAGCGCCGCCGAAGCCGGGGCGTCCGCCGCAGCTCTGTCCGGGATGCCCGCACCGCAAGGTCTTCGAGACCCTGCGCGATCTCGGATGCATCGTCTCCGGCGACATCGGGTGCTACACGCTCGGCGTGCTTCCGCCGTTCAGCGCGATCGACTGCTGCGTCTGCATGGGCGCGAGCATCGGCGCTGGTCTCGGGCTCCGGCACGGGCTTGCGGAGGAGGACGCGCGCAAGGTTGTCAGCGTCATCGGCGACAGCACGTTCGTCCACAGCGGCATCACGGGGATCGTGGAGATGGTCTACAACAAGCCCGCGACAGGGCATCTCGTCCTGATTCTTGATAACTCCACGACGGCGATGACCGGACTTCAGGAGAATCCAGCGACCGGGCGTCACCTCAATATGACCGATGCTTCCCAGCTGGATCTCGCCGCGCTCTGCAAGGCGGCCGGCGCGGATCATGTGGACGTGATTGATCCGACGCTCAACCATGACGCGTTTGTCGCGCTCATCAAAGAGCGTCTCGCCTCGAACGACGCAAGCGTCATCATCGCGCGCCGTCCCTGCATTCTCCAGATGAAGAAACTTTCCAAGATCAAGAAATAAGGAGGTCGCAACATGGGCACCAAGCTGACAAACGTTCTGTTCGCGGGCATCGGCGGACAGGGGATTATCAAGGCCTCCGACATGCTGACGGAAGCCGCTTTCCGGATGAATTACGATGTGAAGAAAAGTGAACTCCACGGCATGAGCCAGCGCGGAGGTTCGGTTTCGAGCGATGTGCGCTTCGGGGAGAAGGTCTTCAGCCCGATGATCCCCGAGGGGGAGGCGGATTATCTGGTCGCGGTCTCCGAGGATCAGATCGAAGTCAATGAAAAGTATCTGAAAAAGGACGCGGTCATCATCCGCCCCTCCGACATCGACGGGGAGGATGCGAAATCCCGAATGCTGAATATCGCCATGCTCGGACGGCTCAACCGTTATCTCAAGTTTCCCGAGGAGCTCTGGATCACGCTGATCCGCGAGTCTTTCAGTGGCGAGATCGCCGAGCAGAATATCGCGGCCTTCAAACGGGCGCAGGATTAAGAGTCGAGACACAACAGAGGGGCTGAAAAAATGTCACAATACAAACGAATGGAAAATCCGATGTTCAATCCGGTCAGCGCGCCGGATTATCTGCCTCCGGAAAAACTCCGCGAACTGCAGACCGAGCGTTTCGCGTTCATCATCCGCCGCGCCTACGAGAACGTGCCGTTCTACCGGAAACGCATGGACGACAAAAACGTGAAGCCGGAGGACTTCCGGACACTTGACGATGTGAAGAAACTTCCCTTCACGATCAAGGCGGATCTGCGCGACACCTATCCCTTCGGCCTGTTTGCCAGCCCCCTCAAGGACATTGTCCGCCTGCACGCCTCCAGCGGCACGACCGGCAAGCCGATCGTTGTCGCCTACACGAAGAGCGATCTTGACGTATGGCAGGAGACGATGATGCGCACGATGGCGGCGGCGGGCGTCTCCAAGGACGATATCGTGCAGGTGGCTTTCGGCTACGGTCTTTTCACCGGCGGGCTCGGCGCGCATTACGGCGCCGAGGGGCTCGGTGCGACCGTGATCCCTGCGTCCGGCGGCAACACCGAGCGCCAGATCATGCTGATGAAGGACTTCGGCGTGACCGCGGTCGCCTGCACTCCCAGCTATTTCGTCCACATCATTGAAGTTGCGGAAAAGATGGGCGTGGATCTCCACAAGCTCCCGCTCCGGCGCGGCATGTTCGGCGCGGAACCCTGGACCGAGGAGATGCGTCGTCACATCGAGGAGAGCGCGGGAATCAGGGCATTCGACATCTACGGCCTTTCCGAAATCACCGGCCCCGGCGTCGGCGCGGCGTGCGAGTGCCAGTGCGGACTTCATATCTTCGAGGATCACTACTATCCGGAGATCATCGACCCCGACACGCTGGAAGTCCTGCCGGACGGTCAGGAGGGCGAGCTGGTGCTGAGCACCCTCTCCAAGATGGCGATGCCGATGATCCGCTACCGGACGCGCGACCTGACCAGCATCATGACCGAACGCTGCGCCTGCGGACGGACGATCCGGCGGATCAGCAAGATTTCACACCGCAGCGACGACATGTTCATCATCCGCGGCGTCAACGTCTTCCCGTCGCAGATCGAAACGGCGATCCTCAACGAGGAGAAGAACCTGCCGCATTATAAGATCATCCTCACGCGCAGCCACGGGCTCGACAATGTCGAGGTCGACATCGAAATGACGCAGGAGATGTTCAGCGACAAGGTGAGCGCGATCGAATCGCTGACCGCGCGCTTCTCCCATGCGATTGAAAAGGTTCTCGGCATCCGCGTCGCGGTCAAGATGCTGCCGCCGAACTCCATTCCGAGGAGCGAGGGCAAGGCGAAACGCGTCATCGACCGCCGCGGCAACAATTAAACGGGAAAGGATTCTTCAGAATGAAACTCAACCAGCTCTCCATCTTTGCGGAAAACAAGCCGGGCTCGCTGAACAGAATCTGCGGCATCCTGGCGGAAAACAACATCGACATTCTGACGCTCTCTCTTGCGGATACCACGGATTTCGGCATTCTCCGGATCATCACGAAGGACTGGGAAAAGGCGCGTGACGTCCTCACGGAAAACCGGATCATCGTCCGCGTGACCGACGTGGTCGCCGTCGAGGTGCCGAACCGTCCCGGCGGCATGTGTTCGATTCTCGACACGCTCAGCAAATATTCGATCAACGTGGAATACATGTATGCGTTTGCGGCGACGAAGGCGGCGATCATCATTCTCCGTGTCGACGCGCCCGACATGGCGATTGAGAAACTCAAGGCGGACGGTTCCGTGAAATTCGTCCGTCCCGAGGACATCTTTCCGCAGTAACCGTTTTATGCATTTTCCCTAAAAAAAAGACCGGCATTGCCCGCCGGTCTTTTTTGGTTTCTGCCAGATTATTAAAAAAATAGTTTCATAGTGCGATGCTTCGCTTCGCCAAAATAGCTTCGTGCTCTCAAGTCTGCCCTTCCGCAGTCCAGTTGCGTAAGCTGGTCGCCGCAGGCGAAATTCCCGATACGAGCGTGTGCTCTGCACAGTGGTTGTTCATTGCAGTGTCTTTTTCCCCATTCCGAAATGCAGAGCATGAAGCGGTTTATCGATCAGCGGGGGAAATTGACGGAAAAAATCCTTGTCCGCGTCCAGATTCAGGAAAACGTTGTTTCCGCGGCATTGCAGAGAGACGATCCGTTTTCCGGAAGAAAGGTCATATACGGCAAACGGTTCCTTCTGATTCAGCGGAATGCGCTTTTCTTTCAGAAGCGCCTGCAGTTCCGCCTGCACCATGCCGCAGAAATAAAAAACAGGCTCATTCTTCTCCATGCGCGCGAACAGCACATTCTCTCCCGACAGCGTTTGTTCGCGGGCGATGATGCGGAGCCCTTCAAAGGGCGTTTCCGGGAACGATTCCAACGCCTGTTTCAGCGCCGGAACCGCGTTCGGTTCCAGTCCGAAAACGACCTTGGCAAGAGGCCGTTTTTCCGTCGCGGATGGATCTGCACGGAATGCAAGTGCCGCGGTGATTCTGCCGCTGGAACCGTTGATGAGATTTGTGCGCAGGGTTTCCTGCTTTCTGTCTCTATTGCGGAATCGCGGCAGCAGCTGAATGAGACGGGCCCGGAATGCGCGGTCCGCCGGAATGTTCAGCACAAAAAGTTCCCGTGCTTCGGCAAAAGCGGAAACCGCGGGCAGAGGAGTCGAACCTGCCAGATAGCTCGGCAGCGGACTGCCCGGGTAAAGTGTCCCCGTGAGTCTCAGCGCAATCCGGTTCTGCCGCGGCATTCCGAGCGTCAAAGTCAGATCCCGGAAGGAGGAGAGAAAATCGTCCGCCGCCTTCGGAACGGCGCGGGCGTTTTCCGAGGCAAGGGAGGCCAGCGTGAACTGTCGGCGCAGAAGAGCCGGAGTTGCATGGATTTCCAGTGCGGCTGTTTGATTGGCTTCTGGCGTGAACGGTTTCGGCAAAACATTCCCCACAGCGGCGCTGCGGAAAACCAGACCGTTGCCGGAGGTCGGTTCCACGCTCATCTTCAGGGATCCGAAACGGATCGTTTCTGTTTCGGGAAGTCTGACGTTTGCTCTGGCCTGTCCGACGATGCAGAAGCGCAGCTGAGGCATCCCCCCGTCATAGAAGACGATGGAAAAAGGTTTCGTGATGTCCAGCAGCATCGCGGGCGGCGTCATGCTGAGAAAGGCCGTGGCCGCAATGACCGAGAACGTGAATTTCGGTGCGACCGCCTCCCCGAGACCGGCAAGGGTTTCCGCTGCCCGCGGGAGCGAGACGATATTGAGGCGCGCCGTCTCCCGCGGCGGAACTTCCGCCGGAAGCGCGGCGGAACACAGAAAAAGGCCCGCGCAGAGAACTCCTGAAAGGAAAGTGCGCGGGCGTGCCGCCGCGATCCGCTCCGGCATTATTTCGCCTTGCCGCTGTTGCTCAGCTGATATTTCAGCCAGCAGTAGAAGGTGTCGCCGATCTGGCGGTATCCGGCGCTTGCGGGATGGACGCCGTTGCTCTGGCGTGTGATCTTTGCCGGATTGCCGACGTTGACCGGCTCGGAGACGACCGGGAAGTTGTTTTCACAGTCCAGATTGACATTTGTCGGAATGATGGAAAGATCCTTGTCCGGATGATTCGTGAACTTCTTCAGGTATGCCTCGTTCAGGCGGTGCTGGTTTTTCCTGTACTGCCACCGGGTCTGCCCGCAGGTGTAGTACGTTCCGAAGGCGTCCTGCGAGCGGGCGGAAGGTGTCACGAGTCCGACGCCGATCTTTGCATTGGGCGCGACTCTGCGGAACTCCGCCAGAAGCGTATCGGCGGATGCGAGGATCTTCTTGATTTTTTCCTCCAGATTTTCATCTGTGGCCGCGAAGATATCGTTGACGCCGAGCTGAACCGTGATGAAATCGGGTGCTTTCCCTTCGTTGTATTTGTCAAGATAAGCCTGGAAGTCAAGTTTGCCCTTGCCGTCCTTGATTACAAGAAAACGGCTGGGGATGTCCCAGGGTTTCGGATTTTTCTTGGCGGAAGTTTTCGTTTTGTGGAGGAAGGTGCCCCATGCCCAGCCGCCCCAGCCTTCATGGGCGACGCCGTTTTTCTGCGGCTGCCAGTTGGGGCCGTTTGAACCGATCATTTTCATACGGGGATTGCCGCCCGGGCGGCTGGCCAGCTCGAACAGGCGGATCGGATAGACGTTCGCCGACGTCAGGCTGTCGCCCACGAGCAGAATGGAGATGCTTTTTCCCTTGCCGGCGTCGGCGGGGGAAACAATGAGTTTTGTCTTTCCTTCGGCAAGCGTGCCGCTGGCATCTATGACCTTTACGCTCCAGTCGTATTCGCCGACATCCTTGTCGGTCGGGACAAACCGCCAGCGTTTCTGGTCGTTGCGTCCCTTTTTGCATGTGACGTCGAAAACGTAAATGTCGGAATTGGGAGTCAGCACGATATTGTCGAAGTAGATATTGGCCTCAATACCGGGAACCGCGTAGATTTTTTCCGGAAGCTGGAGCTTCAGGGAGGAATCTGCGAAAAGAACCATTGCGGAAAAAACAAACGAAATTGCCAGAAGCATCTTACCCATGGTGGCACATCCCCTTTATGAACAAACCGTTCTTATTTGGATTTTGCTTTCTTGTAGACTTTCTTCTCGTCGTAATTGTAATAGGCGCCGAGGGAGATCAGCGTCTTGGTGTGCGCGATGCCCTTGATCTGGTGGCACATCTTGTCCGCGAGGATCAGCGAGAGCTCCTGATTGTCCCCGACCCGGGCGATCACAGCCAGGTCGTATTCGCCGGCGATCGAGTGAACTTCCATGATCCCGTCGATCTTCAGGAGCTCCTCGATGACATCCGAGATGAGTTCGCGTTTCACTTTGACAAGAATGATTGCTGTGACCATACAAAACCTCCGTTTTTAGTGTGTAATGACAAACATAGTGTGATTCCGCCTCTTGTCAAGTCCGTTTTGCAAATTCTTTTGATTTTGCAGAGGCGCAGGCGGAGAAATTGTGCAATATTTCCGTTTTCACGCGAGAAGAATGATGACGGCGCCGATGATCATCACTGCGGAGGCGGCAAGTTTCCGCGCGATGTCTTTCTCATGGAACAGAACGCCGCCGAAAAAGACGCTCAGAAGCGCCGAGAGCTGAAACAGAGCCAGCGCGTAGGCCACCGGCATTCCCTTGAACACAACGTTGGTCGAGAACTGCATGATCCCGGTCGTCGCGGCCAGAGTCAGAAGAAGCACAATTCCGCGCGGCGTCAGCGAAAAGGTGCTGCGCAGTGTGTCGAAGTTGCCGTTCCGGAGTGCGGCGGCAAGGTAAAGCAGGGTCGAAAAGAGTGCGCTCAGGATGCACCATACCGCGAATGTTGTGAACGGTGCGGAAACGGCGATTGCCTTTTTCAGAAACACCGCCTCGGTCGCGGTGCAGAGAATCGCATAGAAGCGGTATTGAACCTCGGGGCGGAGAAACAGTGCTAAGGAGAATTGTTCGGTGTCTCCTCGACGCAGGAGTGCGAAGCTCCCCCCGAAGATCAGCAGAATGCCGGTCACTCCCGGAATCCCCGGCGTTTCGCCGATCAGGAAAAACGCCGCGATCATGCTGACCACGACTTTGTAGGAGTTGAGCGGCCCGAGCACGGAAAGCTCCCCTCTGCTGAGCGCCTTGATGAGGCAGCCGTTTCCCGCCGCCGCGAGGATCCCCGAAAGGATCATCGGCATCCAGAACGATGTGTTGCACGTCTCAAGCGCGAGAAAAGGCAGGCAGGGAAGCATGAACACGCTGAGCACAAGGTAGGAACAGCAGTTGACCTTGAGAGACGGTTCTCCGCCTTCCGTCAGCTGTTTCTGGACGACATTGGAGTAGGTGTTGGAAAAGATTCTCGCGCAGAGTGCGGGAAGGGTGATGATGAGTTCCATATTGTCTGAATCCTGTGTCTCCTTTTTCCGCGGGAACGCGGAAGGGATACTATACGCGCTCCGGGCGTTTTTGCAAGAAAATGCACGGCAAAACGATTTGAATCCCGCTGTTTCTGCGCGTATATTGAACGGTCAAGCAGCAGGGAGAGAAGAAGAATGCAGCGCAGAAAAATCGTGATTCTGGACGGATTCGCCGCCAATCCCGGCGACCTTTCCTGGGGGGAAATCGAGGCAATGGGCGACTGCCGCGTCTATGTGAGATGCAATTCCGACAAGGAGATTGTCGAACGCGCCGCCGACGCCGAGATCATCCTGACCAACAAGTCCGTGATCTCAAGAAAGATCATGGAACAGCTTCCGAAACTCAAATTCATCGCGGTTCAGGCGACCGGCTACAATGTCGTCGATCTTGCCGCCGCGCACGAACGCGGGATTCTGGTCAGCAATGTGCCCGCTTACAGCACAAACTCCGTGGCGCAGTTTGTTTTCGCGCTGATTCTGGAACTGATGAACCGCGTGGGGAAATACACGCAGGCCGTCGCGGACGGCGCGTGGTGCCGCTGCCCGGATTTCACCTTTTCGCTCGGGCAGTCCCGCGAGCTTGCCGGACTGACGCTCGGGATCGTCGGATTCGGCTCGATCGGGTCGGCTGCGGCGCGGATCGCGGAGGCGTTCGGCATGAATGTTCTTGCTTTCACCCGGACACCGAAGGCGGTCCCTTCCGTCCGGTTTGTCCCGATGGAAGCCCTTTTTGCCGAAAGCGACATCGTATCCCTGCACTGCCCGCTGACGGAGGCGACGTGCGGACTGGTCAATGCCGATACGCTTTCGAAGATGAAAAAGACGGCGCTTCTCATCAACACCGCGCGCGGCGGTCTGGTGGACGAGCACGCGCTTGCCTCCGCGCTGAATGAGGGGCGGATCGCGGGAGCCGGGCTCGATGTGCTTTCCACGGAACCTCCGCCCGCCGACAATCCGCTTCTTACCGCGAAAAACTGCGTGATCACGCCGCACGTCGCCTGGGCGTCGTTCGAGGCGCGGAAGCGCCTGATCGCCGTCTGCGCGTCCAACGTCCGTGCGTATCTCTCCGGCGCGCCGGTCAATCTTGTGACGCAGTGAGGCTCCGATGCGTTCCCCCGAACCGAACAGTCCGAGCTGCATTCACCGGCCGGAACCGAATGTGAAACCGGATCTTCCGCTGCCGTTCTGTCTGCGTTCCGTCGGCCACTACATCCGCCTGAAACGCTTCTATGAGCGGGTGGAGGCGGGTGCCAAGCCCTTTGTCCAGGTTTTCTGGGGGATCTCGGGCGAGGGCGAGTTCCTGATTGACGGGAAGGAACAGATTCTGCACGAGGGGGATGTCTTCTACCGTCTGCCCGGAGAGCCCCATTATCAGGGGGCGCGGACGGAATCCTGGGAATACCGCTGGTTCACCTTCGACGGGGACGGCGCGGAGGATTTCATGCTCTCCTATGGTTATCCGCACGCCTGTTTTCATGCGGGAAGCTGTCCGCATGAGCTGTTCATCCGTCTGGAGGAGCTTCTTCAGGAGATGACCCCCTACGCATGGCGCGAGATGGTGTCGGTGGCCTCTTCGATTCTCGCGCGGGCAGGGGGGCGGGAGGACCGATCCACCCGGGAGGGACGCATTGTCTGCGAGGTGATCCGCCTCTGCCGCGAACGCTGCGGAGACCCCGACCTCAACATCAATTCCATCGCCGATGAGCTTGGCGTGAGCCGCTCGACGCTGCGCAGGCTCTTTCAGGAGAAAATGCATCTTCCGCCGAGCGAATATCTGGGACGGCTTCGGATTCAGCGGGCTCTTTCGCTGCTTCAGGAGACGATTCTGCCGATTTCCGACATCGCCAAGGAGTGCGGCTTTACTGATGAAAGCTATTTTTCCAGAGTGATCCGCCGCAGTGTGGGGACCACGCCGAAAAAATTCCGTGAAGGTGGCTGAACCCCTCCCGCTGTCCGGTTCTCCGGGCGCATGGACAATGGAAAAATATCCCGAATGCCGGGGGATTCCCTCTTGAAAGTGAGCGGGAAAACGGGTATTTTACCTTATCAACGGATATGGTATGATTCCCGGGAGTGGAACAGGGTGCGGGAAAACCGCATCCGTGCATCGGGAAGAAAACACGGAGGAAAGGGGAATATGAATTTATTCAGAATGACACGAGCGGTGCTGGCCTGTGCGGCGGTGCTGTTCCTGGCATCCGGGTGCGGCAAGCAGCAGGATGACGGCAAGCTCAAGGTTGCGATTTCGATCCCGAGCGCGGATCACGGATGGACCGGCGGCGTCGTATGGTGGGCGGAACAGGTCAAGCGCGAAATGGAGGCACGGGATCCGAATCTCAGGATCCTCATTTCCACCGCGAAGGATTCGGCGGACCAGGTCAGCAAGATTGAAAACATGCTGGTGCAGGATGTCGATGCGCTTGTGCTTCTGCCGCAGGAACCGGCGCCTCTGACCGGAATCTGTGAACAGGCCGTGAAGAAGGGCGTCTATCTGGTCGTCGTGGACCGCGGGCTGGCGAAGGAGGTGCAGAACCTGACCATCGCCGGCGACAATGCCGGATTCGGCCGCACCTGCGCCGAGGAGATGGCGAAGAAGCTCGGAGGGAAGGGCGACATTCTGATCATGGAAGGCATCCCCTGCGAGGTGAATACGCTTCGGGTCGATGCGTTCAAAGAGGTCATGAAGAAATATCCCGGCATTCGGATCCTCGAGTCCCAGACCTCCTACTGGAGCACGGAAAAAGGGCTGAAGCTCATGGAGAATTTCCTCCAGAAATATCCGAAGATCGACGCGGTCTGGGCGGGGGATGACGATGTGCTGCTCGGCGCGCTGAAGGCGTATCAGGAGTCCGGGCGCAAAGACATCAAGCTGATGATCGGCGGAGGCGGCGCGAAAACGATCGTCAAAAAAGTGCTTGACAAGGATCCGCTTGTCCAGTTCAACGTGACCTATCCGCCGCGGATGATCGCCTACGGCGTCGAACATGCCGTCGCGCATCTCAAGGGCAAGCCGAAAACGCAGGAAAAACGCGTCACGGTTCCGGCGGACGTGATCACGCCGAAAAATGCGAAGTTCTTCTATTATCCGAATTCCATCTACTGAATCCGGACAGGCGGGAATCTTCATCCAGTCATTGTTTCAACCAACCAGAGGAGGTTTTTATCATGAAACTCTGCAAAAAGAATCTCGCGGCGCAGCTCTACACGATCCGCGAATACACGAAAACGCCGAAGGAAATCGCCGAATCCATGAAGAAGATCAAGGCGATCGGCTACGACGCGGTTCAGATTTCCGGGCTCGGGCCCATTGACAACAGGGAACTTGCCGCCATTCTCGACGGCGAGGGACTGGTCTGTTGCGCATCGCATGATTCCGGCGCTCTGCTTTTCGACAGGACCGACGAGGTGATTGAGCGCCTGCATGCCGTCAAGTGCCCCTATACGGCATATCCTTATCCGCACGTCAAGTGGACAAGCGAGGCGGACTGCCTGAAACTGGCCGACGACCTCAATACCGTAGGCGCAAAACTCAGGGCCGCCGGAATCACGCTCTGCTATCACAATCATGCGCTCGAATTTGAAAAATTCAACGGCCGGACCGTGCTCGACATCCTTTACTCCGGTTCGACGGGCGAAAACCTCAAGGGCGAGCCGGACACCTACTGGGTGCAGCAGGGCGGCGCAAATCCCGTCACATGGGTGCGGAAACTTGCCGGGCGCATGCCGCTGCTCCACCTGAAGGACAGCGGATTCCGCGACGGCAAGCAGATCATGACCGAAATCGGCAGCGGAAATCTGGAATGGAAACCCATTCTCGACGCGGCGGACGAGGCGGGGTGCCTCTGGTACATCGTCGAGCAGGACGTCTGTCCCGGCTCTCCGTTCGATTCGCTCAAGATGAGTTACGATTATCTCTCCGGGAATTTTTTCTGAGGGCTTCTGCGTCACGTATGACAAGGACGGGACGGTTCTGCCGTTCCGTCCGTTTTTTTTACAGGAGAGCTGTGGAGATGCCGCTTCCCTTCTTCAATGCTCTTGCCTTTTTTCCCGATTCCTCCGGGAAATGCTCATTGTCTCCGGCGGCATATTTGAAAAAAACGGCCATTGGTGTATATTTTTTCAGTCGGCGCGCGTTACCCGCCGGAGACTGGAGCAGGAATGAAAATCATCGACGCACACATGCATTTTTCCGACCATCAGGGATTTGCCCGGATTGCGCGCGAAGCGAAACACGAAAACACCGCCGCGCATCTGGTCCAGACCTTCCGGGAGAACAACATCGTTTTCGGAATCGCCATGGGGACGCACAATCCGAAACACAAGCCCGACGTCTGCTATCCGGGGATCATTGATCTTGCTGGGGAATTCGACGCACAGCACTACAACCAGCCATCCTGCATTGTCTACTGCGCCGGAGTCAACGGCATGGAGCTTGACCAGTGCAACATGGAGCCCACGCTTGAGGAGTTCCGCAAGGTGCTTGCGACAAAACAGTGCGTCGGCATCAAGCTCTATCCCGGATACGATGCCGTCTATCCCGGAGACAAACGCAATTATCCCTTCTATGAACTCGCGCGTGAATTCGACGTGCCCGTGGTGTTTCATTCCGGCGATACGGCCTCTTCGCGCGCGCTCCTGAAATACTCGCACCCGCTTGCAGTGGACGAGGTCGCGGTCGCGTTTCCCGACGTCCGGTTTGTCATCGCCCATTACGGCAGCCCGTGGATTGTCGACGCCACCGAGGTCGCGATCAAGAACGACAACGTCTATCTGGATCTTTCCGGACTCGCCGCGGGATATTTCACCACGGAGGAATACTGCCGGAAGAACCGCGGCTATCTCGAGCATCTGAAAACCTGGATGGCCTACATGGACGATTACAGCAGGCTCATGTACGGTTCCGACTGGCCGCTGATCAACATCCCTTCCTATATCGGGGTGATAGAAAGCATCATTCCCGAGGAGCACCGCGAGGCGGTCTTTTATGAAAACGCCCTGCGCGTTTTTTCAAAACTGAACGCGCTGCTCTGAGGCGGAAGGCGGTCAGGCTCCGCTGTTCTCCTTTTCCTCCCGGCGGATCGCCTCCAGCGCTGCGGATGCGGCGGACTGTTCGGCAAGCTTGCGTTTTGCCGCGTGCCCGTGTCCGAGAAGACGGCCGTTCACCAGAACCTCCACCTCGTAAACGGGATCATGCGGCGGGCCGCTGACCGAAAGTGTCCGGTATTCGGGTGCTTTTCCGAAATGTTCCTGCGCATATTCCTGAAGCGCACCTTTGGGATTCAGCGAATGCAGAAGTTCGGAGGGGTCCGCACAGTTCTCCTGAAGAATTTCCAGGAGAAACGATGCCACACGCTGGGAGCCCTGATCCAGATAGATTGCGCCGCAGAGCGCCTCGAACGCGTCGGAGAGGGTGGAGTCGCGGGCGTTGCCGTGAGATTCTGCTTCGCCGCGTCCGAGGAGCAGATAGTCGCCGAGCGAAATCGAGCGTGCGAACCTGGCAAGAGAATCCTGATTCACCAGCGCGGAACGGATTTTCGTCAGATCCCCCTCCTGGAGATTTGTGTAACGGTGAAAGAGATGTTTCGTCAGAATGATCTGGACGACGGCGTCGCCGAGAAATTCAAGGCGCTGGTTGTCATATTTCAGATTGAATTCGGCGGCGTAGGATTTGTGCGTCACTGCTTCCCGGAGCAGTTTCGGGTCGCTGAACCGGATGCCGATGACGCGCTGGAGTTTCGGCAGATCGGCGATCAGCATGGCGTCACCTTGTCCACGTTCCATGCGTCCGTGGCGTATTTCCGGACTGCGAGCTCCTCCGCCGCGGCAAGCAGCGTTTCCGGAACGGCAAACGGTTCATAGACGAATGAGAGCTCTTCTTCGAACGCGTTCCGGATTGCGTCCATGATCGCATCGCGGTTCCCGTCGGCGGCCTTCAGACTCACGCTTCCCTGATGCAGAATGCCGTTTCTCGTCCTGCGCTGCGCCGCGCCCGCGAGTTTGACGCCGTCGGAAGCGAGAACATCGTTCGGCGACGGCGAAACAAAGCACTGGAGCGTTGCGCGGTCGTGCTTTTCCCCGAGGTCGGGCGCGAGGTGCGCACCCTTGCCCAGATGCAGAATCGCGCGCATGATCGGCTCGTGGATCACGCGGTAGCTCTCCATGCGGTCGAGCCCGCAGATCGGGTGTCCCGGCGGGATTGCCAGCGTGTAGGTCAGGTCGCAGTCGTGATAGACCACGCCGCCGCCCGTCGGGCGACGTACAAGGGTCAGTCCCCCGCGTGTGACGGCGGCAATCGGCTGGGAGTAGCCGAACGACGCGGATGGTTCATTCCAGCCGTAGAACCTGAGCACCGGCGCGCCGAATTCCGGCGCGTGCTCCAGCAGAAGCTCGTCCACGGCCATGTTCATATAGGGGGAACGCGATGTATCCGTCCACAGAAGACAGCGGGAGGTGTTCGAAGTCATGAGGATCCCTTTGGTGTGTTTTTTCAGGGGAAGCTCCTGACTCGGAAAGTTCCGTTGGAAACTCGCCGAGTCAGGATTCAGCCGCCGCACGGGCGGCTGAAGTGTGAAAAGGCGTCAGAGGTTTTTGACGACGAGGTCGCCGACCTGTTTTGTCGAATACCCCATCTTTCCGGCGGACATGCTCTTGAGCTTTTTGCCGGTCACAAATTCGACGCTCTTCTCAATCGCGCGCGCGGCCTTCGCTTCGCCGAGATAATCCAGCATCATTGCGCCGGAGAGGATCGCGGCGAGCGGGTTGATCACGCCCAGTCCCGTGTATTTCGGCGCGGAGCCGCCGATCGGCTCGAACATGCTGATGCCTTCCGGATTGAGGTTTCCGCCCGCGGCGACGCCCATGCCGCCGGAGGTCATGGCGGCGAGGTCGGTGATGATGTCGCCGAACATGTTGGTCGTGACGATGACGTCGAACCATTCCGGATTCTTGACCATCCACATGCAGGTGGCGTCAACATGGCAGTAGTCGATCTTGACTTCCGGGTATTTGACGGCCATTTCGTGAAACGCGCGCTCCCAGAGATTGAAGACGTAGGTCAGGACGTTGGTCTTGCCGCAGAGCGTGAGTTTGCAGGTCTTTCCGGCGGCGATGTCCTCCTTGGAGAGTCCGCGCCACGGATTCTTCTTCGAGTGACGTTTCTTCGCAAGCTCGAACGCGAATTTCAGGCAGCGGTCCACCTGCGTGCGGGTGTAGACCATTTCCTGAATCGCCACCTCGTCCGCGGTGCCCTTGCGCGCGACGCCGCCCATGCCGGTGTAGACGTCGCCGGAGTTCTCGCGCACGACAACATAGTCGATGTCCTCGGGTGTCTTGTTGGCAAGCGGGGTCTCGACGCCCGGATAGAGCTTCACGGGCCGCAGGTTGATATACTGATCCAGGTCGAAGCGGAGCTTGAGCAGAATGCCCTTCTCCAGAATGCCGGGCGCCACATCGGGCCGTCCGATCGCGCCGAGGTAAATCGCATTGTATTTCTTCAGGATTTCCGTTGCGTCGTCGGGCATGATCGAACCCTGTTCGACGTAGCGCGTTCCACCCCAGTCAAAGGTGTCGAACTTCATTGAGAAACCGAACTTCTTTGCCGCAGCCTTGAGGACTTTCACGCCCTCGGCTATGACTTCCGGACCCGTCCCGTCGCCGGGAAGGCAAGCGATCTTGTAGGTTTTTGCCATTTTTTCCATCCTTGTGGTTAAAAAAATCAAAACGTATTAATATAAGTTCGCCATGGCAACTTTCAAGCCCGTTTCAGCGGATTTTCCCGGAAAGGGTCCATGCTCCACTGCGGCGGAAAAACAAGGTGTCGTTCTGCTCAGACGAAGCAGATTCTTGAAATGCACTGGTCGAAGCTCTCCTGCCCGCTCAGAATGTCGATCTCCACGCGCAGGAAAAGAATCTGAATGTCGCGCCGGTCGAGCCGAGGCATGCGCACGGCGTCCTTTTCGGTCGTCATGATGAATTCCGCGCCGGCCGCCTTGGCGTCCTTGACGAAGTCGATCATCTCCTGCTGGCGGTAGCGGTGATGGTCGGCGAAATGCTTTTCCAGCACGATCGTCCCGCCGAACTCGCGGAGAAACGCATTGAAGCTCGCCGGATTCGCGATCGCGGAAATCGAGGCGATTTTCTTTCCCCTGAGCTCCGAAAGCGGAAGCCGCCGTCCCCGGTCGAACACATCTTCGAGATACTGCGGACGATGGCAGCATTCGATGATCTCCGCCCGGTGGTTCTGACGCCGGAGAAAGGCTTTCAGATGGCGCAGTTTCGGCGAGCCGTCCGATTTCGTCAGGAAAATATAGTCGGCGCGCTTGATGTTCTTGATCGGCTCGCGCAGAAGCCCGCGCGGCAGGACATGATGGTTGTCGAACGGCGCGGTCGAATCGACGAGCAGGATGTTGATGTGCGCCTTGAGCCGCAGATACTGGAACCCGTCGTCCAGAATCAGCGTATCTGTTCCGAATTCGTCGATCGCATACAGACCCGATTTGACGCGGTCCTTGTCGACCAGCACGACGACGTTCTTGAGATTGGAGGCCAGCATGAAGGGCTCGTCGCCCGCGGTCATCGAGTCCAGCAGAAGATCCTTTCCGTCGGAGACCACGCGCGGCGGAACTTCCATCTTTCTGGACGAGAATTTCTTGCGGAGTTTCGACCAGATCGACCTGTCGCGGCTCCGGTAGCCCCGGCTCAGCACCGCGACGCGCCGCCCCTGCCGGCTGAGCGTCTTGGCGAACACCTCCACCACCGGCGTTTTGCCGGTCCCGCCGCAGGAGAGATTGCCGATGCTGACCACCAGGCAGCCGATTGCGCGGTTCCGGATCACGCGGTTGTCATACATCCAGATCCGGAACTGAACCAGCCGCCGGTAGATGCGCGACCCCATGAACAGAAACCCCTTGGCGATGTTCCCGATGCTGTCGTGCCGCCGTTCGCGGATGATCTCGATGAACGCCTGTTCGATTTTTTC